>CAYVQL010000272.1:0-15131 GCA_964454135.1 uncultured Enterobacterales bacterium | reverse complement strand
GTGGCTGCGGGATTGACCTGGGCGTCGGCATCGTCGCAGTCGGTGGCGTCCGCCACGTAGCCGGGGGGCTGCTCGCAGGCCTGCAGCGAAAAAAGCAGGTCGCCGTAGCTGTCGCCGTCGCTGTCGGCGTACCAGCTGGAGGCGTCCAGGGCGTCCTCGTCGATCTCGTCGTCGCAGTCGTCGTCGATGCCGTTGCAGACCTCGTCGGCGTCGGGGTTCACCGTCGCGTCGCCGTCGTCGCACTCTTCGCAGGCCGCCCAGCCATCGCCGTCGTCGTCATCGTAGCCGGTGGAGCCGTCGCAGTTGTAGTCGTTGGGATCGGTGCAGTCCTCTTCGGGGGCACCGGGGTGAAAGGCGGGGTCGCCGTCGTCGCAGTCCCCGCCTTGGCTCACGTAGCCGCTGTCGGGCTGGGAGCAGGACTGCTGCGCCGCGTCATCGTCGCCCCAACCGTCTTGATCCGCGTCCTGATACCAGCTGCTGGCGCCCGCCAGGCGGTCATCTTCGTCGTCCGTGAGGCCGTCGCAGTCGTTGTCCATCTCGTCGCAGATCTCTTCGGCCTCGGGGTTGATGGCGGCGTCATCGTCGTCGCAGTCGTCTGCCAGCGCCACCCAGCCTTCGGGCGCCTCGCAGGCCAGCAGCGCTTCGTCGGAGTCTTCGGCGGCGTGGCCGTCGCCGTCTTTGTCGGGCCACCAGCTCAGGTCGGGCTGCACGTCCGGATCCTGGTCGTCCACGAAGCCGTCGCAGTCGTTGTCCTCCCCGTCGCAGATCTCGGCGGCGCCCGGGTTGGTGTCGAAGTCCTCGTCGTCGCAGTCCGTGTCGGCGCCGTAGCCGTCGCCGTCCAGGTCCTCCTGCTCGGTCTCGGTGCCGGCGGCCGTGTCCTGGTCCTTGGCGTCGCAAGCCAGGAAAAAGACGCACAGGCAGGGGAGCAGGCGGTGCATGGGGGCTCCTGAGGAGAGGCGGTGGCGTTGAGCAAAGGCGTTCCCGACGTCTTTCGCCCGAACGATACCGGTGCGGATCGCTGCGCGGCGGTCCAGTTCGCCAGTATGCCGCATGGCGGGTGCATGGTCCACAGGCTTTGGCAGCCCGCGCTCGCCGCTGCCAGGCAGGCTTTTGGGCCGCAGGGTGGTTGCAGACCACGGGCTTCGCTCGTGCCGGGTTACGATCTTGCGGCTCTCCCGATCCCCGGGAGTCATGCCCGCGCTATTGACCAGGAGATCCCATGATCATCACGACATCAGCCCGCGCGTTCGCTGGCTCGGCCGCGCTGTTGCTGCTGGCCTCCTGCAGCGGGCGCGACGCCGAGGAGGTGATCTCACCGCCGGCCGAGGGATCCGTCGGCGACGCGCCCAAGGCCGCCCCCGCTCCGGATCGCGGCTCGGCGGATCGGGGCCACCCCAAGGGCGGAGGCATGGGCAAGGACGAGGTGGAGGTCTACGTCACCAACCCCGCCAATGGCGCCAAGCTGGCGGTCTACGTGCACCTGCCCGACGGGCCGGGCCCGCACAAGGCCATCGTCGCCGTGCCCGGGGCCGGGGGCGATGCCTCCACCGTGATGAACGCCGCAGAGCACCGCGACGACATGATGCGGCGCGGCATCGCGGTGATCCGCTTCGATCCGGATGGCCGTGGCAACAGCGAGGGAGAGGACGACATGGGCGGCACCGTGCACCAGCGGGGCCTGCGGACCATCATCGCCTACACCTCGCAGCGCGACGACATCGCCGACGACCAGGTGGGGGTCCTTTCCTACTCCTACGGCATCACCATGTCGTCGGGCGCGCTGGCGGACGGCGCCACCAAGGCGCGCTTCCTGATCGACTGGGAAGGCCCCTCCAACCGCGAGTACACCGGTTGCTCCGGCGGAAAGAAGAAACTCGAGCGGCCCTCGGGAGAGGGCGTGGCCTGCGACGACGACAGCTACTGGAACGAACGCGAGGCCATACGCTTCATCGACGATGTCGAGGTGCCCTACCTGCGCATCCAGCGCGCCGACGATCACGTGCACCACGAGGACCGCTCCCACGCCCTGGCGCTGCTGGAGGGGGCCATGGAGGGCGACGCGCCCTGGGTGAACATGAACGACCTGCAGCCCAACGCCGATCTCTCCGTCTACCAGCAGGCCGACCTGCCGGACGTGGAGATCCGCCAGGTGCTGGCCTGGTTCCCGGATTGGTGCGAGGACATGTTCGTGGTGGCTGAAGGGGGCACTCCCCCCAAGCGCGACCACAGCGCCAGCGAGGAGCGCCGGCGCGGGCCCGGGGCCCGGGATGGCCAGCGAGGCGGCCGGAGCGGGCGCGGCGACATGCGCCGGCGGCAGGGGGAGCGCAAGGGGCGGCGGGGGCGCTAACGGGGGCTTGAGCACGGGAGGGATCGTCGACGCCGGTGGTTCCGTGCGTGCGGCGGGACATCTTATGCGAGGTGAGTCGGACGCGCTGGGCTTCGGGCATCAGGCCAGAAAGCCCAGCAGGAACAGGGGCACTCGCTTGGCATCCGGCAGCTCTGTGTGGGCCACGATCAGCTTTTCCCCGGTGCGGATGCCCTTGAACTGCTCGCGACCCTTGCCTTTGCCGCCCACCTCCACCACGATCCTCTCCTCACCCTCGATCAAGAAGTCCGGTGTCTTGCTGCCCCGTGTGCTCTTCAGGTAGGCGTATTCCAGGCCGGCCTGCTTCATGCAGTCCGCGAAGAAGTCCTCACGCAATCCTCCCAATGCCTCGGCATAGGCTCGATAGAGCAGTCGGAAGGGGGGAGCCAGCAGGACCTTCGGCTCACGCAGCACATTGGTCCCTGCCGGGAAGGCGCGCTGCAGGACAAATGCGCTTTCAAGGCAGCTCACGTACTGCTCGGCCTTGTACTTGGTGATTCCCAGGTTGCGTGAGAGGCTCGAGTAGTTGATGCCATCGACGCTGGAGCGGCCGATGAACCGCATCAACAACCGGATCTTCTCCAGTTCGTCGATCGCCAGGCGCAGCAGTCGCGGGATATCGCTCACGATCACCTTCTCCAGCGTGCTGCGCAGCAGGGGAAGGGGTTCAGGTTCCTCCAGAGAGAAGGGCAGCATGCCCCCACGCAGGAACTCCTCGAAGCGGTAGCCGGCCCGGAGATGCGCTGGGGCCCAGGTCCTCTCGAGGATGTCATGCAGCTGCAGGCGTGGCAGCTCGAGACCTTCCTTGAAGGAGAGGTACTCGCGGTAGGAGAAGGAGCGCAGGTGCAGCAGGCGTGCACGCCGGGACAGGTCGTGGGCGAAGGCCTGAAACGCCAGGGCCACCGAGCTGGTGAAGATGATGCGCACCTCCAGGAAATCGTAGATGCGCTTCAACACGCCCGCCGGATCCGGCAGGAAGTGGACCTCATCCAACAGGAAGATCCGGAACCCATAGAACTCGGTCAGCTGACGGATCATGGTCCACGGGTCTTCGTCAGCCTCGAGGCTGTCCGCCGAGAGGTAGAAGGCATCCTTCCGCTCCAGGGCGTACTGGCGCAGCATGACCGTCTTGCCAACGCCCCTCGGGCCGATGACGCCGCGCAGGTGCCTGCCCTCTTCCCCGAAGACCTCCCCGAACAGGAAGCGTCGCAGCGGATATCGTCTCGCCTCTTGCTTCGCCAACTCGTGGAGATCGATCAAGCGGTGGATGGACATGGGGGTGGGCTCCTCAAATCGTCAAGCTGTTGTCCAGAACAGCATACATCTTGTCAAATCATTTGCCAAAATGCGGCCCAAGGCTCCTCAAGACGGGCTCTGCGCGCTGGTAGCTGGCGATGGGGCTCTCACCCCACCACCACCAACACCTCCTCCTCCCCGCCCGCCCGCTCGGCCAACTGCCGCGCCTGCAGCGCCTTGATGCAGCCCGCCGGGTCCAGCGGGCGCTGGCCGCGGCCGCGGATCAGCTGCGCCAGGTCCCGCGCGGCCGCTTCGTAGGCGGCTCGCCAGCGCTCATCCAGCCCTGAGCCCTGGCCTACGAGGCGTTCCTGGCGACCCACACGCAGCCGGATGGGCGCCTCCTGGCTGGGCTTGGCCATGCCGCGGCGCAACCAGGCGATGCCGTCGCTGCCCGCCACCTCCAGCTCCAGCCCGTAGGGCCGATGGCTGGAGCGCAGCTCGGTCTGGGGGGTCCAGGCCAGCTCCAGCAAGCCCTGCAGGCCCGGCGCCGCGAAGTCGAGGCTGACCAAGCCCTGGCCGCCCCGCTCGGGGTGCATGGGGTGCAGGTAGGCCGTCAGGCGCGCCAGCTCCCCGCCCAGCCAGATCAGCAGCGGGAACTGATCGAAGGCCGGATGGGCCAGGTACTCGCGCTCCGGTGGCGGCAGGGGGGGCAGTCTGCCCCCGCCCCTGCCAACGGTCGCCCGCAGCCGCAACGAGGCCAGCTCCCCCAGGGCGCCATCCCTCAGCAGCTCCTGCAGCAGGACGGCAGGGGGGTGGTGCAGCTGCGGGCAGAGCACACGCAGCGGCGCGGCGTGCGGGTCCGGTAGCGCCTGCAACATGTCCGCCGTGGCCAGGCAGCCCTGGTGCAGCGAGACCGCCACGCCGCGCTGCAGCAGTGTGTCGACGAATTCGGCGCTGGCGAAGCGCGGATCGGCGATCTCCAGCGCCTGCAGATCGCGGGGCAGGGCGTCGGGATCGGGCTGGGACGGCGCGTCCGGAGTCAGCAGGCGCAGGGCGGGGCTGCCGTCGATGGCGTGGCGCAGCAGGTCTGCGCCCAGCGTCCGCCCCAGGACCGCCACGCGCGCGGGCGCCTTGGCGGGCCGCTCGACAGGTGCCGGTCTCGGCAGGCCCTCCTGGGGCAGGACGTGGTGGCGCAAGGCGCCGCGGGCGGTGGCCAGCAGCTGCTCGGCGCGGCTCTCGAGCAGCACGCCGCGCAGCACCTGCAGGCCGCTGGCATCGTCGCGCAGCACGGCGTGCAGGTCGGCCAGCACGGCGTGGGCCTGGCTGCTGGGCGACAGGCGGCCCGCCAGGCCGGCGAGCAGGCTCAGGGGGGCGGCCAGCAGGGGGCGCGGCAGGCGCACGGCCAGCTGCAGGGCCAGCAGGGCTGTCCGAAGCAGGAGCCACTCCAGGGCGCGCCTCACCAGCTCCTCCCGGCGCGCTGCAGGCTGCGGCGCACGCGCTCGTCGTCCACCTCGGCGGGGATGATCTCGCGGCCCTCGCGGGCGGCCATGATCAGGGCCAGGGCGAAGCGCAGGATGTCGGTGGCGCGGCGGGCCGAGATCAGGCTCTGGCGGTCCTCCAGGATGGCCTTGGGGAAATCACGGATGCCCGCCGTGAAGGAGGCCTGCCAGTCGGCCTCCAGGTCGTCGAAGAGGGTGCGTCGGCCGTCGCGCACCAGCACCAGCGGCGGGTCGTCGCAGATCTGGCCGGTGCAGCGCGACATGAGCAGGCTGCCGCGGCTGCCCACGATCTCCACGCGTTCGTCGGCCGGGAAGTAGTCGGACCGGGTGTGCAAGGCGGGGGAGAGCGCGATGTCGAAGCTGCCCAGGGCCGGGCTGTCCTGGTAGCGCCAGATCAAGTGCCCCGGCTCGTCCACGTAGCGCAGCGAGCGTCCCAGGAAGCCCTTGACCGAGGCGATGGGGCCCAGGAAGTGGATGGCCAGCGAGAGCTTGTGGTAGCCGTCGTCGAAGACGGCCTGGCCACGACCGCGCTCGCTCTCCAGCAGGTGCCAGATCTCGGTCTTGAGCGGGATCCAGCGCGAGCCGAAGAACGAGGTGCCCAGCTTGAAGCGGATGCTGATGGGCTCGCCTATTTCGCCGGCGTCCAGCAGCTGCTTGGCCAGCACGTAGGGCGGGTAGAAGACGAAGTTCTCGATCACGCGGAAGGCGCCGCTGGCCCCTTCGGCCGCCTGGCACATGGCCTCGGCGTCGGCCACCGTGGTGGCGATGGGCTTCTGGCAGGCCACGTGCTTGCCGGCGGCCAGGGCCTGCTCCACCATGGGGCGGTGCAGGTGGTGGGGGGTGTTGACCTCCACGATGTCCACGGCCGTATCGGCCAGCACCTGCTGGAAATCGCTGGTGCTGCGCGCCACCCCCCACTGGCGGGCCCGGCGGGCCAGCAGAGCCTCGTCCCGATCGCAGAGCAGGTGCAGCTGGGCCAGGTCGAAGTCCCGGTAGGCTGGCGCGTGCAGCATGGTGATGTCGCCCACGCCCACCATGGCGACGCGGAAGGGTGGGGTAGAGGGAGACATGCAGCCCATCCTAGCGCTCACATTGATCCTTGCAAAGCCGCGCCCCGCTTTGGACCAGCCCTCTGGGCGGTCCGAATGCGTCAAGACACCCTGGACCCGGGCCAGTTAGAGGGCGTGCGATTTCCCGTCGGTCCCTGCAACGGAGCCAGACCTTGCAAGACAATCCCCAGCTGCTCGCCCTGGACGTGGACGGCACGCTGCTGCGGCGCGACGGCGTGATCGACCCCCGGGATCGCGCGGCCATCGCCGCTGCGCAGGCGCACGGCGTGGCGATCACGCTGCTGACCGGCCGGCTCTACAGCGGCACGCGCTGGGTGGCGCGGGAGCTCGGCATTCGCGGGGCCATTGCGTGCGTGGATGGCGCCGTGCTGGTCGATGCCGGCACGGACCAGCTGCTCTGGCAGTCGGTCGTGGAGGGAGCGGACGCCCAGCTGTTGCACGCGGCGCTGGCCGGCCGCGAGCTGGCCGCCTACCCGCTCTTCGGCGATCGCGTCTACTACGATCGCCTGGGCGAAGCCTTCGCGCGCTACGCCCGCAACTGGTCCTGGGTGATGGAGAAGGTCCCGCGCGTGCTGGAACACCCCCTGTGGGGCCAGCCCCCCGGGCTCTCGGCCCTGATCGCCGTGGGCCCCGAAGAGGAGGTCCTGGGCGCGGCCGCCCTGCTGCGGGCCGCGCGGCGCTTCGAGGTGGCGGATTTCACCGTGCGCAACGCGCCCGGCGCTCCGGACCAGGGCGAGCCGGCGCCCCACGGCATGCTGGTGCACGCCGCTGGCGTGAGCAAGGGCGCGGCGCTGGCGGAGCTGGCGGACCGCAGGGGCGTTCCGCTGGAGCGCGTGGCGGCCGTGGGGGACTGGCAGAACGACGTCAGCATGTTCCAGGCTGCCGGCCGCTCCTTTGTGATGGGGCATGCGCCGGAAGAGGTGAAGCGGGCGGCCACGGATCGACTGCGGGCGGATGGTCACAGTGGTGGCGGTGTGGCCGAGGCGATCGCGTGCATGTGGCCTGGGCGCTAGCCCGGAATAGGCCCAACAGGCCAAGCTCCGGGGGTGTTCGGAGGGCCTGCCGGGTGTAGGGTCCGGCCGCCGCGCAGGAGCGCGGCCTCCCGGCCGATACGGAATTCGAGGGCTGGCGCAACGGGATAATCTGCGGCCCTGGAGGTCCCATGCGCCGCTGTCTCGCCATCGCCCCCGCCATCCTGTTCCTGGCTGCCTGCAGGGGTGGCGATGCCGACAGCGGGGACGGACCCGACGCCTGCGACGAGCAACCTGCAGGCGAGGTGGTCCTCCCCGACGACGAGTCGGTTCACGAGGAGCTGGTGGAGTGGTGGTACTGGACCGGCCACCTGCAGGACGAACAGGGCCGCCACTACGGCTTCGAGGAGACCTTCTTCGTCTTTCAGATGGGCTTCCACGATGCCACCATGGCCCATGTCGCCGTGACCGACGCCGACGCCGGCCGCTTCTCCTACGACGCCATCCACATCGAGGAGCTGCCCGATCCCGCCATGGTGGGGATCGATCTCAGGCCGAGGCCAACTCCGCCAGCGGCCAGGATGGGCACGATGTTCTCCACGGCGAGACCGGGGCCTACGTCCTGGACCTGGACCTGGTCGCCGAGAAGCCCCCCGTCCTGCAGCACGGGGACGGCTATCACGACTACGACGTCGGCGGCTAGACCTGGTACTACAGCCGCGTGCGCATGGCCGTCACGGGCACGCTGCAGGCGGACGGCGAGCCCCGCAGCGTCACCGGCCAGGGCTGGATGGACCACCAGTGGGGCAACCTGTTGCTCCTCAGCACGGCCGGTTGGGATTGGTTCGCCCTGCAGCTGGACGACGGCCGCGAGGTCATGCTCTTCATGGTCCGTGGCTCCGACGAGGTCGTCGGCGGCCCTGTCACCGGCGCGGACTGCGTCACGGAAGAGCTGGACGACGGGGACATCGAGGTCACCGCGCTGGGGGAGTGGACCAGCCCCACCAGCGGCTGCACCTACCCCCATGGCTGGGATCTGAAGCTTGGCGACACTCAGCTCACCGTTACGCCGGTCATGGAGGATCAGGAGCTCTACAACGAGCACGGCACCTACTGGGAAGGGGCCAGCACCGTCAGCGGCGATGCCAGCGGCCGGGCCTACGTCGAGCTGGCCGGGTACTGCGAGCAGGAGACCTCAGCGCACGGTGAATCCGCCGGCACCCAGGACTGACGGTCAAGGCCAGCGGCAGCGCCGCCGGGGGATACGGCATCGGATAGGGTTGCAGGCGACGCTCGCGACCCAGGCGATGGCGCCGATCAATCGTCGAAGCCCGGCCGCCGGAAGCTCATATGGTCCGGAACCCGCTCCTGCAGCTGCTGGAGCAACTCCGTCGTGGCGGCCAGGATCCGCAGGGTGTTCTGATCCAGGGGGCGGGCTGCGCACCAGCGGGTCAGGGCGTTGACGCAGGCGTGCAGGCCCAGCGCCGCGACCTTGGCGCTTCCGCGGACCTGGTCGCGCTCCCGGCCGCGGGCCGCGCAGATCTCGCACTTGATCTGCTCGCCGAGCAGCGCCTGGAGGATCTTGATCGGCACCATGCCGCAATGCCAGCCGAGCACCTCGTACAGCTCGTGGGCCTCGCCCAGCTGCAGCGCCATGGGCAGGCTGGCCAGCCAGGCGGCGCTGATCTCGTACCAGTCCTTGGCGCGCTCCAGCAGGGGGTCGCCGTCGGGGCTGCGCATGGGGGTCACCTCCACAGCGCCCAGGGGGATGCCCACCTCCTCGAGGGCCTGCGCCAGGCCCTGTTGCAGCTCTTGCACCTGCGCTTCGAGCTCCTCGCTGTCTTGCTCGGGCTCCTCCTCGAACAGGCTGGTGGGATCCGGTGGGTCCGCCTCCGCCATGGGGCAGCGGACGCTGTGCCGGCAGCGCGCGCACCAGTGGTCGCAGAAGGAGCTGACCTGAAGCCAGTACCCGAAGTCTTCCGGATCGTTTGAGCTCTCGAAGGGGACGGTGTCGCACATGTCGCTCTCCTGGTCGGGGATGGGCGCTCTTCTTGGCGCTACACGGGCAGGGATCACGGACCGTGCCAGGCGAATCCCCTCGAAAAACAAGGTTCTACTGTTCCCGCACCGTCGAAAAGCGTCGAAACTTCGACGATCCTCTTCGACGTTTCGACGCGTCGGCCGACGGGAGGCGCCGGTTATCCATGAGTTCGCGCGTTGATGGATGGTGTGCTGGCGAAAGGAGCTGATGATGGCGCCCGAACTGTTGACCGAGGGCCACGCGCCTCCACTGGTCTCGGCGCTCGTGGTCTACGGCGCGCTCCTGGCACCGGCCGCGCTCTTCCTCGCCGTAGCCCTGTTCATGGCCGCACTGCATGCCGTCGCGGCTCGGCTCGCCCGCCGTGCCCAGGACTCCTCCTCCCTGGCTCCGGGCTGGCGGCGCCTCTCTGGCACGGTCGAGCTGCGATCCGGGCCCGCGCTGCGCGTCGAGATCAGCCAGTTCGGCCAGCGGGGGCTGGGCAAGATCCGCTGGCGAGAGATCGACAGGACGCTGCGCCACAGTCCCTTCGACCTGCGCCTGGCGGATGGCCAGCGCGTGGAGGTGCGCCCAGACGAGGGCGTGAGGTTCCAGGCCGACCTGAGCACCGAGAACCAGGAGGACCAGCACCGCCTGCGGGTGGCGGCCCTGGCGCAGGGCGACCGGGTCGTGGTCGAAGGCGAGCTGGCAGAGGTGCCCAGCCTGCGCAGCGCCGGGAGGAAGCCGCTGCGCGTCTGCTCCCTGCCGCCGGGGCTACGGGCCAGGCAGCGTGCGGGTATCTGGATGGCCTGCGCGGCAGCGCTGACCGCCATGCTCGGCGCCATCCACGTGGGAGTCTTCCTGCCCTACCACACGCGCGTGCTGCTGGGCAGCACCGTCAGGGCCGAGGTGGTGTCCAAGAGCAGCTTCGTCACCCGATCGGGAGGGGGGCGTTCCTCCGGTCCCAACATCGTGACGCACTGGAACCTGAAGGCGACCACCGCGCAGCGGCCCCCCCGTCCCGTCGAGGATCTGGTGGAATTCGAGGGGGCGCAGCAGGTCGAGCCGGGCGACCAGGTGCCGGTGCGCACGGCGCCCCTGGTCGACGCCTTCTGCCAGTTCGGCGACCAACCTACGGCCGGCCAGGCCGGAATGCTGCTGGGCGGCGCGCTCAGCCTGGCGGTCTTCGCGCTCGTGGCGGCCACACTGCGCCAGTCCAGGGCGTGGTGGGAGAAGGCGCCGCTGCTGGAGCAGGGACGATGAGGCGTCTCCTCGCCCGCGCCGCGCTGCTGAGCTCTCTGCTGACCGGGACCGCAGGTCACGCCGCTCCCGTCCGGTTGTGCACCGACCTGGGACCCTTGATCGCCGAGGAGGCGGAGGACGGCAGGATCACCGGTACGATGGCGGGTCGTTGGCCCGTCGAGGGCAGCAGTGCGGCACTCCTCGTACGCGACGGACAGGGACGCCTGCGCTACCAGGGGCCGCTCTCGGCCCTGCACCCCATGGCCCCACCGGACCTGCCGGATCCGGATCCCTTCGCCCTGCAGGTGGTGCGGCTCCTGGAACAGACGGGCCACCTGGTGACCTGTCCCCTGGCGGGCGTGGAGGCGCTGCGCGTGGGTCGCTTCCCCGAGCCCATCCCGCTGCCCGCTGGGCATCGCGTCGTCTTCGCGGGAACCGAGGAGATCCTGCTGCGCAGCGACGGGGGGGTGGCCTGGCTGCTGGACCTGGCCATGGGGCGGGATCAGGCAGCGGGACTGGCCCGCGAGCTGCAGGATCGCTTTCCCGAGCGCGACGCCCGGGTGGTCCTGCGCGGGTCGCGCGCCCTGGTGGCGGTTCAGGCCGGCACTCAGCTGCCGCTGCCCGCTGGCCTGGAGCCCGCTGCGGAGGGCGCGGAGCTGCCTCTGCTGCACCTGCTGCGCCCTCCTCCAGCCCTGGATGACCCGCTTTCGGTGCTCCTCATCAGCCCGGCCCTGGTAGCCAGCGCCTGGGAGATGCTGCTGCAGGTCAACCAACAGCGCCGGCACAGCGGTCTGGCGAGCCTGGAACCGGAACCAGGGCTGACCTGGGCCGCTCTGGCGCACTGCGCCTACCTGGACTGGGCGCTGCAGTCGGGCCAGGGCGCCCTGGGACATATCCAGGTTCCGGCCTCGCCGGTCTTCCTCGCCACCACGCCGGAGGGCCGTCGCGGTGGCGGCGAGCTGGTGGCCTACGAGACGGACTTCCTGCCCTGGGAAGCGGTGCATTCCTGGCTGCAGGCTCCTTTCCACCGTGCCTCCCTGATTCGCCCCGATGTGATGACGGTGGGCGTCTGCGCCACGGGTGCTGGGGCGCGTGTCGTCGAGGCCTATACGGACCTTACGGGGGACTACCCGCAGGTCTTCCTCTACCCGTCCGCCGGGCTGCGGGACGTGCCTCTGGCATTCGACGGGCTGGAGGATCCCGATCCCGTGCCCCTGGAGCGCTTTCCCGAGCGAGAGCTTCCCCTTGGCTTCCCCTTGAGCGCCTATTTCGAGGTCCCCCCGGCAGGCTTGCTCGAGGTCGGGGCCTGGTTGCACGACGAGCAGGGCCAGGAGGTGCCCTTCTACTTCGTGAGTCCGGAGGATCACCCCCACCTGGCCGAAGCCCGACGGGCCGAAGCGCACCTGGTGCCAGAGCGGCCGCTGCGAGCGGGTCATCGCTACCGGTGGGGCGTGCGCTACCGCCTGCAGGTCGAGCGGCCGACGACCCGTGGCCGGCGCCTGTTCATGAAGACCGAGGAGATTGCGGGCGAGCTGGAGACCAGCTTCAACACACGAACCGTGGTCCAAGCCACAGAGCTGCCCCCACTCGACGAGCGCACCCAAGCGCTGCTGGCAGCGCTGGGGGAGGCCCGCCAGCGGGGCGGCGCCCGACCCCTGGCTCGCGATCCCGCGGTCGAGGTGGCCGCTGCCCTGCTGGTGGAGGGAGAGCCCGATGCAGCCCAGCGAGTGCTGCCCGGGGTGGTGGCGGCCTCCGCCTGCCTGAGCCCCCGCCAGGTCCAGGCCGCGCGACACCATGCCGAGCAGTACCTGGCCCGGCTCCTGGAGCCCAGCTTCACTCGCGTAGGCGTCTTCCGCACGCGCGGCGCCACCTGTCTGCTGGCGGCCGGCCCCGAGGCGCGGCCGCTGCGCTGGGATTGTCGGAAGGACGGCCCCTGACAGCCATCGCGCCGCAAGAGCCAGCGCCGCCGCGATCGTCAATAAGCCTGGAAAGGCTTGGTGTTTTCGGCATGTTTCTGCCGAGGAGGCGTAGATGGTAGGATGGACGGGCCTTCCGGAGAGGGTTCGCCATGCTGCTCTTCCTCGCTCTCGTCGCTTGCTCAGCGAAAGGTCCTGCCTGCCCCGATGACTCGGAGCCCGAGAAAGAAACTGGATGCCCCGTCTGCGAGGACACGGATGCGCCCTGTGACACCGGCCTTGGGCTGGCGCCCCAGCCCAACCAGGACTACCTGGCCGCCTACAATCCCTCCGTGGTGCGCACCGTTCCCCAGGCCGGCGACCAGGCGGTGGATCCGGGCCTCGAGGAGATCCGCGTCAGCTTCAGCAAGGACATGCGAAACATGTCCTGGTCGTGGGTGCAGATCTCCAACGACAGCTTCCCCGAGTCCTCCGGCGCGGAGTACGTGGACGAGAGGACCAACGTGCTGCACGTCACCCTCGAGCCCGACCACGTCTACGTCATCTGGGTCAACTCCGAGAACTACACGAACTTCAAGGACACCTACGGGCTCTCAGCCGTGCCCTACCTGCTGACCTTCGGGACTGCCGAGGAGGGGTAGAAAGAACGGCCGCGGACCGCGACGCGGACGGCGATGGCGACGGCGACTCGGCCATCGGAGCCCAGAATGAGGATCTGGGCGGAACCGACACCGGGGCGGCGAGCTGCTCTTGCGGGGGGTACTGTGGGAGCGGGCCGTGGTATTTTCAACCCAGACCTCGAACCAGGCGGAGCTGCCATGATGATTGCCTCCCTCGCCCTGCTGCTGGCGGGCTGTCCCAACCAGGTCCCCCAGAATGCCCCGGCTGCGCCCGTACAGGCCCGCCCCTCGTCGGTCCCGGCCGCAGAGACCCCGGCGGTGGAGACCCCGGCGCCGGTCCAGCCGACCACGGGGGGCTTCCCGCCGCTGGACGCCAGCTGCGAGCAGGACGAGGACTGCACCAGCTTCCATCGCGTGCTGGAAGACGACGGGCGCTGCTGCTACACCTGCGATCACCGGATCGTCGCCGCCAGCTGGGCCGAGGCGGCCATGGCGATCTGCGAGGCGCGCTCCAGCGAGGGCTGCGCCATGTTCAAGTGCGCGGAACCGCCGAAGCTCAAGTGCGAGGAGGGACGCTGCGTGGCGAGGTAGGCCCTCTGCCAGAGCAGCAGGGGAGGGGAGGGGAGGTGAGAGATCAGTATGGTGTCCGAAGTATAGCCGCAAAGGCGACATTTCGCCATCGGCTCCACGAACCGGACGGCGCTTCGCGGCGCAGGCGCGGCGACGCGGCCGGCGGGGTCCGCCCGGGGCTTGTCCTCATCCCTTCCTGCCCTCCGGTGCGCGTCCGGAAGGCTCTCTTCGCGTCCATCGCGCCCACTCCGCGTGTTTGGGGGCGCTCGAGGCTGACCGGACCGGAATTCGGGCGACAGCCGCCCGCGCCCTCCTTCGTCAGCGTGCCCCAGGAGACCTTCTGGGGAGGCGGCGGGACCACCTCCCGCCGCCATTCGGAGCGCGCGCCGAGGACGCCATGCTGCTGCACAGCGCGTAGAGATACCGTTCTTGCCCGGCCGAGCGACCAGGGCCGCGAGCCTGGCCAGCAGGTCCATGGGCGAGAAGAGCAACTGGTCGGAGCCGTCCGACCAGGGCCGTCGTCTTGAACCCGTGCCAGGAAGTCATCCAGGTGTTCCTCGATGATCCGGTGCAGCAGATCCTGCCCGACTCCGCAGCGCTCGAGCGTCGTCGCCATGGCCGTCCGCTGCAAGCAAGATGCGATCCGGACGCCGCCGAACGGGCGAACGTCGGTTTTCAGGTCCGCGTCGGCTGGAGACGACGAAAAAGCGTCGAAGGTCTCGACGCATCCGCCGAGGCGTGGGGCGGCTGGCTATCGCAGCCCAGCCACCATCGCCCCCACCCGCCGCAGCTCCGCCTGCCTCTCCTCGCCGCCGGGCAGTTCCACCTGATCCAGCACCGCGCAGGCCTCGGCTGCCGAGGCGATGGCGTAGCCAAAGTGCTTGCCGCGGTTCCCGCCGGTCAAATAGCATCCCTCAGCAATGTTCAGCGCCACGGAAGCCGAAGCGCGGCGCCCCTGGTCCGCGAGATCGGCGCAGCCAGTGGGAAAACGCTGCGCCCGGAACCAATGAGAAACACTGGTGGACAGCTGGTAGCAGGTGAGTTTTTCGTGGGGGAAGAAGGAATCCACGGTTTGCTCCTTTGGTACTGGGGGAGAGCGACGAGGCCGCGCCGCTCACCCGAGCGGCGGCGCGGCCGAGCGCTCGACCCGAACCAAAGGACCGCCGAGGAGGCCTCCTTCCACCCTGCAAGACGAGCCCAGCAGCTGGGCTCGATCTCCCCATCGATCTCCTACTCCATCTCGATCTCGATCTCGATCTCGATCTCCCCATCGATCTCGATTTCGATCTCCTACTCCATCTCAATCTCAATCTCAATCTCAATCTCGATCTCGATCTCGATCTCCCCATCGATCTCGATCTCGATCTCCTACTCCATCTCCATCTCCATCTCAATCTCAATCTCAATCTCGATCTCGATCTCGATCTCGATCTCCCCATCGATCTCCCCATCGATCTCGATTTCGATCTCCTACTCCATCTCAATCTCCCACTCGATCTCCTGCTCGCACTCCCTGCCCCCCCCTCCGCTTCTGGCATGATCAACCGTCGAGACGGTTGATCGCTTCCGCAAGAACGGGGGTGGAGTAGGACAGATGGTGCAATGAGAGTGGAGGCCAGGGCAGG
>CAYVQL010000271.1:0-15365 GCA_964454135.1 uncultured Enterobacterales bacterium | reverse complement strand
TCCCGACGTCTGCTAGGGCGTTGTAGCCGCCAGCCGATATGCCCATCGGATCAGGACAGAGGTCGGTTTGGCGGCCTGACGATTTTTTGACAAAAACGCCTCAAGAAATCCGGTGATGGGGCCGAAAGGCGTCAGTTCGCCAGCTCTCAGTAGGTCGTTGACCCGGCGCCCGCTCCCGCTACGCCCGTCACCTCGCTCTCGACCTCGGCCAGCCCGCTGCCCACCAGGGCCGTGGCTGCGGCGTAGCTCTCGTCCGCCAGCCAGCCCCCGGCGTCCAGGGCCGCCTGGGTGTTCTCGCCCAGCTGCGCATGGGGAGCTGCCTGTCCGTCCAGCACGGGGCTGCCATCGGAGCTGAGCAGCTCGGAGTCGAAGCCCTCGCTCAGTGGATCCGTCAGCTCCAGCGCCGTGAAGCCCATGGGGCTGGTGGCCAGGCCCGCGCCCCCCAGGATGACCAGCTGCAGCTCCTGCAGGCCCATGGGGCTGGTGGCCAGGCCGCTGCCGTCGAAGCTGAAGACGGGCAGCTGGATGACCCCCATGGGGCTGGTGGCCAGGCCCGTGCCGTCCAGGTCCAGGGAGACCTCGGTCTGCGTGGCGAAGGGCTCCAGCACGGGGGGGGTGGCGATCACGCCCATGGGGCTGGTGGCCAGGCCGCTGCCCATGTCCACGACGGAGTAGGCCTCGGCCAGCTCTCCCAGGGGCTCCATGGGGCCGTCGGGCAGGTGGAAGCCCATGGGGCTGGTGGCCAGGCCGCTGCCCTCGTTGGCCAGGGCGGCCAGCAGGATCTCCAGGCCGTCGGTGGCGAAGAAGGCGCTGCCCGGGTGGTTTGCGACGCCGTCCGCGTAGACGGTGTCTACGCGCACGCTCCAGGCCAGGGCCAGCGGCTCGCCGGCGCTGTCGTTGCGGTCCACGGCGTCGGCCGAAGCGCTGCACTGGCCGTTTTCGTCCGTGGTGCAGCGGAAAGAGGCGCTGCTGGCGCCCTGGAAGCTGCCGTAGACCTTATCGCCGGTGACGGGCCGGCCCTCGGCGTCCAGCAGGCTGATCAGCACCTGGGGTTGCACCTGCTCCCCCTGGTCTTCGAGCCAGGGCAGCAGGGCGGCGAAGTACTCCTGGGTGTCGGCCCCGTCACCGGAGGCCAGCGCGTCCAGGGCCTGGTCCAGGTTGGCCGTGCCGCAGCCGTAGCCGTCCTTGACGGCGGCGCCCAGGTTGTCGCTGCCCAGCATCAGGGCTGTCGTGGCCTGCTGGTGCGTGGCCCCGGCTTGCAGCAGGTGCACGGCCGCACCGCTGATAAGGGCCGCCGACTGGCTGGTGCCGGCGTAGAACCACCAGGCCGTGCTGCTGGGGTCCTGCAGGTTGATGGTTTCGGCCAGGATGCCATCTACGTAGCCGTCGTCGGTCACGTCCGTCGAGACGTCGCCGCCGGGTGCCAGCAAGTCCACCCGCGGAGAGGCGTTGGTGTAGTCCGTGGCCTCCTGCTTGAGGGTCTTGTTCTGGGCGCAGGAGGCGCCCACGGCCAGCACCCGCCGGTGGGCCGCCGGGTAGCTGACGTACTCTGCGCCTTCGTTGCCGGCCGCCGCCACCAGCACGATACCGGCGTCCCAGGCGGCGGTCAGGGCTTCGTCCAGCGCGCTGGAGAGCGCGTAGTCCTCGCCAAAGGAGAGGCTCATGTTGATCACGTCGGCGCCATTGTCCACGGCGTGCCAGATGGCGTCTACGAGGTCCAGCTCGTTGCCCGTGTTCTCGTAGTCCAGCACCTTCAGCGGCATCAGACAGACGCCGGGAGCCACGCCCAGCAGGTCACCCTCGGAGGCGATGATGCTGGCGATGTGGGTCCCGTGCTGGTGGTCGTCGTTGGCGTGGGCGTCGTCGTTGACGAAGTCCCAGGAGGCTACGAAGTCGATGTCTGCCAGACCGGCGGCCTGCACGTAGCTGGTGGCGCCGTCGTCGTAGTTCTCGAAGGCTATTCCCGTGTCCAGCACGGCGACCAGGAAGGAGCCGAGATCGGCAGCGTTCGCCAGGGACTGCTCGCCCTCTATCGCCGAGAGATGCCAGGATTCCGGCAGGTCCGATTCCTCTCCCTCGTCCTGCGCCGCACCCACCATGACGCCGATGCGGCTGACGTTCAGGACGTCCTCGTCGGCGCGCAGCTCCGCCAGGAACTCAGCCCGCTGCCGACCAAGGGGGACGTACAGCGCGCCGTAGCCGCTGGGGCCGGGCAGGCCGGCCAGGGGGGCCTCGTGCTGCCGGGCGATGCGGATGAAGGCGACGCCGGGCCTGGCCTGCACCATGACGCGGTCCCGGAGGTAGGCAGGGCGCCTCGTTTCGCTCCTCTGCGCTTGTGCCGTCCGGTCCGCCGCGGGCGACGCGAGGTACGAGGATCCGGAGGCGCGCAGCTCGGCATGGGCCGCCGGGCCGGGTGGGGTGACCTGCGCTCCGTCCGCCGGCGGGGCCTCGCCCGGCGATGCTCGCCAGAGGCCGAAGAACAGCAAGCCCGCCAGCCCGCCTGATCCCGCCACCCATGCGTACTTGTTCCTGTCCATGGACCGCCTCGTCGCGAGAGGAAGGCCGGGGTCACCGAAGGGCTGAACCCCAAGGCTCGCCCAGCCATAGGACCCAACGGCATATTCTTCCTGCCGTTCCTGTTTTTTTTGCGGGTCAGACTCGACAGGCGTGACAGGCCACGCGGTGCTGGGGCATCAGCTCCTGCAGCGCTGGCGGCCGCGCGCAGCGCTCGCTTGCCTGTGCGCAGCGCAGCCGAAAGGCGCAGCCGGTGTCGGCGGGCCCGCTGCTGGCCACTGTCGGACCGGTGGGCCGGGGACGGCCGGGGACGGGCACCGAGGCCAGCAGCAGGCGCGTGTAGGGGTGCTGGGGATCGTGGAAGAGCGCCTCCACGGGGCCCTGCTCGACGATGCGTCCACAGAGCATGACCGCCACCTGGCGGGCCATGTGGCGTACGACGCCCAGGTCGTGGCTGATGAACAGCAGGGCCAGGCCGCGCTCTCGCTGCAGCCTGCGCAGCAGGGCCAACACCCTGGCCTGCACCGAGACGTCCAGGGCGCTGGTGGGCTCGTCGCAGACCAGCAGCCTCGGCCGCACGCTCAGGGCGCGGGCGATGGCGACGCGCTGGGCCTGCCCGCCGGAGAGCTCGTGCGGCATGCTGCTGGCCGTGCTCTCGGACAGCTCCACGTCCCGCAAGAGCTGTTCCACCTGCGAGGGGATCTCGGCGGCCGGTGCCAGCCCGTGGACCAGCAGCGGTTCGGAGAGCAGGGCGCCCACGGACATGCGCGGGTTGAGGCTGCCCACTGGGTCCTGGAACACGATCTGCATGCGCAGCCGCAGCTTCCGCAGGGTCTGACCAGACAGGGACGTGATGTCCTGGCCTTCGAAGTGGATGGTGCCGGCGTCGGGCTCCAGCAGCCTTAGGATGCACAGCCCGACGGTGGTCTTGCCCGAGCCGCTCTCACCCACCAGGGCCAGGCTGCCACCCGCTTCCAGGTCCAGGTCCACACCGTCCGCCGCGCGGATGGCGGGCGCACGGGTGAACAGGCCGCGGCGGGCGACAAAGCGCTTGACCAGGCCTCGCACCTGCAGCAGGGCGGCGCTCATCTGGCGCTCTCCGCAGCAGGCGGGCAGGCCAGCTGGCAGTCGGTCTCGCTGCCCAGCGCTTCCAGCTGCGGGCGCTGGCGCAGGCAGGCCGGCCGGCTCAGGGGGCAGCGGGGTTGGAAGGGGCAGCCCTGGGGCAGGGCGCGCGGATCCGGCGGTGCGCCGGGGATGGGCTTGGGGGGAAGCTGGGCTTCGAAAGGGTGGGGCAGGCTGGTGAGCAGCGCCTGGGAGTAGGGATGGCAAGGACGCTCGAAGAAGGCCTGAGTAGGGGCCAGCTCCACCAGGCTGCCAGCGTACATCACGGCGATGCGGTCGGCGAAGTCCCAGAGCAGCGACAGGTCGTGGGTGATGAAGAGGATGGCCAGCTGCAGCTCGGCGCGCAGGGCGGCCAGCCGGTCCAGCAAGCCGGCCTGCACGGTGACGTCCAGCGCCGTGGTGGGCTCGTCGGCGATCAGCAGGCGCGGCTTGCAGGCCAGCGCCATGGCCAGCATCACGCGTTGCCGCATGCCCCCCGAGAGCTGGTGGGGATAGGCGCGCAGCCAGCGCTCGGGATCGGGCAGGCCGGCCAGGGCCAGCAGGCGCAGCGTCTCCTCCCGCGCTGCACGGCGCGTGGCTCCCTGGTGCACGCGCAGCGGCTCGGCCACCTGCCGCTCCACCGTCAGCACCGGGTTCAAGCTGCTGCTGGCGTCCTGGAAGACCATGGCCAGCTCTCGGCCCCGAGGGTGGTGGGCTCCTGGAGGCAGCGGACGCAGGGGGCGTTCCGCGAAGCGGATCCGACCCTCGATCTCCGCGCCGGGAAGCAGATCCATGATCGCCAGGGCCGTGGCGCTCTTGCCGCTGCCGCTCTCGCCCACCAGGCCCAGCACCTCTGCTGGCTGCAGCTGCAGGTCCAGGCCGTTCACGGCCTGCAGGTGCGCGCCACCCGGGACGGAGAAGCGCACGCGCAGCTGGTCGATCTCGAGCAGGGCGGCTGTGGCTTGGGGTGCCGGTTTCGTCATGGACTGGGATGCTCGCTGCGTGGATCGAGGGCGTCGCGCAGGCCGTCGCCCAAGAGGTTGAAGCAGGTGACCGCGACCACGATGGCCAGGCCGGGGAAGACCGTCAACCACCAATGCTGCGGTTGCTGCATGCCGGCGCCGATCATGCCGCCCCACGAGGCTGTGGGGGCTGGTACGCCCAGGCCCAGGAATGACAGGCCGGCCTCGGTCAAGATGGTGCCTCCCACCATCAGCGCGGCGTGCACGAAGACGGGTGCCAGGGCGTGGGGCAGCACGTGGCGCAGCGCGATGCGGCTGCGGGGCAGGCCCAGGGCTCGCAGCGCCTGCACGAAGCTGCGCTGGCGCAGAGAGAGGGTCTGGCTGCGCACGATGCGCGTGACGGGCATCCAGCCGGTCAGGCCCAGCACGGTGGCCACCAGCAGGAAGCGCCCCTGGTCCGCCTCGCGGAAGAGGGCCATGACCGCCAGCAGCAGCACCAGGCGCGGCAGGGCCAGGACCAGGTCGGCGGACCAGCAGAGCAGGTCGTCCGTCAGGCCCCCCGCCAAGCCGGCCACCACGCCGAGGACGCTGCCCAGCACGCTGGCTATCAGCACGGCCAACAAGCCCAGCGAGAGGGAGACGCGTGCACCCCAGAGCAACCGCGACAGGCAGTCGCGCCCCACGGCGTCGGTGCCCAGGGGGAAATCCGCGCTGGGGGCCTGGAAGGCCGGGGCCAGGTTCACCTGGTTGGGATCCCATGGCGCCAACAGGGGGGCCAGCAAGGCCAGCAGCAGCAGCGATCCCACCCCTGCCAGGCCCAGCAGGGCCGCGCGGCTTCCCAGCAATGGCCTGTGGAGGCTCATCAGGAGAGCCGAATCCGGGGGTCGACGGCGGCGCAGAGCAGGTCGGCCAGCAGACCGCCCAGCGCCACCAGCAGGGTGTAGACGAAGAAGCAGCCCAGCACCAGGGGCGTGTCCTGTTTGATGATGGCCTGGAAGATCAGGCTGCCCATGCCGGGCCAGGCGAAGACGCGCTCCACCACCACCGAGCCCGAGAAGAGGAAGGGCAGCGCCATGCCCAGCAGCGCGAAGATGGGCAGCAGCGCGTTGGGCAGCGCGTGGCGCAGCAGGGCCTGGCGAGCGCTCAGACCCTTGGCCCGCGCCGCCCGCAGGTAGTCCCTGCCCAGCACCTCCAGCAGGCTGGCGCGCTGGTAGCGGGCCACGGCCGCCGCATTGGCCAGCCCCAGCGCCAGGGCCGGCAGCAGCAGGTGGCGCAGGCGATCCAGCAGCCGCCCGGCCGGAGACATGAACTCGGCCATGGGATCCGCGGCCTGGGAGGAGGGCAGGAGGGGAATCCACCAGGCGAAGACCAGCACCAGCACCAGGGCCAGCCAGAACGAGGGCAAGGAGAAGAACAGCAGTGACAGGACCGTCCCGGCGCGGTCCAGCAGGCGGCCGCGCTGCAGGGCTTGCAGGGTTCCCAGGCCGACGCCGCAGGCCATGGTGACCAGCAGGGCCCCGGCCAGCAGGGCCAGGCTGTAGGGCATGGCCTGAACGATCAGCGTGAAGACAGGGCGTTCCCTGACCACGCTGGTGCCGAAGTCCCCCTGCAGGGCGTTGCCCACCAGCTTGAGGTAGCGCTGGTGCGCAGGGGCCTCCAGGTCCCACTTTGTGATGATGTCCTGACGCACCTGGGCCGTGGCGCCCGGGGGCACAAGGACGGCGGAGGCGTCACCAGGGGCCAGCTCCAGCAGCAGGAAGCTCACGCTGAGCACCGCCCAGACCAGCGGGACCAGCAGCAGCAGCTTGCGGAGGGCGTAGCGCGGCACTTGGTGCGGAGCGCCTCAGTTGGGGTGCTTGACCTGCGTTGCGGGCACCCACCAGGCGTGCAGGTCGTGGAAGGGAGACAGGACGTTGGGCGTGACGTCCTGGAAGCGACCGTGGATGGCGACGATCTCGTCGGCCCACCAAAGGAAGGTGTAGGGCTGATCCTGGTAGACGCGCCGCTGGAACTGGCGCCAGATCTGGGCCGCCTGCTCGGGGTCGGGCTCGGACAGGCCCGCGGCGATCAGGGCGTCCGCCTCCGTATCGCCGTAGCTGACGAAGTTGTAGATCTGCTCGGGGCTGGAGTGCCACTTGGTGGTGGGATCCACGAAGAGGTCGGCGCTCCAGCCACCGATGAGGGCGTCGAAGTCCTTGCCGATGGCCCGCTGCACGTAGGTGCCGAAGTCCGCCAGCTCCAGCTGCATGTCCACGCCGATCTTCTTCAGGGCGTCCTGGGCCAGCAGGGCCGTGCGCTCGCGCCGGGCGTTGCCGCGGCTGCCCAGCAGCCGGAAGCGGAGGGGCTGGCCGTCTTTGTCGAGCACGCCGTCGCCGTCGCGGTCCTCCCAGCCCGCGGCGGCCAGGGCTGCGCTGGCTTTCTCCGGCGCGTGGGGCAGCGGCTGGATGTCTTCGGCGTGGTAGCGGCAGAGGGAAGGGGAGATGGTACCCACGGCGCGCTGGGCGTAGGTCTCGCCCGTGGCCTGGGCCGTGAAGAGCTGCGCCATCATGCCGTCGATGTCCAGGGCCATGGTCAGTGCGCGGCGTACGGCCGGATCGCCGAAGATGGGATGGGGGCCTGCGGACGCCGGGTCGGGGCGCGCGCCTTCACCGGCCGCCACCAGCAGCTCTTGGTAGCGCGCCCCGTCGATGGCGTTCCAACCGATGTACTCCATGGCCCGCCAGCCGCGGCGCAGCAGCTGGATCTCCGGGTTCTCGGCGGCCAGGCGCTGGGCGTCCTCCACCTCCACGCCCAGCACCATGTCCACGGTGCCGGCGCGCAGCTCCCCCAGCTGAGTGGCCTGCTCCGGCAGCACCTTGACGATCACGCGCCGCAGCTTGGGGCGCATGCTCTCGGGGCCACCCCAGCGTTCGTTGGGCACCAGCACCAGCTTCTGGCCCGGCGTGCGGGACTCCAGCCGCCAGGGGCCGTAGGTGAGGGGGGGCTCTTCCTTCCAGATGCCGCCGATCTCCTCCGGCGGCAGATCCCGCAGCGCGTGCTCGGGCAGCAGCTCCAGGCCCACGGCGTGGGCTACCATGGTGGCGGGGTCGTAGGCCGAGCTGTAGGCGAACTCCAGGTGCCAGTCGTCGACCAGTCGAGGCCGGGCCTCGGGCAGCATGTGCTGGATGAAGGCGGCCCGCGGGCTGGCCACGGCGGGATTGGCCAGCAGGTCGTAGGTGAACTTGACGTCCCGCGCCGTCAGCGGAGCGCCGTCGGTCCACGTAAAGCCCTGCTTCAGGGCCAGCGACAGGGTCTTGCCGTCTTCCGAGAAGCTCCAGGACTCGGCGATCAGGGGCTCGTAGGTCAGCTCGCAGTCGAAACCGGGCTGCAGCAGCAGGGAGTCGAGAACCCCCAGGATGTCGGTGTCAGCGGTGGTCTGGGGCAGCACCGAGACCAGGCTCTCCACGTCCGACTTGTAGGCCACCACCAGCGTGTCGCGGGGAAAGGGCTGCTCGGCGACGGGCTGGGGCTGGGGGGCGCAGGCGGCCAGCAGGGCCAGCGCCGGGAGCGAGAGCCAACCGGGGCCGGAGTGGAAAGAGGTCATGGTGGTACCTGGGCCTTGGGGCGGGGTGAGCCTGGGCTGGCTGTCGAAGAGCGTGGACTTCCGTCAGGGATATCGGCGCCGAACACGGCAACTTCACGCGGATTTGCGGAACGCGGGCTCAGATTCCATGCCCCTCGAAGAAATACGCCGCTCCGGCATCCGCCCCTGCTCCGTCCGAGCCGTAGGCTCCCACCAGCAGATCGTCGCGACCGTCCAGGTTGAGGTCGCCGGACGCGCCCACCGCGGAGCCGGACCAGTCGTAGTAGTTTTCGCCCTCCAGCATGGCGTCGGCCTCGGCCAGGCTGATGGTGCCCTCCATGGAGCCCAGCACCAGGTAGCTGGCGCCTGCGCCGGCCAGGTAGTGATCGGCGCCTATCAGCACATCGTCCTTGCCGTCGCCGTTGATGTCGCCGATGCCTGTCACGGCGATGCCGGCGCGGATGCTGGTGGTGTCGCCCAGCAGGGTGACCTCGGCGTCGCCCAGGGAGCGCGAGCCGGCCAGCGGTCCGCGCACGATGTACGCGGCGCCCGCCGAGCTCTTGCCGCTGTCTTCGCCATAGGCCCCCACGATGATGTCCTCGTAGCCGTCGCCATTGACGTCGCCGGCCCCGTCCAGGGCGTAGCCGGCGTAGTCGCTCGAGGCTACGCCGTTGAGCACCGCGTCCGCACCTGCCAGCTGCACGGTGCCGCTGGGCGGACCGTGGAACAGGGCCACGGCGCCTGCGTCGCTGTCGCCGCTGTCGGCGTAGGGCGCGCCCACGAGCAGGTCCTGCAGGCCATCGGCGTTGATGTCGCCGGCCATGGCCACTGCCCATCCCATGGAGTCGCCGTCGGCACCACCCTGCAGCTCCGCCTCGGCCTCGTCGGCGCTGAGCTCAGCGCTGACCGGGCCCAGGAAGAGGTAGGCCGCGCCGGCGTTGCTGGCGGCCTCATCCGAGCCGTAGGCGCCCATCAGCAGGTCGGCCCAGCCATCGCCGTTGCAGTCGCCGCCGTCCACCGCGTAGCCCAGCGCATCGCCGGCCTCGGCCCCGGCGATCATGGCCCAGGAGTCGGTCAGTTCTGCGGAGGCCACGGATCCCCCCTGCACCAGGAAGACCGCTCCGGCTCCGGAGCCGCCGCTGTCTTCGGCGTAGGCGCCGATGAGCATGTCGTCGTAGCCGTCGCCGTCCACATCGCCGGGGCCGGCCACGGCCCAGCCCGCCAGGTCGCTGGCGTTTTCGCCCGTGTAGGCGGCGTCGGCGTTCGCCAGGGAGATGTCGCCGCTGACGGGACCCAGCACCAGGTAGGCGGCGCCGGAGTTGCTGACCTTGCTGTCGGCGCGCGGCGCGCCGATCAGGAGGTCGGGCCAGCCGTCGCCGTCCACGTCACCTGCGCCGTCGAGGGCCTGGCCGGCGTAGTCTCCGTCTGCAGCGCCGCTGATTATGGCATCGGCGTCGGCCAGGCTCATCTCCCCCTCGACGCCGCAGCCGTTGTTGCTGCCGTCGCAGTTGTTGTCCACGCCGTCGTCGCAGATCTCTTCCGTGTCGGGGTTGGTATAGGCGTCGTCGTCGGCGCAGTCGTCGCCGCCGTGGTCGGAGGACTCGTAGCCGTCGCCATCCTGGTCGTAGTCGCTGTCGCCGGCGCAGTCGCTGTCCACGCCGTCGTACCAGGCGTCTTTCGCGCCCGGGTAGGTGGTGGCCTCGCGATCGTCGCAGTCGCCGTAGTCGTCCACGTAGCCGGTGGGCGGGTCGCAGGCCGTGACCTTCTTGCCATTCGGGTCGCCGTAGCCGTCGCCGTCGGCGTCGGGCCAGTAGGTGGCCATGTCCTCGGCGTCCTCGTCCGTCTCGCCGTCGCAGTCGTTGTCCAGGCCGTCGCAGACCTCGCTGGCGCCCGGGTGGACCGAGGCGTTGCCGTCGTCGCAGTCGCCGTCGTCCCGCGGCCAGCCGTCGCCGTCCATGTCCTCGCAGTCCGCCGCCGTGCCGGTGTCGCTGGGACAGCCCGTGTCGGGTACGCACTCGCCTCCCTCGACGTGGGTGCCCTCGCCGCAGGTGTAGCCCTCGACGCCGCCGCCCTCGGAGTCGCAGGCCAGGGCGCCCATGGCGAGCAGGGCTGTCAGGGAGGGGAGTGGATGATGCATGGGAGCCTCCGGTGGCTGCGGGTGCTCAGTTCTACCATTGTTCCGGTCGGCGGGTAAGCAACCTGTCGCCCGGTGGAACCGACGCTGGCTCGCCCCTCGGGTTACACGGGCCTTCCCGCCCGTCCGGGCTTTGCCCTCGCCCCCGAGAGGAGTGCCATGAAACACGCGCTGCGTCTCCTTTTGCTCTGCACCCTGCTCTTCGCAGCCTCTCTCGCGCTGACCCACGTCGCCCAGGCCCAGGAGCCCCCCATCCCAGACTCGGACGAGGCGCTCTTCGCGCTGGTCGAGCAGGCTGGCGACGCCGATGCCAACGAGGGCGCCGACCTGGTCACCGTCTTCAAGCGCACGCAGGTCACGATGGAAGAGAGCGGGCTGTCCCACATCGAGAACCACGAGCTGATCAAGTGCCTGTCCGAGAAGGGCGCCGCCGAGCTGGCCCGCCTGCGGCTGGACTTCGATCCGGCCTCCAACATGGTCGAGGTGCGCAAGCTGCGCCTGCTGCGCAAGGACGGCACGGTGCAGGAGCTGCCTGGCGAGGGTGTGGACATGCCCCAGCCCCAGTGGGCCATCTACTGGGGCGCCCAGATGAAGCTGGTGCCCCTGCCGCGCCTGCAGCCTGGCGACGCCGTCGAGGTGTCCACCTATATGAAAGGCTTCTTGATCGCCTACCTGCAGGACGACAACCCCTGGGGGCCGGTATCGGAGCCGACGGGAGCGGGCGAGACCCCAGCCGAGCCGCCCCCCGCGCCGGTCGAGCAGCCCGCGCCGGCCGAGCAGCCCGCGCCCCCCGCCGAGCAGCCCGCTGCCCCGGTCGAGGTGGCCCAGGCCCCCGAGGATGACGAGTCGCGCTTCATCCCACCCATGCGGGGCCACTTCTACGACGTGGTCTACTTCCAGGACCACCACCCGGTCAAGCTGCGCCATTACACGGTGCGCACGCCGCTGGACAAGCCGCTGCAGTACGAGGTCTACAACGGCGAGGTCAAGTCCTACGTCAGCTTCGACAGTGAGCACCACCAGTACAGCTTCTGGAAGCAAGACCTGCCCGCCTGGCATGAGGAACACCATTACTCGGCGGGATACCCGGACCTGCAGACCAAGGTGGTGATGGCCACGGTCCCCGACTGGCAGGCCAAGTCGCGCTGGTTCTGCCAGGTCAACGAGAGCCAGTTTCAGGCCACGCCGGCCATCCAGGCCAAGGTGGACGAGATCACCGCCGGCATGACCAGCGACGAGGACAGGATCCGCGCCATCAACCACTGGGCCGCCAACGAGATCCGCTACTCGGGCATCAGCATGGGCAAGGGCGAGGGCTACACCCTGCACTCGGGCGAGATGATTTTCAACGACCGCTCGGGCGTCTGCAAGGACAAGGCCGGCATGGCCATCACCATGCTGCGGGCTGCCGGCTTCACGGTCTACCCCGCCATGACCATGGCCGGCTCGCGGGTGGAGCGCATCCCGGCCGACCAGTTCAACCATTGCGTGGTGGCGCTCAAGCACGACGACGGCAGCTGGGAGATGCTGGATCCCACCTGGGTGGTCTACTCCCCCGAGAACTGGTCCAGCGCTGAGGGCGAGCAGCACTACGTCATCGGCAGCCCCGAGGGCGAGGAGCTCATGATCATGCCGGCCTTCGATGCGGCGGCCAACAAGCTGCGGGTCGAGGCCAGCTCCGAAATAGACGAACAGGGCGACCTGACCGGCACCATCGTGTTTTCGGCCGAAGGCTACGCCGAGCAGCGCCTGCGCCGCGAGCTGGTGCACTACAGCACGGCGCGCGACCGCCAGGCCTGGTTCGAGCGGGCCGTGGCCCAGATCGGGCCGGGCGCCGAGGTCGAGCCGGTGCAGGTCAGCTACGCGGCGATTCAGGATGTGAACACGCCCATCCGCTACCAGGTGGACTACCGCATCCCGGGCTACGCCATGGTCACCGACGACGGGCTGATCTTCGCGCCGCCCACCGCCGCCCACCTGGTCACCAGCACGCGCCTGGCCCCCTACCTGGGCCTGGCCGGGCCCGAGGAGCGGGAGCAGGCCCTGCTGATCTGGGCGCCGCGCATGCGCGACGTGCAAGAGACCATCAAGCTGCCCGCGGGCTACGAGGTGGAGCGCCTGCCCGAGGATGTGTCCATCGACAGCGACATCGCCTCGCTGCAGGTGCGCCTGGAGGGCAAGCGCCGCAAGCTGACCTACACCCAGCAGCTGGCCATCAAGCGCCGCGAGATACCCGCGGAGCAGTACCCGGACTTCCGCTCCGTGGTGCAGGGAGCCGCTGCCCTCCCCGAAGACCTCGTCGTCCTGAGGAGGAAGTAGCCATGGCCTTGCATCCCCTGCGTCTGTCCGTCCTGCTGCCCTCGCTGCTGGCCCTCTGCCTGGGGGGTCCGGCCCTGGCCGCGCCCCCTCCCGACATCCTGATGGCCCCCGGGGCCGACACCTACCCCGACGACGACGGCATCTGGGTTCGTAAGCACCTGCGCTTCGTGCTGGACCCCCAGGGCAGGGTGGCGCGAGACGAAGAACAAGCCCTCAAGATGCTGACTGGCCATGTCACGCGCCAGGACATGCTGGATCCCAGGATCAGCTGGAACGACACCCGCGCCGAGCTCTTCGTGGACGAGGTGGTCACCTGGATGGTCGACGGCACCGAAGTGCGTGCCCAGCCCAACTCCATGGTGCCCAACACCCCGGGCGTCATGCAGTGGGCCGTGCCCTATGCGAACATCCGCGAGCTGGTGGTCGCCCATGTGGGCGTGGAGCACGGCTCCACCAGCCTGCTACGCTACCGGGTGGTGGATCGCGTGGCCACGGGCCTGCCCTTCTGGGGCGACGTGGCGCTGCGTGATTTCCTTCCCGCGCTCTCCCAGCAGGTGGTCTTCGAGGTGCCTGAGGGCACTGAGCTGCATTACGGCGTGCTGGGCGGGGAGCTGGAGCCCACGGTGAGCAACGAGGGCGGGCTGGTGAGCTACGTCTTCAAGGAGCTGGGCGTGCCCGGCGTCAACCTCTCCGAGAGCCACGAGGGCATCCCCAGGCTGGTCTGGTCCGCTGCCGCGGACTGGGGCCAGGTGCGCAGCTTCCTCGAGGGCCGCGTCGAGCCCGCCATGGCCCCGGGAGAGAAGGGGGGGCTGGGCGAGGCCGGAGCGGCCAAGGTAGAGGAGATCCTGGATGGCAGCCTCTCCTCGGCCGAGCGCCTGGCTCGCCTGCACCACTTCGTGGCGGACGCGGTGCGCACCGTGGATTGGCCCATCAGGGACTTCGACTACGCGGTGCGCCCGGCCTCCCAGGTGCTGGACAGCAGCATCGGGCATCCCCTGGACAAGGCCGTGCTGCTCTGTGCCATGCTGCGGCAAGCGGGCTTCGAGTCGGTGGTGGCGTTGGCTTCGTCCCAGCGCAGCTTCCTGCCCCTTGTGCCTTCGCCCACGCCCTTCGACCAGGTCTGGGTGCGTGTCGGGCAGGGGCCCCACTTCACCTGGCTCGATCCGGTGGCCCACCGGGACGCCCGCAACGCCTACCACCTGGCTGGCCACCCCGTCTTGCTGCTCGACGGCCAGGCCTCGGCTCCGGTCCTGCTGCCGGAGCTGAGCGTGGACGGCAACCGGGCCAGCCTGCTGGCGTCGCTGGAGCTGGCGGTCGATGGCGACCAGCTGCTGGCCTCGGGCTACGCCGACCTGGACCTGAGCGGGCGCTACAATCCGCTGACGGACTTCGATCGCGGTTCGGATCGCCTCTCTGGCGTGGCTGGCGGGCTGGGCGGCTTCTTCGGTGGCGGTCAGAGCGAGGTCTTCGTGGGCACGCGCAGCTGTAAGACCACGGCGCTGCGGGCCCAGTACGCCGACGGCCAGCTCCAGGTGCCTGACTCGGGTCTGGTGCGCCTGGACCTGCCCCGTCCCCCTGGGGCCATCTCCGCAGAGGGGCTGGAGATGTTCAGGGTGGCGCGCAGCCTGCCCATCTCCCTGCCCGCGCCGGCCAGCGAGGTCGCGGAGATCCGCATCTTGCTGCCCGAGGGCTTCGAGCCGGTCTGGACCCCCGCCGACGTGGAGCTGTCCAACGGGCTGGGCAGCTACGTGCGAACGGTGCAGTGGGAGGAAGAGGAGGCGCGGCTGCTGGTGCGCAGTGAGCTCACCCTGTTGCAGCCCCAGGTGCTGCCTGGCGCCTGGCCCGATCTGCGGGCGTTGTTTTCGGCCATGGAGGGCGCCCATGGCGACCAGGTGCTCTTGCGCCGGCAGGAGGCGGACTGATGCGAATCGACGGCCGCTCCGACAACCAGCTGCGCGTCCTGGACTGCAAGACCGACGTCAACCTCTACGCCGAGGGCAGCTGCATCTTCGCCACGGGCAACACCCGGGTGCACTGCACGGCCTCGGTGAGCACCGATCTGCCGCGCTGGCGGCGCGACTCGGGCAAGGGTTGGCTGACGGCCGAGTACCGCATGCTTCCGCGCGCCACCACCACGCGCAGCCAGCGCGAGGGTCGCAGCGACATGCGGGGGCGCACCGCCGAGATCCAGCGCCTGGTGGCGCGCTCCCTGCGCGCCGCCGTGGACCTGTCCGCCCTGGGCCGCCGCCAGGTGATGGTGGACTGCGACGTGCTGCAGGCCGACGGCGGCACGCGCACCGCTTCCATCAACGGCGGCTTCATAGCCGCCGTGCTGGCCATGCGGGCCCTGGTGCAGGCGGGTCAGCTGCCGCGCCTGCCCCTGCGCTGCGGCCTGGCCGCGGTCTCGGTGGGGCTGGTGGACGGCGTGCCCATGCTGGATCTGGCCTACGACGAGGATGCGCGGGCCGACGTGGACCTGAACGTGGTGATGGACTCGAGCGCGCGCTACATCGAGGTCCAGGGCACGGCCGAGGGCCGCAACTTCGCCCGGCCGCAGCTGGACGCGCTGCTGGATCTGGCGGAAGGGGGGATACGGGAGATCCTGGAGTTTCAGAAGCAGTTTCTGGAAGGGATTGCGCTGCCGGGGTGAGGGGAGGGGGGAGGATCGAGATCGTCCATTGGGGTCATCCATTGGGGTCAAATCCATTGGTCCATTGGTCCATTGGTCCATTGGGGTCAGGATTTCACCATTACGATTAGCGTGGGCCTTGGT
>CAYVQL010000270.1:0-15587 GCA_964454135.1 uncultured Enterobacterales bacterium | reverse complement strand
TCCGGGGCGGCGCATCCAGGGAATCAGGACGCGGGATTGCGCGGGTCCCTACACGCTGCTCCCGCCAGCCAGGACGGCAGGGCTGTGGGCATCCAGCTCCAGGATGTGCCCATCCCAGTGCTCGTCCAGGGCCCAGGACTGCAGCACCGCGCCGTAGGAAGCGCTCAAGGCGCCTCTGCCCAGGCCGCGACCCAGGGCCAGGCCTGCGCGCAGCTCACCCAGACCTGCGAGCCCTGTCTCGCTGGCCTCCAGGCCGCCTGCGAGCTGCATGCGGGAGCTCCAGTCCCTGGGCAGCAGCAGGTCAGGCCGCGGTTCTGGCTCCGCTTGCACAGCTGCCACCCATGTCAGCAGCAGAAGCAGCACGCGTTCAGATCTCCAGGATGGCGTTCTGCTGGCCGAAGCCGTCGTCAGCCAGCATGACAGCGGTGGGATCCGGCAGCCAGCGTTCTCCGTCGACCACGAACATGTACTCATGGCGTCCGCGGTTCAGGGGCAGGACCACGTAGAAGTTGCCATCCTGGCCGCGGATCATCGGAGTGGCGCTGGGATCCCAGCCGTTCCAGCTGCCGGCCACGTTCACCGTGCCAGCTTGGTCGGCGTGGTAGACCAGGCGCACAGGCACGGTGGTGCTGGCTTCCGCTGGCGCAGCCAGAGCGACCGGTTGCCCCAGAGGAGCGGTTGCGGAAGACCGAGGCGCGCCCGAACGGGCCGCCAGGTAGCCGCCCAAAGCACCCATGGCCAGGCCCGCGGCCATGGCTACGGCCACGGGCCAGCGCGCGGGACGTTCGCGCCGCTGCAGCGCCCGCTGCACCAGGTCGGGGGGGGCGCGATGGGTGACCAGCCAACGATCAGGCATCAGTGCCCCCTGCCCGGGTTGTCTTCGTCGTTGCGGGCGTGGTCCGGAGGGCCGCCGCTGGTCTCGGTGCCAGTGGGGGGCAGGGAGGTGAGGGGAGAGCGGTCCGACAAGACGGTGGCGGTGAGGCGCTCCATGGCCGAGGCCGGCGTCATGCCGCGCTCGGTCAACAGGACGGCGGCCGTGGCCAGGCCGCTCAAGGCGAGCGCGGGATCGCGGGAGCTGGCTGCGGATTCCACCAGCATCAGGGAATGACCCTCGTCGAAGCCCTCGCGCAGCAGGTCGCCGAAGCTCATCAAGGCCGGGCCGCGCAGACCCCCCTCCAAGCCGACCAGGCGCTTCATCGAGGCGGTCGCAGCTCCCTGCCGCAGCGCATGGGCGGCCGCTGACAGGTCTCCGTCGCGGTCTTCATCTCCCTCGCCGGCTGGCAGAAGCTCGGCGGCGCGCTGCAGGTCGAGGCGCATGCCATCGAGCGCCGCGGCGATGCGGGCTGGAGCCACGCGCTTGGCGAGCCCCTCCCGCGCCTTGGCCTCCAGCGACGCCAGCGGCAGCCCCGCGGCGGAGCTGGCGTCCAGCACGGCCTGGATCTCGGCCGGCATGGCGTCCTGAGCCCGTGCCGGCGCGCAGAACAAGGCGATGAGGAGTATGGCGAGGCAGCGGACCAACTCAGGAACCTCTCTCGCTGGAGGCGCTCTCTGTGTCCTTGATACGGTCGCCGACAAGTTCAGGATACATGCGAGTCATGGAGTCGCGCAGCATTCGCCTGCCTCTGCGCACGCGTTGCTTGAGCGCGGGCACCTTCGTACCAGTGATTTCGGACATCTCGGCGTAGGTCATGTCCTGCAGGTGATGCAGCGCGATCGCTTCCCGGTAGATGGCGGGCAGGGTGGCCAGGCTGCGCCTGACCTTGCGGTCGCGTTCCAGCTCGTGAAGCAGCTCCTCGGCGGAGATCTCGCTCGGCACCTGGCGACGGCGCAGGGGGATGATGCGTTGCCACCAGGCGGAACGCAGCCGGTCGCGGCACAGGTTGACGCCGATGGAGAGCAACCAGGGCCGGAAGGGTCGTCCAGGATCGTAGCGCCTGCAGGCCTTGAGGGCTTTGACCAGGGCCTCCTGGGCCAGCTCCTCGGCCTCGGCCTCCACCGCGCAGATGCGCAGGCACAGGGTGTACAGATCGTCGGCGTAGGCCTCGGCCAGCGCGCTGAAGGCGCGGCTATGTCCTTCGTGGAAGCGGCGCCGCAACTCGGGTGTCTCTTCGAATGCCGGTCGAGGGGCGCCTGATGGCATCATCTTGCCAACATAATCAGCCGCCGCAGGCGGGGTGTGGCGCCCGCGGCCGAATCTCGAGCGGCCACGAAAGGACGATCCGAGGGCCAGCGCCCAGGGATCAGAGGTTGTTGACGCCGTCGCAGACGTCCTTGGCGGCCTCGTAGTCACCTGCGTCGTATGCGTCCTGCGCTTCGGTCCAGAGCACCGAGAAGTACTCGCCGTCGATGTCGCTGAACCAGCCCAGCTCGCCGTACTGGATGTTGAACCAGGTGGCCAGGCACTGCTGCTGGGCGCGCTCCTGCATGCTGGCGTTCTTGAGCATCAAAGTGTCGTAGGCCTCGTCCCAGTCCTCCACCGTGAAGTCGCTGAACAGGTCGATTCCGCCGTCCAGCCAGCCCTCGATGACGGAGCGATCCACGTGGATGTTGCCCTTCTCCTTGATCTGGTGCTTCCAGAAGCCGATGGTGCGCGGGTCGCCCAGGTCGTTCAAGGGCGCGAAGCTGTCGGAGTCGGACCAGGAGCAGGTCTCGTAGGTGTAGGCCAGCAGCTGTTGGCTGCTTCCATCCGGAACGAGCACATAGAGGGTGGAGCCGTCGATGGTGAAGTCGATGGTGAAGGCGGGATCGGCCAGGTCGGGGGCCACTTCCACCAGCAGGACGCCGCTGTCGTCAGTGTACCACTCGTCGGAGTCGGTCAAGATGGTGCCGGAGTCCACGGCTACGTCCACGTACTCGCCCACGATGGGATCCGTGCCGTCCAGCGCCTGCAGCGACATGAAGACCGTGGCCTCGGTTGTGCCCTCGTAGCTGGCATCCAGCACCAGGTCGGCGTCGCACCAGATGGGACAGGTGCCCTCGGCCTCATCGTAGATGGCCTGGGCCGCGCTCTCGTAGCTGCTCTGGCTGACGTAGAGGTTCTCGTCGCCGTAGACCGTCTTCCACATGGCGATCTGGATGGCGGCTGCTGTCGCGCTGCTGGAGGCCTCGAAGTTGCCCAGGATGTAGTTCATGGTGCAGGCCTGGTCCGAGCTGAAGCCGCCGTAATCCCGCACGTCCACCAGCGAGGCGCTGTACGAGCTGGTGATGTAGTGATCCAGGTCCACGCAGTAGGCGCTGGCAGGGTCGCCGTCGATGGTGACGTTCATCGCACCGGCGGCGAAGGTGCCGAAGTATGAACCGTCCCGGTAGATGGAGGCGCTGCCGTAGTAGGTCATGCCCGTGTAGCGGACCGTCTCGGCCACTGCCGTGCTGGATCCGAGGGCGAGGGAGACGAGGAGGGCGCGCTGCAGGCTGTTCATGGTGGCATTCCTCCGGAAAGAGCGGGATGGGACGCCCTTGATACGAAGCAGAGAACGCATTGGTGACATTTTATTACTAAAAAACGACAAGAACTGGCCGAAGCCGCGGGCAAAAGCGCAAATACTTGCAGTCGAAATCCAAATCCTTGTAGAGATAGGTTCCAAAACGCTCAACGGCGACGTGGGGTTCGCCAGGCTCAGAGCATGTTTTCGGGCATTTTCACAGCTGGACTGGCATGTTATGTGTCCTTTCGCCCGTCCGGATCGTACTACCCGCGACCACCGCTCCGCGTCCCCTCGCTGACACCTGTTCCCAGCGACGACGCAAACCCGAACTCGAGGAAACCGCCATGACGAAGACCGCGCTCCTGACCCTCTGCGCCGCCCCCCTCGTCCTCTCAGCCTGCGACACCGCCGAAATGGAGGTGCTCGAGGGCACGGGCACCGAGGCGGTGGGCAAGATCTTCGGCGGCAGCGCCCCCGACGCCCCCGAGCACGACGCGGTGGTCTCCCTGCACACCCTGGCCCGCGGCGGCAAGTCGGTCTATGTCAGCCCCTTCTGCAGTGGCACCTTGATCACCGAGGACGTGGTGCTCACCGCGGCCCACTGCGTCAGCAACACCTCGGCCAACAAGGTGGCCGTCTACGTGGGCGACGAGCCCGCGGTGGACATCGTCAGCCACCTCTACACCGTCTCCGAGGTCCTGGTCCACGACCAGTACAGCAGCGCGCAGATCCTGAACGACATCGCCCTGCTGCGCCTCGACAACGCCGTCACCGAGGCCGTCACTCCGGTGGAGCACCTGCCCAGCGCCGATGGCTTCACCAGCGCCGACATCGGCACCACCGTCAACTTCGCGGGCTTCGGCGACGACGAGTACGGCAACAGCGGGGTCAAGCTGCAGGTGGATGGCACGCTGGGCGCCCTGGGCTGCGGCGTCTCCGGCTGTCCCGATGGCGGCGACACGGCCACCCAGGTCTCCTACTCCCAGACCACCGCCGGGCCTTGCTTCGGCGACAGCGGCGGTCCCATGTTCGTCTACCGCGCGGGCGGCACCTACGTGGGCGGCATCACCTCCTACGGCGACTCCTACTGCACCATCTACGGCGTGAGCACGCGCGTGGACGCCTTCGAGAGCTTCATCGAGGACTTCCTGGGCACCGGCGACTCAGGTGAGCCCTGCGCCAGCTCCGAGTCCGTCTGCGATGACGGCATCGACGACGACTGCGACGGCTTCACCGACTGCGACGACAGCGACTGCGCGGCCGACGCCGCCTGCTCCAGCACCTGCGACGGCGATGGTGTTTGTGAGGCCGGCGAGGACTGCGGCAACTGCGCAAGCGACTGCGACGGCAAGACCACTGGCAAGCCCTCCAAGCGCTACTGCTGCGGCGACGGCACGGCCGACTCCGCTGAGGGCGACGGCTCCATCTGCGACGGCAACTATTGATCGCTTGGCTTCGGGCGATTCGGGCGCTGGTCTTTGGGCCAGCGTCCGTTCTGGGTCGACCGGGGGATGACGCGTTCCTAGTCTTGGGGGTATCCTGGAGCGGATGACTCGCGTCTCGATGATCATGCTCGCTGCGCTCTGCGCCGGCTGCTACTACAACGCGCCGGACAGCGCTGCGGTCAGCGACAGCACGGCAGGGTCTGTCTCAGACAGCCACTTCGAGCCGGATGCCAACGTGGAGCGCTGCGAGGTGACGCTGCCTGCCGAGACCCAGGTGGCGCTGGAGATGGACAACTTCCATGGCTCGGTCTGGGTCTGCGAGGGCGTGTCGGCCGTGGCCAGTGGCTCCAACGGCACCTATTTCCTTGAGCCGGGGGCGCTGCTCAATGTGAGCGGATCCAAGTCCGTGGCCTACGTCAAGCGGGACGCGACCTTCACCGCCACGGGATCGAACTGCGAGGTCTTCTACGAGGAGGGGGCGGAGCTCAGCGTGCACAACGACAGCTGCACCTACACCCTCTGCGGTGAGCTGGTCTTCGACAGCTCCCAGCTGAACGAGGGCTGTCCCTAGCGCCGCCGCTGCGCTGGCCTCGATGGCGCCCCCAGCCCGCGATAGGCCCTCTGTCAGGAGGTGCTCATGTCCAGGCTGCGAGCTTTCCTGCCCCTGCCCGAGGGGGTTCGTGCGGAAGACGCGTCCCGTGCGCAGCTGGCAACGGGTGACCTGGAGAGCCTGCAGCGCCGGGCCGTGGCCTGGGCGCAGGAGCTGGAGATCGGCCCGGCACGCGCGTCTGGAGGCGTGCGCCTGCTGGTCATCGACGCGCAGGTCGACTTCAGCTTCCCCAACGGCGCCCTCTTCGTGGCGGGCAGGTCGGGAAAGGGCGCGGTGGAGGCCAACCAGCGGCTGGTAGCCTTCCTCTACCGCAACCTGCACCTTGTCGACGAGGTGACCTGTACCCTGGACACCCACCATCCCTTCCAGATCTTCTTCCCCAGCGCCCACCTGGACGTCGCCGGCCAGCACCCGGCGACCCACACCGTGATCGCGGCCGAGGACTACGCCCAGGGTCGCTACCGGCCCAATCCCGCCATGGCGCGGCACCTGGGCGTCTCTCAGGACTGGTTGGTGCGCCAGTTTCTGCACTACTGCCAGGAGCTGGAGCGCAGGGGCAAGCACCAGCTCTACCTGTGGCCCTACCACTGCCTGCTGGGAGCCGAGGGCCATCGCCTGGTGGGCGCCTTGCAGCAGGCGGTCCACTTCCACGGCTTCGCCCGCGGGGCGCGCAACCGCCCTGTCACCAAGGGAGACAATCCCCTGTCCGAGCGCTACTCGGTCTTCAGCGAAGAGGTGACCAGCTGCTGGGATGGCGGCACCATCGCTGGCGCGGGGCGCAACCAGGCCCTGCTGGACGAGCTGCTGGCCGCCAGGGCGCTGATCGTCGCGGGCCTGGCCTCAAGCCACTGCGTCAGAGAGAGCGTGGAAGACCTGCTGCGAGAGATCCAGGGGCGCGATCCGAGCCTTGCGGGCAGGGTCTACCTGCTGGAGGACTGTACCGCGCCGGTGGTCATCCCCGGCGGACCGGATTTCACCGACGACGCCGCGGCGGCCTTCGCGCGCTTCGAGGCGGCGGGCATGCACCGCGTGCGCTCGAGCGAACCGGTCTCCAGCTGGCCCGCATTCCCTATCCCCTGAGCCCTGGAGGAACGATGCCTGTTCCGGATGGGCGACATATCGCCCCCCTCTACCGCCACTCCCTGGCCCTGCTGACCGACCTCTACCAGCTCACCATGGCCTACGGCTACTGGAAGTCCGGGCATGCCGACACCGAGGCCTGTTTCCACCTCTTCTTCCGCAAGAATCCCTTCCAGGGCGGCTACGCGGTGGCATGCGGGCTGCACAGCGCCCTTGAGCTGTTGCAGGATCTCAGCTTTCAGCCCGACGATCTGGCCTACCTGGCGAGCCTGCAGGGCAACGACGGGCAGCCCCTGTTCGAGCGGGCCTTCCTGGACCACCTGGCCCAGCTGCGGGTGCAGCTGGACGTGGCTGCTGTGCCCGAAGGCACGCTGGTCTTTCCCCAGGAACCCTTGCTGCGGGTCAGCGGGCCCATCATCCAGGCCCAGATCCTGGAGACGGCCCTGCTCACCTGCGTCAACTTCGAGAGCCTGGTGGCCACCAAGGCGGCGCGCATCTGCCAGGCCGCGCAAGGGGAGCCGGTGCTGGAGTTCGGCCTGCGGCGGGCCCAGGGCATCGACGGCGGCATCAGCGCCAGCCGGGCGGCCTACGTAGGCGGCTGCGCCAGCACCTCCAACGTGCTGGCCGGCAAGCTCTTTGGCATCCCGGTCAAGGGCACCCACGCCCACAGCTGGATCATGCTCTTCGGCGACGAGGTGGAGGCCTTCGAGTCCTACGCCGAAGCCATGCCCAACAACTGCATCTTTCTCGTGGACACCTACGACACGCTGCAGGGCGTGCGCCACGCCGTGGATGCGGGCCGCAGGCTGCGGGCGCGCGGGCACGAGCTGGTGGGCATCCGTCTGGACTCGGGCGACCTGGCCTACTTGAGCATCGAGGCCCGTCGCATCCTGGACGAGGGGGGCTTTCCCGACGCGGCCATCGTGGCCAGCAACGACCTGGACGAGCGCATCATCTGCAGCCTCAAGAAGCAGGGGGCGACCATCGGGGTCTGGGGCGTGGGCACCAAGCTGGCCACGGCCTACGACCAGCCGGCCCTGGGGGGCGTCTACAAGCTCTCGGCCGTGCGGCGTCCCGGACAGGACTGGCAGCCGCGCATCAAGCTCTCGGAGCAGAGGATCAAGGTCAGCAACCCGGGCTTGCTGCAGGTGAGGCGCTTCTTCGAGGGGGGCGAGGCGGTGGCCGACGCCATCTACGAGGCGGGCCGCTCGCTCGAGGCGGGCTGCACCATCGTGGATCCCATGGACCCCACGCGCCAGAAGCGCCTGTCCCGGCAGCTCGAGCACCGGGACCTGCTGGTGCCCATCTTCGAAGGGGGGCGGCTGGTCTACCAGGCGCCTTCCAGCGCGGCGGTCCGGCAGCGGGTCCAGCGGCAGCTGGCGCTGTTTCACGGCGGCGTCAAGCGCTTCACCCATCCCCACGCCTACCCCGTGGGCCTGGAGCGGGGCTTGCACGTGCGCAAGCTGGACCTGATCCGGCGGGCGCGCGGCCTCCAGGCCTGAGGCGAGCATGCTGACCATCAGCCTGCGCGAGGCCCGTCGGCTGGCCCTGTGCCGGGCGGGCCTGCTCAAGCCCGCCTGGGCCGGATTTCCGCAGCGGGGCAGGGGAGGGGGGCCCGCCGCTCGTCGCGCTGCGCTGAAGATCGTGGAGCGCTTCGGCTACCTGCAGCTGGACACGGTCTCCATCGCCGGGGCTCGCAGCCACGCCATCGTGCTGCTCTCGCGCCTGCCGGGCCTGGAGCCCGCGCTGGGCGAAGAGCTGTTGCGGCCGGGCGAGCCCCTCTTCGAGTACTGGGGCCACGAGGCCAGCTGGCTGCCCATGCAGCTCTACCCGCTCTTCGCCTTCCGGCGTCGGGCCTTCCGGCGGCACCCCTGGTGGGGCGATCTGCTGGGCGAGCACGCCGCTTTGGCCGAGGGCTTGCTGCGGCGCATCGAGGCCGAGGGCCCCTTACGCTCAGCGGACATGGAGGGTCGCGGCAGCCGCGGCTGGTGGGATCTGAAGCTCACCAAGAAGCTGGCCACCGCCCTGTGGTCCTCGGGTCAGCTGGCCATCCGCGAGCGCCGCAGCTTCCAGCGCGCCTACGACCTGCCGGAGCGCGTGATCCCCGAGCGCTGGCGCGAACAAGGGGTGCCGGAGGAGCAGGCTCTGGAGAGACTGCTGATCTTGGCCCTGCGCGGACACGGCTGGGCCAGCACGGGCACGCTGGCCCAGACCTGGCGCCTGCGCGGCATGGCCCAGCCCGTGCGCCAGGCCCTGGCGCGCCTGCAGGAGCGGGGCGAGGTCGTGGGCTGCGCGCTGGAGGACGAGCGGCGCTCCGCTGGCTGGATCCGGCCGGCGGACCTGGAGCTGGCCGCGCGCCTGGCGCGCGTGCGGCCGCGCGGGGATCGGGGCGTGCTGCTGTCGCCCTTCGATCCGCTGCTTTGGGATCGGGCGCGCGTGCAGCGGCTGTTCGGCTTCGAACAGGTGCTCGAGATCTTCAAGCCCGCGGCGCAGCGCAAGTACGGCTACTTCTGCCTGCCGGTGTTGGCCGGGGAGCGGCTGGTGGGGCGCTGCGATCTGAAGGCGGACAAGAAGCACGGCCGGCTGCGCGTCCTGTCGCAGCGCATGGAGCCGGGGACCGGCGCGCGGGCGCGGGGTGCGGTGCGTTGGGGGTTGGAGCGTTTCGCGGCCGCGCAGGGGCTGGGACTGGAGGCTTGAGTGGACCGGGGCGCGTGCCTCAGCGTCTGGCCAGCCCGTATTCCTCCGGCGAGCGGGAGAAGGGGTCGACCACGCGCAGACCGTCCAGATCCTGCCCGTCCTGGAGGTCTTCTGTCAGAAGGTACTTGCAGCCCTCTGCAAGGGCAGCGGCGACGATCAAGCTATCCCACCACGAGAATCCGTAGCGGTCCTCGATGCTCCAGGCGCGCTCGCGAACCGCGAGGCTCAGCGGCGTCGGCTTCCAGAACTCGAGCTGCCGCAGCTCCTTTCGGGCGATCTCCTTTGGGACGGGTTGCGCTAGTTCTCTGGTCGCCACGGCGTAGAACTCGTTGAGCACCTGTACGCTCAAACGACCGCAACGCCCTTGCCAGAGCAGGCGCAAGACCTCCGCGGCGCGGGCCTGCTTCAATGTCTCGTCGCGATCGTGTCGATAGACGAAGACGTTGCTATCGACGAAGTACAGATCGCTCATGCAGCTCCTCTCTGCGGGGAAGAGGTTTCCCACCGCTGCCACCTTGAGGTTGGAGAGCGAGAAACTCGGCCATCGCGTGTTCGTAGTCCCGCTCGCGCCGCATTCGCTGGCGAACGAGATCGCCTACGAACCTGGAGAGGCTCATCTCACGTTCGGCAGCGGCGATGCGGGCCCAGCGGGCCACCTCTTCATCCATGGAGATCGTCACGTTCCTCATGTACACGAGAATACTATTACACGAACTTCGTGTCAATCTGTCGCTCTGGGAGACCAGAAGCGCCCAGCGAGCCTCAACCCAGAAAGACCTGGAAGCAGCGGGTCGATCCCGCTCAGGCCTCGGCCCTACGCGCCCAGGTCACGATCACCGTGCACAGCGCCACGAGCCCCAGCAGCCCCAGCACCTCGCCCGGCAGCCCTTCGAAGGCGTGGTCCGAAAGGATGTGGATCACGCCCTTGGCCTCGGTGCTGCCGGTGACGCCCTTGACGACCGCATTGGAGATGGCGTCGATAACACCCATGATGGCGCCACCGGCCACCAGGCCCGAGGCGATCAGCACGCCCTTGTCCATGCGCGCCTTGACCGTGGCGGCGCTGTCGCCCTTCCAGTTGCGGGCCACCAGCCAGGACAGGAAGCCGCCCAGCAGCACGGGCGTGTTCAGCTCCATGGGCAGGTACATGCCCAGGGCGAAGGCCAGGGCGGGTATGTTGGCCATGCGCAGGATGATGGCCAGGCCCACGCCCAAGCCGAAGAGATACCACTGCAGGGGCGCCTCGGTGGTGCCGAAGATGCCCAGCAGGATCTCCTTCATGGCCGAGGCCTGGGGGGCGGGGATGGCGGTGGTGCCGAAGCCCTGGCCCGGGTCGGACTGGGACATGACCCACATGGCCAGGCCGCAGAAGATGGCGGCCACGAAGGTGCCCAGGAACTTCAGCGCCAGCTGCTTGGAGGGGGTGGCGCCGATCCAGTGGCCGACCTTGAGGTCCGAGGCCAGGGCGCCGGAGGCGGCCAGGGCGGTGCAGACCACGCCGCCCACCATCATGGTGACGAACATGCCCTGCCCACCGGTCAGGCCCATCTTGAGCAGCACCACGCCCGTGATGATCAGGGTGAGCATGGTCATGCCCGAGACCGGGTTGGTGCCCACAATGGCGATGGCGCGGGCCGAGACCGGGGCGAAGAGGAAGGCGATCACGGTGACAAGCACGGTGCCGGCGGCGGCGTAGAGGGCGGCTTTTTCGATGCCCAGGCCGAAGCTGAAGAAGAGGAAGGAGGCCGCCATGAAGATGACCAGCCCCACCACGGTGACGCTGCCCTTCAGCGAGCGATCCACCCGGGATTCCTGCTTGGGGGCTCCCTTCTCTCCCTTCATCAGTGCCACGGTGTTGGCGCCGATGGAGCGCACCATGGAGGGCAGCGAGGACAGGATGCCCAGGATGCCGGCCCCGGCGATGCCGCCCACGCCGATGATGCGCACGTAGTACTTGAAGACCTGCACCGAGTCCAGCTCGGCGATGGGGGCCGGCCCGGGCGGCAGCACGCCGGGTACGTGCTCGCCGATGGCGTGCACCATGGGCACCAGCACGAAGAAGGACAGGAAGGAGCCGGCGCAGATCACCGCGGCGTAGCGCAGGCCCACGATGTAGCCGATACCCACGATGGCGGCGTTGTTCAGCACGCGTACGGCCATGAACTGCTTGGCCAGCAGCTGGTGCAGGTAGATGGCCTTGAAGTGCACGGTCTCGGCCATGGCGTGGCAGCTGGCCACCAGGCCGTCGTAGAGCGCGCCCAGGCCGGCGGCCAGGGCCAGCACCTTGGCCTGGTTGCCGGCTCGCTCGCCCGAGAGAAGGATCTCGGTGGTAGCCGTACCCTCGGGCCAGGGGAAGCGGCCGTGCATCTCCACCATGAAGTGGTAGCGCAGCGGGATCAAGAACAGCACGCCCAGGCAGCCCCCCAGGAAGGAGACCGTGATCACTTGCCAGACGCTGGGCTCCATCACGTTCTGCAGGGGATCGGCGGCAAGCATGTAGAGAGCCGGGATGGTGAACACGGCCCCAGAGACGACGTGGGAGGAGTTGGCTCCGATGGACTGGATGATCACGTTCTCCAGCAGCGTGGAGCGGCGTGAGAAGAAGCGCGACAGGCCGATGGCCAGGATGGCGATGGGGATGGCCGCCTCGATGCCCTGGCCCACCTTCAGGGCCAGGTAGGCGGCCGCCATGGCGAAGATGCCGCAGAAGATGAGCCCCATGATCACCGAGCGGGCCGTGACCTCGAGCACGCCCTCTTCGTCGGGCACTACCGGGATGTACTTCTCGCCCTCTTCAAGCGGTCGCCTGGCATTCTCGGGCAGGCCGGCGATGGCGGTCTTCTCGTCGATGTGCACGGTGTTCTCCTCTTCGTCTGTCCTGCCTACCTAACCGGGCTGGGCGTATCGACGCGTCGCCAGGCCGCGGCGCTCCAGGAAGCTCCGCATGGCTTCCACCATCTCGGGTCCGTGCTCGAAGACCATGGAGTGCCCGTAGCCTTCGAACTCGAGCAGCTCGGCATCGGAAAAGGCTGCCGGCGCCTTCCTGGCCGCCTCGATGGGCATGATGCCGTCTTCGCTCCCCGCCAGCAGCAGCGTGGGGCAGGCTACCTGGTCCGTTCGCTGCCGTTTGCCCCGCTGGGCTCCCAGGGCGCCGAGCAGCTGCTGGTAGTAGCGGGGCTGTCGAACCCAGAAGATATCGCGCTGTTGCAGGTCGCCGGGCGCCTCGCCGAAGCCCGCCAGTCGCATGCGGATCCACAGCAGGGGACCGAAGAGCCAGTGGGGCAGGCCCAGGCCCACGCGGGAGAGCGCCTTGCGCCAGCGCACCTCGTGGCGATCCTCGCCCAGCATGACGGCAGAGAAGAGAAACAGCGCCTCCGGCCCCAGGTCGGGCCGCCGAGAGGCCAGGTCGATGGCCGCATAGGTGCCAAAGGACACCCCCGCCATGTGAAACTCGTCGATGCGGGCCGCGCGCAGGAAATCCGCCGTCAGGTCACCGAAGTCCGAGAGCTGCCCACCGTAGTAGGGGCTCTCCGCGGGCCAGTGCAGGGCATAGAGCGAGTAGACATCCGCCAGCGAGGACATGTGGTGCCAGATGCGGTTGTCGAAGAAACCGCCGGGCAGCATCAAGAGTGCCGGTGCGCCTTCGTCAGGCCCGGCGATGTGCTGGTAGTCGTAGACGGAGCCATTGGAGGCGGAGCGCACCTGGGCTGCCGTCCAGGGCGGGAGGTCCACGGTGGGCGGGCCGGCGGGCGCCACGTCGAGGGAGCAGGCGCAGCACAAGAGCGCGGCGCAGGCCAGGAGCCCGCGCCCACGGGAGCCTCCGCGAAGCAGGCGCGGGCGCCAGGCGGCTACTTCTGCACCTCGGCCAGCGTCAGCACGTTGTCGTCCGGGTCGTAGAACTTGAGCATGCGCAGGCCGTGCTCGTGGAAGGCCCAGATGTCGCCCTTTAGCCGCACTTCATTGGCCACCAGGTGCTGCTTGAAGGCGTCGAGGTCGTCCACACCCAGGGTGACGAACTCGTTGCAGGGGGGCTTGCCACCTCGGGTCCAGCTGTTGATGGCCAAGAAGGCCTTGGGCGTGCCGGGCAGGCTCAGCTCGGCCCAGCCGTCGGCCTCGAAGACCTTGTTCAGGCCCAGGACGTCCCGGTAGAAGACGATGGACTTCTGGAAATCGCTGGACCAGACGAAGGAGATGATGTTGCGGTAGCTGGGGGTCATTTCCACTCCTGATGGAAGACTGCTTCTAGCCTCGCAGACCAGCGCGTGCCAGTGTCAGTGGCCTCGTCGGGGGGGACTACCAGGCGCAGAGCGTCACGATGCCGGCGCCTTCCACGTCGTAGGGAATGGCCACCACCTGGTCGCGGCCGCTGGCCACCTGCTCGTCCATCCAGGCCTCCACGTGCTTGTAGGCGCCGTCGGGCTCGAAGGGCTTGGGCGAGAAGGTCCAGCAGGTGGAGCCGGGGGAGGGGGAAGGAGCCGGATCGTCGGCGTGCGCCTGTGGCGCGAGGCGCTGCAGCGCCAGCAGCGAGAGGGTGGCGGCGATGAGCAGCAGCGAAGCGCTGTGGAGCCAGCGGCGAAGTTCTTTTGCGGACATGGTGTCGGTCCTGCGGTAGGTGGGGTTGCTAGGCCCAGGTTAGCAGAAGCGGCATCGATCTCGGGGGGAGGGGCGTGGGCTGCGACGAGCACCTCGAAGCTCAGGTTGTCCTCGCCCCGGTCGTTCAGCAGCCTCACGCACGGCTCGTGCCATCACCATGCCACCGGTCGAACGTTACCCGCCGACAGCGCTGGGACGGACCAAGCGGCGCCTCGAATCCTCGGCCCAGCCCCAGCGGCAAACAACGCAACGACGCGCCTGTCAAATGCGGTAGGTTCATCAGCGTGCAAGCACTGGCGGATCTGCGATGATAACTTTCTTTCTCGTGACCTCGCTCTGGATGCTGCTGGCGGCGGCTGGCTGCCTTCCCTGCCCGCTGGGCGCCCACCAGGAGGGCGCGGCCCCGCCTGACGACAGAAAGCTGGAGTGCGTCAAGAAAGACGGCACGAAGCACGGTGGCTTCACCACCTGGCGCAGAGATGACGTCATCCGCGAGGAGGGCTACGCCGCCGGCGGCTGTGCTGACCTGTCCTCCAGGGGATCCCAATACGAGCAACAGCTACGGGGAGACGGCGCTGATGATGGCCTACCAGGCCAAGAAGGCCGCCGTGGCCGAACTGCTGGTGGCCAGGGGCGCGCGCCCCGACATCCGTGACAACAAGGGAAGGACGGCCATCGAGCACAGCAGGCAGGCCGGTCTCACGGCTTGGCTGCAGGCCGAGCAGGAGAAGGCTGCCAGGGAGCGCGCGAGCTCTCCTGTCGGCGCTGCCTGTCCAGGATTTTCGAGGCCCTACGCACCCGGCTCTACAGACAAGTGCGTTCCATCGTTCCAAAACTGCCCATGAACCAACAGTCACCCGAGGTGCCTCCTTGATCGGTGCATCCCGAACCCCAGGTGGCGCCTGAACTCGAAGGACTCTCAATATGCATATTGCCGCCGAAGTAATCGCCTTCCGACCACGCCGAGGTGTCTATTGCGTACCAGGACGTGCATGATGAGGACGACGAGGTCGCCACGGCAGCTTCGAAAACGACTCCCATGCCAAGTTCCGTTTCATCGAAGATCACCCAGATATCGTTGCCCGAGAAATACCCACCCGCTTTGCACACCTGGAACTCCACATCACCACCCCCATCGTCCTGGAACTCCACTTCGAGCGTGGTGCCATTTCCCGTGCCATACGTCGATCCGTCAGCTTGTGCGCCCTCGTCCGAGTCACTCATGCTGCTCGGATCCCAGTAGTCCGATTCCGAGCATGACGAGACCGAGAACCGGTTCGAGTCGTAGTCCGTGTTGTTGGACTCGTTGGACTCGCTGACATCATCATCCGTGTCCATGATGACGCCGACGTAGTAGTCCCCACCAGATACGGATGGAACCGTGCAAGTTGTGATACCAGTCGAACTGGATGTTCCCGCCGTCATTCCGGATATCGTGGAGTGACAGGCCTCGTCGTCCGATGTCGAGATCGTGATGTTGTCCGAGAATCGAATCGACAGATCAAAGCTCCCAGCGTCAGCGTCGCCAATATTCTCCCTCGTGTAGGAGATGCTGAAATTGTCCCCTGCCTCGCCGGAGTAGTCACCCAGCGAAACGCCGGACACGGTCAGATCTGGGCCACCCGAGCCCGAAGAACCGACCATGATGGAGGCTGAGCTCGTGTTGTTGCTCTCGTTCGACTCAGAGCAGCCGCTGGAACTCGAAAAGTGGCCTCTGGGTGTGGTTTCGCAGCGGTG
>CAYVQL010000269.1:0-15908 GCA_964454135.1 uncultured Enterobacterales bacterium | reverse complement strand
CAGCCTATCATCCACGAGCACGGGCCCCCCCCCCGCCATCACCCCCCATCGTCCCAATGCGGATAGTCCTTCCTCAGCTTCTCGAAGCCGAAGTGGTCCTCGATCCAGCTCACCAGGCCCGGGCTCAAGCTGAGATCGCGGGTCTGTGAGGGCTCGGACAGGTCGAAGACGCGCTCCTGTCCGTCGGGCGCGCGCAGTGTCAGGCTGCGCGGCAAGCCCACCGCCACCAGGTCGAAGGCCCTGCCCCCGTAGTGCCTGGACCAACGGGCGCCGTTCTCCGTGGCGTAGACCACGTCGTAGGCGTCGGCCATGGCCCGCGCCGCCCGCTTGGTGGCCTGCCAGCCCTGCGGGTGGCTCCAGGTGATGGGCACGTCCAGGCGCCACTCGCGCCTGGCGTTCTCCAGCTTCGCCAGGCCCGCCTGCAGCGCGGGCTCGTCCTCGGCGCGGCTGAGCAGGTAGGCGCCCCACATCAGGTAGCCGCGCTCGCGGCTGCGCTCGGTGGAGGTCAGCCAGACCTGGCAGTCCTGCTGCTCCAGCTGCACCAGCAGCGACTCGGCCCGCGCCGCGAAATCGCTCTCGGGACGCGCGGCAGCCAGCGCCGCCAGCAGCTCGTCGCGCTCGCTGGGGTTGCGGAAGCGCATGGTCCACGCTGGACCCAGGAGGTCCCCGTCCGCGGCGGGCTCGAAGCTCTCCTGGGGGGGCGGCGTGTCCACGGCCAGGCTGTCGCGGCGCCCGTAGGTCCTGGGCTTGTTCTTGTAGACCTCGTCGGGATGCACCAGGATGCCCGCCGAGCGCGCACGGCCCGAGCCCACGTCCAGGCACTCGCCCCGCCGCTCCTCGGCCAGCAGCACGTCGTCCAGAAAGAGCAGGAAGTCCTCCAGATCGATGGGCCGGCCCGTGGTCTCGCGCAGGGCGCGCAGCAGAGGCTCCTCGGCGGGTGCCTCGGCGATGCTCAGCAAGAAAGGACCGTCGATGGGCACGCCCGCCAGCTCGATCTCCCAGTCGCCCAAGATCTGCCCTGCCAACCACAGGGCCTCCCGCGCGCCCTCGTCTCCCTCCCCCCGCTCCAGCAGGCCGAAGCTGTCGTCGATGGGCAGGGGCGGAGCGTCGGGCTCGGCGGCCAGGACGGAGAGCGAGCAGAGGAAGGGCAGCGAGAGCATGGCGCCATGATGCCACAAGCGTCTACGAATCATCCCGCTCCAGCATCTGAAGCACCCGCCCCTGCTGGCCGCGGCAGAAGCGCAGGTAGCCCTCAAACGAGACCATGAAGAGCAACAGCTGCACCACGGCTCCCATCTGGGCCCGCCCGCTGCGCACCAGGCGCAGCAGGTCCAGCACCAGCCTGCGCTTGGCGGCGTTCCTCGTGAGCAGGTAGCGCCTGAAGAGGAAGAAGAGCGCCCGCAGGCGGGTGAAAAGGGGGATGGGGGGCGTGGGGAAGCTGCGAAAGGCGCCGCTGCCCAGCAAGCGTGGGGCCTTCTCCAACAAGGCATCCCAGGCGTAGATGCGCTCCAGCAGATCCAGGATGCCCAAGAAGACCTGCGCCGCGACAGGCCGCGGTAGCGCGCCATGGGGACCATGCCGTTGACCAGGTCGGTGTCCACCTGGGCCAGGCGGCCCTCCTGCTGCAGGCGTCGGTGCAGGTCGGTCCCTGGGTAGGCCGCCAGGGCGTTCACCATGACGAAGCAGAGGTCGTTCTCCTCGCTGAAGCGGTGGATGCGCTCGAAGGTCCGGGGCGTGTCCGCGTCGAAGCCCACCACGAAGGAGGCCACCACGTGCATGCCGCAGTCGTGGAAGGCGCGCACGGTCTGGGCGTAGCGCTCGGCCTTGTTCTGGTCCTTGCCGGCCTGGCGCAGGCTGGCGGGATCGAGGGACTCGAAACCCACCAGCACCGAGGTGCAGCCGGCACGGGCCATGGCGCGCAGCAGCTCGGGATCGCGGGCCAGCTCTACACCGGCCTGGCAGCTCCAGGACAGCCCCAGGGGCTCCATGCCTTCGCAGAGCCGCCGCAGGTATTGGCGATCCGTGGCCAGGTTGTCGTCGGCGAAAGAGAGCTGCCGGCCCGGCAGGGCGCGCAGCTCGGCCAGGACGTCGTCCAGCTCGCGGTAGCGCTGCCGGCGGCCGAAGAGCTTGCGCACCAGGCAGAACTCGCAGCGGTGGGGGCAGCCGCGGGAGACCTGCACGGCGAAGGACAGGTAGCTCCGCGTGCGAACCAGGTCCCAGCGCGGCGGGGGGCTCCGGCGGAAGGCGCAGAAATCCGCGGCCTGGTAGCGCTGCCGGAGCTGACCGCTCTCGAGGTCCTGCAACAGCTGCTCCCAGACCTGCTCGGCCTCTCCCACCACGATGGCGTCGGCGTGGGGCTGGGATTCCTCGGGCCGGAAGCTGACCTGGGGCCCGCCCAGCACCACCGGCACGCCACGGTCGCGGAACGCAGCCGCTATCTCGTGGGCGCGCCGGATGTTGGAGATCATGGCCGTGATGCCCACCAGGACGGGCAGCGGCTCCAGGCGCAGCGCCTCGATCTGTTCATCCAGGATGGCCACCTCGAAGCGCTTGGGCGTCAGGGCGGCCAACAAGGGCAGGGCCAGGGGCAGGGAGGCGGCCTTCTTGCCCATGGCCTGGGAGACCTCGAGCAGGTCCCAGTTGAAGCGCAGGCGCCGCCTGGGATTGACCAGCAGGATGCGGGGAGGGCGCGCGGACTTCACGGACCGCTGGCCTGGCCCTGGTCGTCGCGCCCCCAGCAGGCGATCTCGCCGCGCTCGCCGTGGCCGCGGTAGGTGGCGCAGGCATGGCCGCCGCTGACCGAGGGGCTCACCTGCAGGTAGGAGCTGCCCTTCGGCGCCAGGGTGCGTCCATCGCTCCCGTCGCCCCAGCACTGCAGCATCCCCTTCAGGTCCAGACCGCAGCTGAAGTGCATACCCGCTCGCACGGTCGCGAAGCGCCCCACGGGCAGCGTGGACTGGCCCTCGTCGTCGTTGCCCCAGCACTGGGGGGTTCCGTCGTCCAGCAGACCGCAGCTGTGGTCGTAGCCGGCGCTGACCTCGCTGAAGACGCCAGCGGGCGCGGTCGTGCTTCCGCTGCGATCCAGGCCCCAGCAGCGCACCTCGCCATCCACGGTCACGGCGCAGGTATGCTGCTCCCCGGCATCGATCCGGATCAGGCTCAGGCCCTTGGGCACGCTGGTCTGGCCGCTGTCGTTCCGGCCCCAGCAGGTGGCCTCCCCCGACTCCAGCAGGGCGCAGGCATGCCCCCCGCCCACGCTCAGGGAGCGCGCGGCCAGGGGTGGTGCCAGCAGCTGCCCCAGGCTGCCGTCGCCCCAGCAGACGACCAGGCCGTCCGAGTCGATGCCGCAGCTGTGCGCCTCGCCAGCCGCCACGCTGCTGAAGAGGCGGTCCGCAGGTGGCGTGGTCTGGCCCAGCGCGTTCGCGCCCCAGCACTGGATCTCGCCATCCCAGGTCAAGCCGCAGGAATGGCTGCCACCGGCGCTCACCTGTTGCCAGTCCAGCAGCTGCCCCGTGTCGCCGCTGTCACCGCTGTCACCGCTGTCGCCACCGTCGCCGCTGTCGCCGCTGTCGCCGCTGTCGCCGCTGTCGCCGCTGTCGCCGGGCGCCTGGCTGTCCGTCCCGCAGGGCGGGTCGCTGAACACCAGCGTGCAGGCCGAGACGCCCAGCAACGGGGCCCAGCCCAGCAGCCATCGGAGCGCTGAACGGCGGTGGACGTCCATGATCAGAGCCCCCATCCCACGCCCAGGGACAGCTCCGCCAACGGCCCGCCTGCGTAGCCGCCCCGCAGCGCCGCCACCAGGGCCGTGCTCCTCGACAGCAGCAGATCGGCGCGCAGGGCGGCCACGGCGCCGATGTGCAGCGCGCGGTAGGGCTGCCCGCAGTCCTTGCTGTGGGCGTCGAAGACGGCCAGGGCCTGGGCCCCGGCCGAGAGCGATCCCAGGTCCCAGGCCAGGCCCAGACCAGCGGGCAGCAGCAACCCGTCGAAGTTGCTGCCCGCCCCCAGATCCGCCAGCAGGTGCAAGCGCGACACCAGCGCCAGGTCGGCGTAGAGCCGCCCCTGCAGGCCGACTCCGCCCGGAAGCAGGCCGCCCCCAGCCAGTAAGCCCAGCGCCAAGGGCGCCTCGCCCCGCAACCAGCTGGACTCCCAGAGCCCGCGCACTCGCTTGATCCCGATGGACTGCACGCGATCCGGCGGGTTGTTGGTGAAGGTCTCGGCCAGCTCGCCAGGGGCCAGCAGCGCCGGTTCGTCTTGCGCCGTGATGCGCAGCGCGCCCCGCTGCAGCGCCACCAACACCGGATCGGGACCCTCCACCAGGAAGCGAGTGCCTTCCACGGCCACCAGGACATCCTGGGCGCTCACCGAAAAAGGCGCGTCCACGTCCAGGTACACGCCGCCCTCGAGCAACACCAGCAGCCGCTGGCCCAGCCGTATGTCACTGCCCTGGCGTACCAGCAGGCGCTCGCCCGTGTCGAGCGCGACAGCCACGCGCCCTTGCCCAGAGACCAGCCGATCTCCCTCCTGCAGCGCAAAGCCCGGGGCTATGGGCGAGGCCATGCCATCGCGGATGCAGACGCTGCCCGCCACCATGTCCATGCGCTGCCAGGCACCGCCTGGGCGAACCTGCTCGGCCAGCGCGACCACCTCGCCCAGCCGCCCGGCACGGGCCTCGGGGATCCCCAACAGCGCGCCCAGCAGCAGGACCTGCGCGCACAACGCCGCTAAGAACCGGGAGCGTGGACGACGAACAGACATGGGATATGGCCGGCGGGCTGGACAAGGGCGCCCCCCATATCGCGACGCAGGCCGCCAGGCAGGGCCCTACCAGGTGTCCAGCACCTCCAACAGCTCGCCCCGAGGCGTGGTCACCAGCACGCGGTTGCCCTTGGAGTCCACCAGGTACAGGCGCTGACAGTCGCTGTCCGTGGCGATGTCCATCAGCTGCGTGGGCTGGTCCGGTCCCGCGGCCTGCGGCTCGAAGCCATCCATGTACTGCCCCTGGAGATCGAAGCGCTGCACGCGCCGATTGCCCATGTCCGCCACAGCCACCCAGCGACCGCGGCAGGAAGTGAGCGCGCTGGGGAAGCTCAGCTGACCCGCCTCGGGCCCCAGCTGTCCGAAGCGAGCCTGTTCCTCGCCTGCGGGGGACAGGCGCCGCACGCGATGCGCATGTTGCTCGAGCACCCAGAGGTCCGCCCCGTCCCAACGCAGGTCTTTCGGCGAGTCCAGGGGCTCTCCGCCCGGCGCGTCGGCCCATATGCCCGAACAGGCCCAGTGCTGGTCGAAGTGCAGCAGCACACCCTCCTCGGAGTCCGCCAGCAACCAGCCCCCACCCGGTGCCCGTTCCATGGCCTCCACCCAGCCCACAGGCTCCCCCGATCTCTTCGTCAGGGCGCGCACGGAGCGCTGGCGGCCGTCCTCGAAGCGCTTGACCTCCCAGAAGCTCTCCTGGCTGTCCAGCGCCCGCAGCCTGTGGTTGGCCAAGATCAGCCCCCCGGGGGTGTCGAAGGCCAGGGCCCACACAATCCACAGCTGATCCTCACCCAGCCCGGGCTCGCCGAACTCGCTCTGGAACTTCCCTTCTCCATCGAAGCTCACCACCCGCTTGTGGTGCAGATCCGAGACGTGCACGCGCCCCTGATCCGCCAGGACGAGCGCGTTGGGGCGCAGCAAGTGCCGTTCGGGCGCGCTGCAGGCGATCATGGGGATAAGGGACAGCCAGCGCAAGGTCGGTGCTCCGCAGCGGTCGTGGTAAGGGTAGACGAAGCCAAGAGGTGCGGTCAAACATGTCGCAAGCCAGCGAAAGCCGCGCACTGATCCCGCGCAGCCGCGTGTTCTTTCCCCTCTGGGCGCGCTTCGGGACCTTCTTCGGCGGCCTGGTCTGCTCCCTGATGGCGCTGTACGGCTGGTACGGCTTTCGCGTCGATCAGCAGGCGCAGGCCGCTCGCCGCCAGGAAGAAGCCACGGGCCTGGCCGCCACCCTGGCCGCTGGCATCGACGGCGACGCCCATGGCCGCATGACCGACGCCTCGGCCATGCATTCCCAGGCCTACCGCGAGCTGCACGCCTGGCTGCTGGAAGCCAAGCTGCAGAGCGGCCTGAAGTGGGTGGGCACCACCGCCCGCGACAGCCGCGGGAGGGACCACTTCGTGGTGGATGCCGGCAAGGGCGCCGTGCTTCCCATCGGCTACCCCATCTTCGATGGCGTGCTGCTGCGGGATCGCGTCTACGCCGGCGCCACTATCTACGTGCCGGATTTCGTGGACGAGTGGGGCAGCTGGCAGACGGCCATGGCCCCCATTCTCGACAGCGAAGGCCGCACCACCGGTGTGCTGGAGATCGTCCACGACACGGCCGTGCAGCAGCTCCACACCCAGCGCGACAAGAAGCAGCTGGCCCTGCGCGTGCTGCTGGCCGGGCTGGGCATCCTGTTGGGGGCCTTCTTCTCGGCCCGCTACGTGAACCGGCACCTGCGGGAGCTGACCGCCGCCGCCCAGGACGTGGCGCGGGGCAACCTGGATCGCCGCGTGCGCATCCGCAGCTCCGACGAGATCGGCATGCTGGGCCAGGCCTTCGACGAGATGCTGCGCGGCCTTCGGGAGCGCGAGCATATCCGCGACACCTTCGGCCGCTTCGTGGATCCGGAGGTGGTGGAGCAAGTGCTGGCGAATCCCACCAGCCCTGCCCTGGGGGGCGACAGGCGCGTGGTCACCGTGCTGATGTCGGACCTGCGCGGCTTCACCGCCCTCTCCGCGCGCCTGGATCCCGAGCGCATGGTGGCCCTGCTCAACCGCTACTTCGCACGCATGGCCGCCGTGATCACCTCTCACCAGGGAACGATCGCCGAGCTGATGGGCGATGGCCTGGTGGCCTTCTTCGGCGCGCCCACGCTGCGGGAGGACGACGCCCGACGAGCCGTGGCCTGCGCCGTGGCCATGCAGCTGGAGCTGGGACGCTTCAACGAAGAAGAGGGCCGCGAACTGCAGATGGGTATCGGCATCGACACCGGCGAGGTCATCGCGGGCAATATCGGCAGCGAGCAGCACATGAAGTACGGGGTGGTGGGCGAGGCCATCAACCTGGCCGCGCGGCTGGAGAGCTTCACCGTGGGCAACCAGGTGCTCATCAGCGCCGCCACCGCGGCCGCCGCGGGGGATGCCCTGGACCTGGCCCCCGCCATCGAGGTGATGGCCAAGGGCCGCAGCGAGCCCCTGGTCTGCCACCCCGTGCGCGCGGCCGAGGGCACCAGCTGGCATCGTCTGCCCAAGCAGGTCTCCCTGATCGGCGTGGCGGTGCAGCTGAAGGCGCAGTGGCACGCCATCGATGGCAAGCAGGTCTCTCCCAAGGCCCGCGACGCCACCGTCGTACGACTGGCCCTGCCCCGCCTCCTGCTGGACAGCGAGCCCAGCCCCAAGGCCTACAGCAAGCTCAAGCTCTCCCTCGAGCTGGAAGACGGCCGCCGGCTGGACGAAATCTACGCCACCGTCACCTCCGCAGATCGCCCAGCCGAGCTGCACGTGACCTCGCTACCGGACGAGGCGCGCGCCCAGCTGGAGACTCGGCTGCACGCCCCCAGCAGCGACCCGGGCGCGCTTCCCGGTTAAGCTGTGGCCCGCCTCAAGACCGGGAGATCTCGCCGTGCCGTGGAAGGTGCTCCTCTTTCGTGCCTACCGCAAGCTGCGGGCGGATCGCAAGCTGGGCGTCGGCCTGGCCACGTCTCTGGTGGCGATCAGCATCCTGGGCAACGCCATCTGCTTCTGGGCCTTCGACGGCCAGCAGGCGGGTGCTTCCTTCGCAGACGCCCTCTGGTACAGCATCATCTCCATCACCACCATCGGCTACGGCGACATCTCCGCCCAGAGCCTGGGGGCTCGACTGGGCACGATCTTCTTCGTGGTGCTGCTGGGTCTGGCAACTTTCACCATCCTGCTCAGCATGATCGTCGACACCATCACCAGTCTCGCCATGAAAGGACAGTTCGGTATGGGTATCGCCATCGCGCACGACCACTGCCTGTTGGTCAACTTCCCTTCCGAGATCCGCGTCAAGCGGCTCATCGCCGAGCTGAAGTCGGATCCCCACCTGGGAGGCCACGAGATCGTCGTGGTCACCAACCAGGTTGAGCGCCTGCCCTTCGAGATCGACAACGTGCTCTTCATCCACGGCTCGCCGCTGGAGCGGGAGACCTACGAGCGCGCCGGCCTGGGCAAGGCCGCGCTGGCCCTGGTCCTGGCCACCCGCGAGGGGGATCCGGCCAGCGACGCCGTGGTGTCCTCCGCCGTCTCCGTGATCAACGCCATGCGGCCCGATGTGCGCATCGTGGCCGAGTGCCTCGACGAGAAGCACGACCTGCTCTTCGACGCGGTCAACTGCAGCGCCGTGGTGCACGGCACCAAGATCATGGACCACCTGCTGGTCCAGGAGGTGGCCGATCCCGGCGTGTCCATGCTGGTGGAAGTGATCACCAGCAATATCGTCGGCACCACGGTCTTCAGCACGGCCGTGGGCGAGGTGCCCGCAGGGCTGTGCTACAACACGCTGGCCAAGGCCCTGCTGGACGCCGACATCAACCTGATGGCGGCCAACCGCGACAACCAGAGCCGCACCTCGTTCCGGGACCTGCCCGCCCTCAGGGGCGACCACGTGCTCTACATCGCCCAGACCCGCCTGGACTGGACGGAGCTCCTGGCCGCTGCAGGGCTCTGATTCGCAGCATTGCCAAGGCAGGCTGCCGCCCCTCCGCAGGGAACCAATGCGTCGACCTCGTCAAGAACCTGTGAACGAGGCGCAATGCCCGTCGTCGACGGCATCGTAGACCGATTCGAGCCCGTCTGCCGCCCACGTCGGCAGACCGCTCGTGGTACGATGCCAGATGCGGCGCGATTCACCGAAACGCCAGCCACCAAGGGCCTGATCGCGCTTTCGTGGTTCTTGTGAGGAGGCAGTCCTTCGATGCTCTTCGAGATCGAACTCTTCGAATTCCTGGCCGGATTCATCGCCTTGGCGCTGGGGGGGGCCTTCTTCTGGGTGCAGTACCAGAAACGCCTTGAAGCGGACGAGCAGGGCAAGGAAGCCGCCGTGAAGCGCGGCACAATGGGCTCCGAGGTCGCGCCCTCGCGCAGCACTGACGAGCGGGATCTGGTCCCCATGGAAGAGAAGGCCCGCAAGCTCGCCTCCATCGACGTGCCCATGATCATGGCTCGCTTCGACAAGCTGGGCGTGATGGAGCGTCTCAATGAGAGCCAGCGCGAGACGATCAAGCTGCTCACCCTGGAACACTGCCAGGAGGGCCGCGAGGAGCTGTGGTGGTGCCCGTTGATCGACTTCGCCAAGACCCTGCGCTACCAGAAGGGCGATGTGCCGATCTACGTCTTCGACGACCGTGCCAGCAGCGCCTTGGTGGCCAAGCGCCACATCTTCGCCCTGGACTACATGCTGCGCACTAGCGGCATCCAACTCGAAGATCTGCTCTCCACCGAGGGAGAGGAGTTCGTGGGCCGGGAGAGCCTGATGGACGGCCGCTATCCTCTACCCTTCAAGCGGCGTAGCCAAGCGGGCGAGATCCTGGTACAGGTCGAAGAGGCCAAGATCGACGTGTTGGGGCTCGTGGCCGACCTGAACGGCCTGCTGGCCAAGTTCAAGGCCAAGGAGCGCTTGCTGCTGCTGCCCTGCTTTGAGGGGACCTGGTGCGTCCTGGTCTGCCTGATCGCCACGGCCGAGCGCGCCCACCAGTCCAAGTGGGCTCAGCTGGTGGAGCGTCAGCCCATCACCTGAGGGCCGCTAGGGCTGCAGGACAGCGGCGCCTGCGGGGGCTACAATCCTCCGACGCACGGAGGTTCCATGTCCCCACGCTCCCGCCTCGCGCTCCTGGCGCTCCTCTCCGCCGCGTGCAGCAGTTCCGGCAACGACAGCGCCCCCCCGGGTTCGAGCGACAGCGCCACCGACAGCCAAGTTGGCGACAGCGCGCAGCCCGACTCGGGGCAGCCCGACAGCCCACCTGACGTGAACGGGCGCCTGGACAGCATCGACGGCCGCGACCTGCTCTATATGTGGGGTACGCGGGAAGAGATGGGCTACGCCGAGGGCTCGCTGCTCTGCGGGCGCCTTACCCGCCTGTTCGAGGACTACGTGCTCAACTACATGGTGGCCAGCTTCGGCTTCGACTGGGAGACGCTGCTCTCCATCGGCCTGGCGTGGATCACCATCCCCGACGGGGACATGGCCGAGCTGCAGGGCATCGCCGATGGCATGCGGGACAACTGCCCGGCCGAGGATCTGATCGTCACCAGCGACTACCTGGGCCTGGGAGAGGGGGGCAGCCGCGAGCTGACCCTGGATGACCTGGTGGTGGCCTCTGCGCTGGGCGACTTCGCCTGCTCGTCGTTCACGGCCTGGGGCGCGGCGTCTGCCAGCGGGGCCACCATCCACGGCCGCAACTTCGACTACTCCATCGACCCTGGGGGCACCTTCCTGGACGAGCACATCGTCAAGCTCTACCAGTCAGACGACGAAGGCGGCGCCCGCTACCTCTCGATCTCGGTGCCAGGCCTGGTGGGCTGCATGAGCTGCTTCACCGAAGAGGGCGTGGGCATCACCATGCACAACGTCACGGGCCTCTCCAGCGACTACGGCTCCGGCTATGTACCGCGCATGCTGGCTACGCGCAGCGCCCTGGCCGCTACGGTGGGCGCCGAGGATCCGGTGGCCGCGGCCGACGAGGTGTTGGAGGCCGCTCCCCAGTACCGCGGCAACAACCTCCACATCAGCTTCCCCTGCGACGGCGGCGACTGCACGGGCGGCGCCATCTTCGAGTACGACGGCCACGTCAGCCACGAAGACGGCCAGACCACCGTGCGCGTGCCCGGCAGCCACCAGGAACCCCTGGAGACCGATCTGGCCATCGCCTGCACCAACCACTACATGCAGCGCGAAGAACCCGAGACCAGCGGCGACTCGGCCAATCGCTACGGCGAGCTGAGCCTCGCCCTGAACGACGCCCTGGGCACTGGCGGCGTGGACGCGGACATGGCCCTGGAGATGCTGCATGGCGTGTCCAAGAGCTACACGGCTCATAGCGTGGTGATGGACACGGCCTCCATGCAGCTGCAGCTGCACGTCTCCGAAGAAAAGGGCGAATCGGCCACCAGCTACGATCCGGTGTTGTTGGACTTTGCAGAGGTGTTTGCGGGTTTCGACGAGTAGCTCACCAGGAACACGCCCCCCACCCCCCCGCCCCAGCTTGCGCCGCCTCATCCGCCGCCGCCTGCACCTCGGCGCAGCAGGCGTAGTCCGCAAAGTACTCCTCGATGGGCAAGGCGTAGCCCTGGCGCGCCAGCTCTACGTTCAGCAGCTCGCCATCCAGCTCCGGATAGGCCAGGCCGCGGTCGTAGATGTCCCAGCAGTCGCGGTCGAAGTGCAGCGTCACAATCTCGCCCTCCACCAACTCGCGCAGGCGCTCGCTGGCCTCGGCGCCGTAGCACTCGCTACCACCATAGGTCTCGGGCGTGTCGATGCACAGCAGCCGGAAGCGCCCCGTGGTGCCATCGGGCAGCTCCACGGCGGGATCGACGTCGATCGTGTCGCCGTCCACCACCTCCAGGACGGTCACCTCCAGCGACTCGCGGCAAGGCTCCTCGACATCGAGCAGGCATTCCCGCACGCCCGGGCAGCCCTGGGCGACAGCACCGCAGACCACCAGGAATGGCCACGCCAGTGCAACGCTCGTCTCGCGGCCCATGTCTCACCTCCTCAATAGCGCAGATCCAGGCCCAGCTTGAGCTTGTGCTCGATCTCGGCTGCGGGATCATCCAGGTCGTGCAGCTGCTCGTAGCGGCCTTGCAGGCTCAGCCTGCCAGGCAGGCGCCCCAGCAGCTGTGCATAGGCGCCGGCGTAGCGCATTCCCGAGTCGGGATCCTCGGGCCGCTCGTCGTAGAGCTTGAAGCGCAGCGCCGTGACCAGGGCGTCGTTCAGCTCCCATGAAGCGCGCACCCACAAGTAGTGGCTGCGCTCGAAGCTCTCATCATAGGTTGTGCTGTCCTCGAAGGACTCCTTGCCGTAGACCTGCAGCAGCAGGGGCGCCACGGGTTCCAGCCGCAACCCGACAGCCAGGTGGGACTTGCTGCCCCGCTCTTCTGCGGGATCCTCCACATCGTAGGCCTCTGCGCGGCCACCCGTGGAGATGTCCTTGTCGCGCAACCCAGCCAGTAGATCCAGGCCCAACCAGGGCAGGGGATCCAGGTCCAGGCGTCCCTCCAGGTAGAGGTTGTTCATCTCCAGCGAGGGTCGGCGCCAGAGATCCCCCTTCAGTCGCATCCGCAGCCAGGAGCTGGCATTCCATACCAGCTTCAGCTGCGGTCCCAGCTCGTCGCGATCGCGCTTGCCGCTGGGGTCCAGGTATTCCTCGTCTTCATCGCGGCTCAAGGTGTCCGGCTCGGCCGCGGGCCGGCTGTGGGGATTGTCGTACTCGGTGCCGTAGTAGCGGAAGAGCAGGGACACCTCGGCGGAGGAGGGATTGAGCACGGCTTCGGCCAGGGCACCCGCGGCCCCCTGGTCGGTGACCGCCGCCTCGCCGTAGAGGTCCAGCAGGCCGAAGCGCTGGGCCAGATCCAGGCCGGCGGCGCCGTACCAGGGCCGGTTGGGGATGGGCGTGGCCGTGAAGTCGAAGTCGTAGGCCTTGACCGCCCGACCGCCCCAGGCGGTCAGGCCCACATGCCCCCCGGCGACCCAGGAGAGCTGGCTGTGCAGGCCCAGCAGGTCCTCGCGATACACCCAGGGGAAGCTGGGGTAGCTCACCTCATCGTTGCCGCGCACCTGGTACTCGTTGGGGCTGATGTAGGTGTAGTACAGGTCGTGGGGGTTGCAGGAACCAAAGAGCGTCAGCTCCAGGCTGCCGCCCTGGTCGAGGGCTCGCTCCGCGGCCACGGCCAACCCCAGCAGACGCCGCGACACCGAGTAGGAGTCGTAGTTCTCGTAGTCCTCCGTGAGCTTGAGGTCGTGGTAGAAGCCGTGGGGGCGCGCACGATCGGTGACGTCGAAGGTCAGGCTCTGGCCGAAGCCGGCCATATAGTGCCCGGCGATGAGGGACCAAGCGCCGCGCGAAGCGCCCAGGTGGACCCGCTCCAGGCTGACCCGCGGCCGCTCCCCCTCCAAGGACACGCCGTCCGCGCCATACTCCACACCGTAGACCCCCGGCTCCTCGGCCAGCAGCACGCCGCTGTCCAGCCAGCCGCGGAACTGATTGCGCGACTTGACGTAGAGCACTGGAAAACGCTGATCTTCGAAGCGCTCCAGCATGCGCAGGGATGTACTGCCCTTGATCAGCGGGGTGCTGGCCGCCGGGGGCTCCGCCAGCACGAAGGGCCGGCACTGGCGCCAGACCGCCTTGCCCACCAGCGCCTCCAGCTGGCGCGCTGCGCGGAAGGCCTGCTTGCGGCGCCGGGCGATGATGGCGTCGGCCAGGGCGTAGGTCACCTCGGGCAGCTGCTGCAGCTCATCGCGCGTGGCGCGGTTCAGGTCCAGGGGATCCTGCAGCATGGCCAGTAGCTGATCCCGGTCCTGCTCCTCGATGTCGCCGGCGTACTCCAACTCGTAGATATCGGCTTCCGATAAGACATAGATGGGCACGCCGTAGTCGAAGCCAACCAGGGCGGGGGCCAGCAGGGGCAGAAGCCAGGGGCGTGCAGGGCGCAGCGGAGACATGGTCGCGCCCTACTCGCAGATCCCGTTGTCCTGTCCTGGCGTGCCCCAGTCGGTCTCCTTGAAGATGACGTCCTGCTCGGAGGCGCAGCACCAGCGGGCGGGATCGTCGTTCAGGGCACCAGCCTCGGCGGCCCACAGCGCGGCGCTCAGTGCCTCGCTGTCCAGCTGCAGGGCACCACCCGAGCCGCAGCTGGGCCAGTCGTCCCTGCCGTAGCTCAGCTCATCTACCAGCGCCTCCCCCCATACCAGCTGCAGGTCCGCCTCCGAAGGCAGGGCGAAGCTGCCGCTGTAGCTGCCATCCAGCCAGCCCTGCCCATCGTCGGCGTCCTCGCTGCCCCCCAGCACGGCGATCTCCCCCGGCCCCAGGCAGAGCTCGGAGCTGATGCTGGCCGTGCTGCTGCTGTCGCCGCGGGCCAGGCCCAGCAGGTTCAGGGGAAAGGTCTTGTCCGTGCCACTGAGATGCGTGGCGTTTTGGACCTCGATCCACTCCCCGTCGTCGTCCGACAGCAGGCCCGCGCTGGGCATCAGCTCGGTCAGCAAGAGCTCCCCGGGATCGGGTTCGGGCACGTTGCAGCTGGGAATGCAGGGGCATTCCGGGTTCTGCTCTCCGGGCGAGCCGTAGTCCCCCTCGTTTCCGTCCTCGTCGTAGGGCTGGCCCCCGGCCTCGGACCACAGGGCGGGATCGTCGTTGCTGTCCGCGTCGATGCAGTTGCCGCAGAGCGCCAGGGCGTGTCCGGCGGCGTGGCCGTCGAAGTTCACGCAGTCCACCACGCTGCCGTCCGCCTCCAGGCAGAGCTCGCCGCCGCTATTGGTCAGACTGAGGCTCTCCAGGCAGATGGCGTCCGCCAGGGCCGCAGGGGCGTCCTCGCTGCAGTCCGACAGCACGGCGCAGGATTCGGGCTGCAGGCTGCCGCCCTCCGATACCGGGTAGCTGTTGCTGCCGTCCCGAGTGAGGACCAGGCCCGCCAGCGAGACCGCGCCGCCGTCCGCGGCCGCGCAGATCTCCACCCACTCGCCGTCGGTATCATCCGCCACGTCCGGATCGGCCATGATCTCGGTGATGATGAGAGCGCCCTCCTGCGCGGGCGGGGCCGTGTCCTCAGGCTCCTCCTCGCAGTCCGGGTTCCACGCGCCGGGCGTTCCATGATCGCCAGCCTCGCCCTCCCCGTCGTAGGGCCCATCATCCCTCGACGACCAATACTCCTGATGGTCGTTGAGCTGGGCATCGATGAAGTTCCCGCACAGAGCCAGGGCGTGGCCAGGCTCGCTGTCCTCGTAGGTCATGCAGTCCACCACCATCCCGTCCCCTGCCAGCAGGCAGAGCTCGCCGCCACCATTGGCCAGGGTCAGGCTGTCCATGCAGACCGACTCCGCCAGGGCCGCGGGCGCGCCATCCGAGCAGTCCGAGAGCACGACGCACTCCCCAGGCTGCACCGTGGCACCCTCGCTGACCGCGTAGGTGTTGCTGCCGTCCCGCGTCAGGACCACCCCCGCCAGGGAGACCGCAGCGCCGTCCTCCGGAGCGCAGACCTCCACCCACTCCCCCACGTCGTCGTCGGAGGCCTGGGGATCGGCCATCACCTCGGCGATCACCAGCTCGCCAGCTGCGGGCATGGCGCTATCGGCGCTGCCGGCGCCGCAGCTACAGCCCGCCAGGCCGAGCTGGGCTGAGAGGACGAGGAAGCCTGGGGAAAGGGACCGAAAGTCGGACATGGCGAGCTCCTGTTGGCGAAAGGGATTCTCCTTCGCCAGCAGTAGAAGCCACCGAGGCAGCGGCGCGTTTCAGCGCCTGCTCCACAAAACGGCGTCTCGACCAAGCGGGCCCCGCCCGCACGGACACGCAGCGCGAGCATGGACGATCAGGGAACGCCCGGGCGGCTCAACAGGAGCAGCGAGCCGTCAGAGGCAGTTTTCGATCAAGTCCCCATCGCAGTCCCCGAAGCCGGGGCCCGCGCACTTGACGAAGGCCATGGAGGGCGAACCTCCAAAGTAGTTGCCGCACCACTGCTCGCAGCCCGCAACGGAAGAGCCCCAGTCGTAGCTGCCGTCGAGCAGCCCGCACATGTCCAGGCCCTCGCACATGATCTCGCAGCTCACCTTCACCATGCCGGTGTCCGGGGGTGGGCCGGTGTCCTGGGGCGGGCCGGTGTCGGGGGGCGGGTCGTCCGTGTCGGTCTCGTCGGTGTCGGCGGTGGCGGCGGCCGCGGAGG
>CAYVQL010000268.1:0-15947 GCA_964454135.1 uncultured Enterobacterales bacterium | reverse complement strand
GTGGTCGTGGTCGAGGAAGTAGTCCTTGCGCACGGCGCGCATGTCGGTGAGCAGGCCTTCGCCCAGGTCCATCTCGAACTGCTTGAGGGCGAAGCGCTTCCACTTGGTGGCGGCCTGCACCACCTGGCACTCCACGCGCTTCTCCAGGCCCAGACCGGCCTCGAAGTCGATGGGGGTGCGCGAGCCGTCGCGATCGAGGTAGTCGTTCATGCCGCATTCGCGGGTCAGGATCAAGGGGCACTCCACCCGAATCAGGTTCAGCTCATCGCAGAGACCCTTCTCGATGAAGAGCTTGATCATGGCGATGGCCTTCTGCGTGTCCTTGCGGCTGAGCGGAGACGCGTAGTTTTCAGGCAGCTTGACAGCCAGCTCGTCGTAGTTGCCGATGCCCGGCCCTGCGAGGTCAGCTTCTTTTCCGGTCATAGTTCACCTTCCCTGGGAATAATTGTGGAACCGCGCCCCATCGGATGCGGGCCGTATCCCTAGCCTCAGGCGCCCGTTTGGGCAATCGGAATGGCCATGCTTCAGGTCATAGGAAGAGCGTTGTCCCGACAGGGCAGTTTGGGAGAGCCTTTTCGCTCTTGACAACACGTCATGAGTGAGACAGATTGTCGAGATGGGAACCCTGCTAGTTGTAGACGACGAGCCCTCCAACCGCCAGGTGCTGGCCCGCATCCTGGCGCGTGAGGGCTACCGCGTGGAACAGGCCGATGACGGCCGCCAGGCCCTGGATCGCCTGCGATCCGGGGGTGTCGACCTGGTCCTGAGCGACCTCAAGATGCCCGGCATGGATGGCTTGGAGCTGCTCAAGGCGGCGCGCGCCCTGGACCGAGACGTGGAGTTCATCGTCATGACGGCCTACGGCACCGTCGAGGTGGCCGTGGACGCCATGAAAGAGGGGGCCTACGACTTCATCACCAAGCCCCTGCGGCGTGTGGAGCTGGTCACCACGGTGCGCAAAGCCCTGGAGAAGCAACTCTTGGCCTGCGAGAACCGGCGTCTGCGTGCCCGACTGGCCGAGGACGACGAGGTGATCGGGCGCTCGCCCGTGATGCGGCGCCTGCTGGAGGAGATCGAACAGGGGGCCCCCGCCTATGCGGCGGTCCGGCGGGTGGGGGTGAGGGGCTCGGGAATGGGGCTCTGGGCAAAGCCCAGCCACGACTCCAGCGCCCGCGCGGCGCGTCGCCTGGTCACCGTGAACTGCGCCGCCATCCCCGACACCCTGCTGGAGAGCGAGCTCTTCGGCTACGAGCCGGGCGCCTTCACGGGAGCTCGTGCGCGCAAGGAGGGGCGCTTCGACCTGGCGGCCGGGGGCACCCTCTTTCTGGACGAGGTCACCGAGATGGCCCCTGGTACGCAGGTCAAGCTGCTACGGGTGCTGCAGGAGGGGGACTACGAGCGGGTGGGCGGCACGCGCACCTTGAAGGCCGACTGCCGCGTTCTGTCGGCCACGAATCGCGAGCTGGACCGCATGGTGCAAGAGGGTGGGTTCCGGGCCGACCTCTACTACCGCTTGAACGTCATCCGCCTGCACGTGCCGCCGCTGCGGGAGCGCGGCGAGGACATCCCCCTGCTGGCCCAATTCTTCCTCGCTCGCTACTCGCGCAAGAACCGCAAGGAGCTGGAGGCCATCACTCCCGATGCCCTGGACGCTCTCTGCGGCTACCACTGGCCCGGCAATGTGCGCGAGCTTGAGAACGTCATCGAGCGCGCCGTGGTGCTGGCTCGCGGCGCGCAGATAGGCCTGGAGGATCTGCCCGAGCAGGCCAGGCAAGGGCGGGGCGCCCGTCAGGTGATGACCTTCCGCGTGGGATCGCCGCTCAAGGCCATGGAGCGGCGCATGATCGAAGAGACCCTGCGCTTCACCGGCGGGGACAAGAACCTGGCCGCCAACCTGCTGGGCATCACCTCGCGCACCATCTACCGCCGCGAGGCGGAGTGGAATCGCTCGGGTGGCGAAGAAGAGGTCTAGCGCTAGCCCGCCTGACGAGATGAGAACCGCGCGCTGGCGTCTATCAAGGCCGTGGCGGGCATCACGCGCTGCATGGACAGGATCCCGTCCCAGCCCGGGGGCGTACCCACGCGCTTGAAGTGCGCGCAGTGCTCGCGGTAGAAACGAGCGGCCGCGTCATGGGGATCCTGCTCGCAGACGGCTGCGAAGGCCCTCTCGGCGCGCGCCATGTCACCCTCGGAGAAGAGGGTCACGCCCTCTTCGAAATCCGCCAGCGTGGCCAGCTTGGCAGCCCGCACGGGGGCCTCCTCGCCATCAAAGACATCGTAGACCCGCACGGCGCGCCGCTTGCCCTTCAGCATCACCCGGCCCAGGCAGCGCCAGGAAGAGGTCTTCTCCGAGGTCAGCCCGGCCAGGATGTCCTCGCTGGCGATGACCGGCACCTGGAAGAGCTTGGTCAGGCCCTCCAGGCGGGCCGCCAGGTTGACGGTGCTGGAGATCACGGTGCCATCCAAGCGCTTCTGCTCGCCCACGGTCCCCAGCATCAGGCTGCCGTGGTGGATGCCGACGCCGATGTCGATGGATCGGTATTCGCAGTTGGCCCGGTGCCGGTTGTAGCGGTGCAGCTCGCGGTTCATGCCCACAGCGGCCCGCAGGGCGTCGCTCCCTTCGGGGAAGATGGCCATCAGGCCGTCTCCCAGGTACTTGTCGATGAAGCCGCCAGACTCCCTGATGATGGGACCCATGCGTCCCAGGAAGGAGTTGATGAAGTTGAAGTTCTCGCGGGGCGACATGCTCTCCGAGAGCGTGGTGAAGCCGCGGATGTCGGCGAAGAGCACCGCCATGTGCCGCTGCACCTGGTCGCCTCGCACCACGTCCTCGATACGCTCCTTGCCCAGCAGGCGCAGGAACTCCCGCGGCACGAAGCGGCTGTAGGCGCGGTGCGTGCGGGCCATCTCCACGTGGGTGCGGATGCGGGCCAGCAGCTCGGAGCGCGAGAAGGGCTTGGGCAGGAAGTCGTTGGCGCCGGCGTCGAAGCCGGTCACCTTGTCACGGCCGTGGTGCTGGTCGGTGATCAGGACCACGGGCAGCTCGTTGGCCGGGTGTTCCCTGCGGATGCGCTCGCAGACCTCGTAGCCGCTCATGCCGGGCAGCATCACCTCCATCAGGACCAGGTCGTAGGATTCGTCGCTCTCCAACAGCTCCAGCACCTGCGGACCGCTGGTCGCGGTGCTCACCGCGATGCCATGGGCCGCCATGTCGTTGCGAACCTGTGCCAGGGTGACCGCGTTGCAGTCGGCCAGGAGCACGCGCCACTCGCCGTGCTGCTGGCTGCTCGAGGCGAGGAACTCCAGGGGGCAGAGCTCGGAGGAGGCCTCTTCCAGATCGGCCACCAGCTGGCTGGCCAGGGGACGTGCCGCGGCGGGCTTCTCCCGCGTGGCGGGCAGCGTGAAGCGGAAGCAGGAACCCTCGCCGGGTTGCGACTCGACCTCGATGTCGCCGCCGTGGGCTTCCACCAGCTTGCGCGTGATGGCCAGCCCCAGACCAGTGCCCTCATCAGAGCGATCGATGGCGCCCACGGCCTGTTCGAAGGCGCCGAAGATGCGCTCCAGCTGCTCGGCCTCGATGCCGGCGCCCGTATCGCTGATGCTCACCTGCACCCAGGACTCTTCCTCCCGCGCCTCGATGGTGACCGAACCCCTGGCGGTGAACTTGATGGCGTTGCCTATGAGGTTCACCAGGATCTGCTGCAGACGACCCTCGTCCGCCCGGACAGCGGACAGGTCGGCGGGGACGAGGTTGCGCAGCTCCAGCTGGTGCTCGTCCGCCTTGACGCGAGACAGCGCCAGCACAGCTTCCACCTCGTCCTGCAGGGCCACGGCCTGCACCTCCAGCTCAACCTGCCCGTGGTTCAGGCGCGCGATGTCGCCGATGTCGTTGACCAGCGCGTTGAGTCGCTGGCCCGAGCGCAGGATCATGCTCAGGCTGTTGTGGGCCCTGGGAGGGAGCTTGCCTCCGGCTCCAGCCAGCAGCGAGTCGGCCAGGCCGACGATGCGCTGCATGGGGCTGCGCAGCTCCAACGAAGTCTTGGCCAGGAACTGGTCCTTCTGTTCGTCCATGGCCTTCAGGTTGTTGATCATCTCGTCCCGCGTGCGGCGCGCCAGGCGCTCCTGCTCCAGCAGGCGCAGGCGCACCCCGGCTTCGCTGCGGCGGGCGTCGGCGAAGCGATCCGCCAGGGAGAGTGACAGCAGCATCACCACCACGGCTCCGGCGAGGGGAAGCAGGCTGCCATTGATGGGACCGGGTGCCTGCCAGCCCAGTTGCTGCGCCATGGCCAGCAGGGCGGCGAGCAGCTGGGTCGCGGCGGCGATGATGAAGAAGCGCGCCGCTTTGTCCCCCCGCGCCCAGGACGCCCAGGCAGCCCCGATGCCCACCAGGCTGGCGACGACCAGCAGGGCCAGCGCCAGGCGAGCGTCGTAGGGAGCGGGAACCCAGGGGGTGAGGACGGCCCAGCCCAGGCTGATGGCGGCCAGCAGCTGCACGCGCTTGTAGGTGCCGGGGAAGCGCTTGGCCAGCTGCAGCGAGCCCATGGTGAAGGCCAGCAGGCCGACGGCCAGCAGCGCCGAGCCTCCAGCCAGCGCTGTGCGGTCCCAGGTGGTGGCACCAGGCCACAGGTGGATGCGGGCCTGGCCCGTGATGATCAGCTGGAACAGGCCCTGGGGCAGGACGATGGCCAGCGAGAAGTTGAGGTGCCGCCGGTCCCGCAGCGAGAGGTAGAGAAACAGGTTGTAGAGCAGCATCCCCAGGATCAGGCCCAGCAGGGTGCCAGCGAAGTAGGGCGACTGGGGGATGACTTCGGCGGACATGGGGGGTCCTCGACCCGCGGAGGAGCGGGCTCCGCCCCTCTATTCGGCACGCGTGGCCCCCACCTTGATGTAAGTATTTGCATTTCTCGGACACCCAAGGCCTCGGTGTTAGAGCTGTCAGCGGCGTCCCGGAGAGGCGAAGATGAGACAGTACGGCCGGAGGTCAGCGACAGTCGGCTTTGCAACTGCGCGTCGGGGCTGCGGTAGTGGCCTGGCGGGGCTGGCGCTGTGTCTGGCCTGGTTGCAGATTCCGGCCTGCGGGGGCTCGCCGGCAAAGGGGGACTGCGCTGGCCTGGCCGGGGCTGAGCGCGACGCTTGCTTCGCTCACCAGGCCGCCGAGCTGGGCGCCTCCGATCCCGCTGCCGCCCTGCGGGCGGCGAGGCAGGTGGCGCAGACCGACCTGAGGGACCTGGTGCTGATGCGCTTGGTGCGCCAGGCGCAGCAGGACATCTGCGAGGAGATCGGCGATCACGGGCTGCGCCAGGCCTGCCGTGCCGTCCTGCGCCGCCCGCACCTGGGCATTCCCGAGCCCGGCGAAGCCGGCGCCGTCCGGGCGCCGCAGCGCCGTCCGCCCGCGCTGGGAGCTGAACGCCAGCCTCAGCTGGAGGAGCGGATCCAGGGCTGTCGGGCCCTGGATGCGGGGCTGGGCGATCCCTGCCTGGAGCGGGCGGCCGCTGGCCAGGACGATCCGCTCCTCGCCTGGCAGCTCTGCGCCGCCATGGCGGACAGCGCCACGCGGGGGGCCTGTCTGAGCGCCGTCGCAGCGTCGCTGGGCCGCGCTGGGCAGGCTGCCAGGGCCATGGAGGTCTGTGCCGGCCTGCAGGATGCGCTCTGGCGCGGCGAGTGCCACTTCCGGCTCTCCGAGAACCTGCAGGGCGCCGGCCTGGCGCAGCGGGCCGAGATCTGCAAGCACGCCGGGCGCTTCCAGGACGAGTGCGTCTTCCACCTGGTGCGGGCCGTGGCGGCGGAGGCTGTCCTGCTGGCCCGCTTCGGCAGCTTCGAGGAGGTGCGGCAAGGTCTGGCCCAGCGCTTGAGCGAGCTGGCCAGCCTGCTGCGGGAGGGGGAGCAGGCACCTGCGCAGCTGGAGAGCTTGTTCTGGTACGAGGCCTACTACGAGCTGCTGGCCGAGGCCGCTCAGCAGGGTAGGCTGGCGCAGTTCAGGGGGCCCGCGCAGCCGCTGGATGCCGAGCAGGAGCGCTGGCTGCTGGATGTCTACCTGCACCTGAGGCTACGCTGCGCGCTGGAGGAACAGCCCGCCGATACTGGTTTGCGTGCTCTTGTGGCGCGCCTCGAGGCTTTCGAGGGGGAGCTGGGTCGCTCGTCCGACGCGCCTGTCGCGCCCCTGCTGGGCGTGCGAGACGCCGCGGCGCTACGCTACCGCAGCCTGTCCATCAGCGAAGTGCCGGCGGCCTTGTCCAGCCAGGGCGGCTGTCAGCTGTCAACGGACGAGAGGCGACGTGTGCTGGCGCTCTGGGCGCTGGAGACCCTGCCCTGGAGCAGCTCCGGGCGCGCCCTGATCCAGGGCATGAGCGATCCCAACGTGGCTGTGCGAGCCACCTCGCTGGAGCTGGCAGAGCAGAAGGCCTTCTTCTGGCAGCGAGAAGACGGGCAGGGGAGGGTGCGGGCGAGGGAGGGGTTGGAGCGCGCGTTGAACCTGGAGCCCCAGCCCGCCCTGCGCGCCAGGATGCAGCTCCTGCTCACCGCGCTGGAGGAGGGGCAGCGCCCCTCGCGCTGGGCCATGCTGGCCGAGGGCGTCTGCGCGCCCTGAACGCGTCCGTCCTCTACTATTCCCCCTCTTTCACCACCAGCACCGAGCGCTGCACCACACCCGCGCCCAGCCCCGGCAGGGCGTCCAGCTCGGCCAGGGGCGTGTTCCAGGCGCGCTGGATGGCGGCCTGCAGCTGCTCCCGGTCCAGGGCTCGGGGGCTGATCACGAAGAAGATGCGCTCCATACCGGCGTAGTCGTCCAGGATCACGGCTCCCTGGATGGGCTGCTGCGGAGTCAGGGCCCGCGGCTGCAGGTAGTGCAGCAGCTGGCCGTCCGCCTGCAGGTTCAGCACCTGCAGCACGCCTTGGCCGTCGCTGGTCACCTGGTACTGCAGGCGATCCCCCTCCCGCGCCTGCACCAGGGCACCCTGGGGCGAGATCTCGCCCTGCCGGATGCGGTGCAGCTGCAGGTCCATGGCCCCGCGAAAGACGACCTCGGCGCTTGGTTTCTCACCTATGACGATTTCCCTGGGGGGCAGCAGTGCCAGCAGCGCCAGGGCCGCCAGGCCGACGCCGAAGGCCAGCTGCACGCGCCAGGGGCCCAGCAGCTCGGCCAACCAGCCCTTGCTCTTCTCTTCTTCCTGGGGCAGGACGAGGGGGGGCAGGTCCTGTCGGGCCCGCTCGATCTCCTGGCGCAGGCACTCGGCGCGCCGCCGCAGGGCCTGGTCCCGTGTCATGGCCCGTTCCAGCGCGCGGGCCTGCTCTTCGTCCAGCCGGCCCAATGCCCAGCGCTCCAGGGTCAGCCTGGAGATCGGATTTCCAGTTTCAGCTGACATGGCTGCTGCCCTCCTCGACGCCCAGCATGGCCTCTGCGCGTCGCTGCAAGCGCTTCAGACGCCGGCGTACCGTTCGGGGAGACGTGTCGAAGTGTTCGGCTATCTCATGGATGCGCCACCCTTCTGCGTGGCGCAGGCGCAGCAGGGCGGCGTCGTCTGGCTTGAAGCCGTCCAGCAGGCGCTGCGCATCGGCCCTGGCCGCGGGATCCCTGGGGCGTGGATCCGCTGGGTTCAGCCAGAGGGAGGGATTCTGCTGCCAGGGCCGGCGCCGGCGCAGGATATCCAGCGAGGCGTTGCGCCCGATGGTCTGCAGCCAGGCCAGGGGATGGCGCCCGTCGAAGCGGCGGCGCGCCTTCCAGGCCCTGATGAAGGTCTCTTGCAGCGCCTCGTCCGCGTCGGCCTCGTTGCCGCAGATCGCACGACAGCGAGCTCGGACCGCTGGGCCCAGCGCGAGGTAGAGCTGCTGGAACTCGGGCCGGGTCAGACTCATCTCCCTTCCTCACGCTGCGGCGCAGCGGGCGCGCATCACGTCGAGCTCTGTACGGAGAACGGCGGCTCCCGGGAAAATGGGGCAGCTTTTTCAGGCGGATCGTCCACCGGCCACACGCGGGGCAGCTCGATGACCACGCGAAAGCCCTGCCCCGGGAGCGTGTGGCAGCGGATCCGGCCGTCGTGGTCCTCGATGATCTGGCGCGTGATGGCCAGGCCCAGGCCAGTGCCGCGCGATCGCGTCGAGAAGAACGGCTCGAAGACCTTCTCGAGCTTTTGCGGATCCATGCCGCCGCCGTCGTCGGCCACGGTGATGCTGCAGCGCTGTGGCTGCAGGGCGAGGGTCACGTCCACCTTCTTCGCGCCGCTCTGTTGGGCATTGCGCAGGATGTTGAGCAGCGCCCGGCGCAGCTGGCTGTCATCCGCCGCCACCAGGGCGGCTCCGCGCTCCGCCTCCATGGAGAGCGCGATGCCGGCCTGTTGGAAGGCGGCCTCTTCCAGCTGCAGCACTGAGCGCAGCAGGTCCGCGATGTCTTCAGGCTGGAAGCTGGCAGCGGGTCGCCGGGCCAGGTCCAGGTAGTGCTCCGTCACCTCTTCCAGGCGGTGGATCTCCTGGATGATGATCCCCAGGATCTCCATCGACTCGGAGGGATCGCGTAGCTGGGCCTGCAGCTCCTCACCCAGCAACTCGGCGTTGAGCGAGATGGCGTTGAGCGGATTGCGCACCTCGTGGGTCACCTGGGCCAGCATCTGGCCTATCAAGGCCAAGCGCTCGCTACGGGCCAGGCGCTCCTGGTCCTGCAGGCGGCGGGTGACGTCTTCGCCCACCAGCAGGCGCCCTCGTCGGCCGAAGGGCACCACCTCCACATCCAGGCGCAGCTCGCCCATGGCAAGGGCCTCGTGGCGGCCCGCTTCCAGGGGCTCCAGGGCCACGGGCAGCTTTGCCCCTTCCTCCAGACCCCACAGGCTGTGGGCCGCGGGATTGGCCATGGTGACGCGCTCTTCCTCCAGCACCACCAGGCCCAGGTGGATGCTGTCGAGCACGCTGCGCAGGTAGCCCGACAGGCGCTTGAGCTGCTCTGCGCGCTCCACCAGCCGCTTGTCGCGCTCGTCCAGGTTGCGGGCCATGTCGTTGAACTCGGCGGCCAACACGCCGATTTCGTCTTCGCTGTGCACGTCCACCCGGCCGGAGTAGTCACCGCCGGCCACGCGCTGCACCTCGGTGGTCAGGCGGCCGATGGGGCGCAGGGTCAGCAGGGTCCAGCCCAGCATGGCGGCGCCGAAGGCCAGCGCCAGGGCGGACAGCACTCCGCCCAGCAGCGTGGCGCGGGCCTGGCTGCGGGCGATGGCGTCGTTGACCCGCCGGATGCTGGCCTCCAGCGTGGCGTTGAGCTTTCTCACCGCCGTCTGCAGCTCCTTCTGGCTGCGCAGCAGGTCGGCCTGGGCCGCCTGGATGGAGGCGGGTTCTCCCTTCTCCACCTCGGCCACCCACTGTTGGTTGGCCAGCTGGTAGCCCTGCGCCAGCAGCGCCAGGCGGTCCAGTTGCTGGATGACCGTGTCCAGGGCGCGCCGTTCCTCCAGCGTCGCGGTCGCCTCCAGGGCGCGATTTGCGGTGATGCGACCCTGCTCCACGGCGGTGGTGATGGCCTCGGCGTGCAGCACGGCGTTGCTGCGGAAGGCGGCCAGCGGTCGCCCCGGGTCTCGCTGCAGGCGCGCGGCGTCCAGGTCGATGCGATTCTGGTAGCTGTCCAGCTGGGCGGCCGTACGGGCCAGGGGCAGGTAGCCATCGTTGACCACCTCGAGGCCATCCCCCAGCGCGCGCAGCTGGAAGTTGCCGTAGCCGATGGCGCTCAAAAAGAGGGCGAAGGACAGCACGAAAGCCAGCAAGATCCGCGTGCGCAAGGACAATCGCATGGGCTGCCAGCTAACGGGAAGTGAGCGGCGCCGCCGGTGTTGCAGGGCTGTGTCCGATAGCTTGCCCGGCCAGTATGCCTGTGATAGGCCGTGGCCCTTCTGCCCTGCACGCCTGACGTCAGGAATGCGGATCCGACAATGGAGGATGAAATGCGCTTGTGGATACTCGCCCTGCTGTCTGTTGGCCTCTTCTCGGTGGCCTGTGAAAACCAGGCTGAGCCGGCCGGAGGCAAGGTCGCAGCCCAGGCTCCCGCTGAGGACATCGGCGACGTCCTGGCCACCGTCAACGGGATGGAGATCGGCGCCGTGGCCTTCGAGAAGGCGGCCGCCCGGGCGACCCCCGAAGACGGCGAAGAGCTCTCCGGCGAGGAGCGGCACGAGATCCTGGATCGCCTGGTGGCCGACAAGGTGCTCTACCAAGAAGCCCTGGCCAAGGGTTTGGACCAGGATCCCAAGGTGCAGAAGGTGATGGTCAACACCCTGCTGCGCCAGGAGGTCTACGCCCAGGTCCGCAACTCCGACTTCAGCGACGAGGTGCTGCAGGCCTACTACGACGAGCATCCGGATGAGTTCGTCGTGCCCGAGAAGGTGCAGATCAAGCGTATCCTGATCCGAGTCACCGACGAGCGCAGCGATGCCGATGCCAAGTCCGAGGCCGAGGGTTTGCGGCGCGAAGTGGCGTCCAATCCGAAAGAGACCTTCAAGGACGTGGCGTCCAAGCACTCCGAGGATCCTTATCGGCGCCGCGGGGGCGACGTGGGCTTCGTCTCGCGCGAAGGCAAGCCCGGGCTCGACCAGGGCATCGTGGACCGCGCCTTCGAGATGGATGCGGGCGAGGTATCCGATGTCTTCAAGACCTCCGACGGCTACAACGTCATCTACGTGGCAAACAAGCGCGAGCGGGTGGAGCGCACCTTCCAGCAGATGAAGGGTTCGGTGCTGCGCAAGGTCAAGAACGAGAAGCTCAAGGATCTCTACGAGCAGTACGTGGCCCAGCTCAAGCAGGGAGCCACGGTGCAGGTCAACGAGGACAAGCTGGCCGCCGTGGACATCAAGCGCGCCTCCAAGGCTTCGGCTCCTCCGGGCATGGAGCTCAACCCAGCCCTGAGCAGGCCCGAGGGCGCTCCCGTTCCCACCATCAAAGCCAGCGTGCCCGAGCCGGAAGCCGACGAGTCCGCCAAGCAATAGGGCCGGAAACCTCATGAACCGTCCCCTCGTCCGGTCCCGGGGTCTGCTCCTGGCCGCCTTGCTGGGCTTCGCCCCCACGGTCCGCGCCGAGGTGGTGGATCGCATCGCCGCGGTTGTGGACGACGACGTCATCACATGGGGTGAGATCTACGATCTGGGCGGTGAGCATATCGAGGCCAACTCGAGCTCGGGTCAGGCCGCTGCTGCCAAGCGACGCGTCCTGGAGCTCGAGGTGCTCGACGTCATCATCGGGCGACGGCTGGTGGAGCAGGAGATGCGCCGGCTCGAGCTCGACGTCACCGACGCCGATATCGAGCGTGCCCTGTCGGACATCGCACGTCAGAACGGCTTGGAGCGCGAGCAGCTGCGCAGCGAGGTCGAGGCCTCGGGCATGACCTGGGAGAGCTATCGCGAAGAGCTCGTGAACAACCTGCGCGAGATGAAGTTCAACCAGCAGGTGCTTGGGCCGCGCATCACCGTGCGCCAGGACGAGCTGAGGGACGCCTATCGCCGCAGCGCCAAGGCGCTGTCGGGTCCGGAGTCCATCGCGCTGCAGGCTATCTTCCTGCCCTATCCCGCCGATTCCGATCCCGATGCCAAGAACGCCATCCTGGCCCAGGCGCAGGCGCTGCGCCAGCAGGCTGCCGCAGGAGCGGACTTCGCCGAGCTGGCTGCCCAGCACAGCGCCGAGCCCTACGCCTCGCGCCGTGGCGAGATGGGCAACTTCAACAGGGGCGAGCTGGTGGGCGAGCTGGACCGCGCCGCCTTCGAGAGCCCGGTAGGCGATGTGGCGGAGCCGGTGGTCTCGGCCCAGGGCGTCTTCCTGCTGCGTCCCGCCGAGCGAATCGCAGCTGAACCGCCCTCTTTCGAAGAGGTCGAGAACCAGCTGCGGCAGCAGCTGATGGAGGACAAGTTCAGCGCGGCTCGGGAGCACTGGTTGATCCAGGCGCGCCGTCGCTCGGCGGTCGAGGTGCTGCTGGAGCCTGCTGGCTAGGCTCTGGCGTGGTCCCTCCTCTCCTCATCACGCCGGGAGACCCCCGGGGCGTCGGCCCGGAGGTGGCGGTCGCCGCCCTGCTGCGCGAGCCCGTACCGGCGGTGTTGCTGGGCGATGCGGAGGCCGTGCAGCGGGAGGCGGCACGCCAGGGCCTGGGCCTCGCCAGGGTAGCTCGCCTGGACGAGGTCGGATCCGGTCCCACGCTGCTGGCTCCCCCTGCGGGGGATGAGCCTGTGGAGCTGCGGGCGCTGCGCTTCGCCGTGCGGGCCTGCCTGCAGGGCCGCGGCCGAGCCCTGGTCACGGGCCCCATCCACAAGGCCCGCCTGGCAGCCCGCGGCTTCGCCCACCCGGGGCATACCGATTTCCTGGGGCAGCTCTGCGGCGTGCGCCGCCCGGTGATGGCCTTCGTGGGGGAGCGCATGCGGGTGGTGCTGGCCACGGTGCATCTGCCGCTGCGCCGTGTGCCCGCCGCACTGACGCCAGAACTCCTGCTGCACGTCTTCGCCACGACCCAGCGCGCGCTCACCCAGCAGCTGGGCATTGCCCGGCCGCGGCTGGCCGTCTGCGGCCTGAATCCCCACGCGGGTGACGATGGGCTGCTGGGGGACGAGGAGCGGCGGGTGATCGCCCCGGCCTGCCAGTTGGCCCGCCAGCGCCTGGATCTGGACCTGGAAGGGCCCATGGCGGCCGAGGCCGCGGCCTTGCGCACCGCCCGCGGCCAAGCGCACGTGATGGTGGCCATGTACCACGACCAGGGCCTGGGCCCGCTGAAGGTGCTGGACTTCGGACGCTCGGTCAACTGGACGCTGGGATTGCCCATGGTGCGCACCAGCGTGGATCACGGTACGGCCGACGACATCGCGGGGCGGGGCAGGGCCGATCCCGGCAGCATGCTGGCCGCGATTCGCTTGGCCAGGCGCCTGAGCCGGCCTGGTCCCCGACCCTGAACCCAGGCGGCTGGAGCCCGAACGCAGCAAATCCCGCCCGGCGTACCGGGCGGGATCGAAAATACCGCAGTGCAGCGAGCTTAGAAGCTGATCGCCGCGCAGCCGTAGCCGCCGTAGTACTCCTGGCGCTTGCCCCAGACGACGCAGTCGGCGCTGGCACCGTCCATGTCAAAGGCGGTGATCATCCAGGTGAGCGTGGCCTCGCGGTCGGCGTTGCCCTGGAACAGGGTGTTGACGTCGTTCGCCTGCTGGGTGTAGTCGGAGACGATGGGGATGGTGACGCCCCACTCGTCCCAGGAGCCGTCGCCGGCGCTGTCGGTGTTGTTGAAGTAGTGCCACTCTTCCCAGACATAGTCATTCTCGTACTGATACCAGTCCAGCATGACATCGGAGCCCCAGCCGATCAGGTCGACCGAGTAGTCCCAGTCGGTGGCGGTGTAGCCGTACTCCACGGCATCGATCTCGGTGGCGTAGTAGTAGTAGCCGGACTCGTCGCCGGTATCGCCGGTTTCCTTGCCGTCGCAGCCGATGAAGAGGGCGCCGAGCGCCACGAGGAAGAGCTTGTTCATGTCGCGTCTCCTTGTTGTCGGGTTCCGAGGACCCTTTTCGCCGTACCGTCCTGGTGCGGCCTCGCAGTGTGCATACCAGCGCCGGGAAACCCAGCGCATGGCAGCCTGGAATCTACTGCACAATGCGCCGGGTCGCAATCCCAAAAGGGTATTTGATCAAGGCCCCAGGCCCGTGTCGCTGCTGTTCCAGGCCTGCTCGCAGGCCGGCACGTCATCCACCTGGTCGAAGAGCTCGGGCTGCGCTCCCCAGCTGCGGCAGTCGGAGACGTCTTCGCTGCCTGGAGTGTAGACCACCAGGCGGTAGCTCATGGCCGCCCAGGTGCTGGGCGCGCACTGGAAGGCCGTGGAGGATCCGGAGGAGGCGTCGCGCCAGTCGGCCTCGATGGACAGCGTCAGCTCGAGGTGGTCTCCCTGGCCGTCCGCGTCGGCGCTGACGGACTTGATGGTGTGCTGCTCGGCGTAGCTCTCTTCCACGGCCAGGTAGAGACCGCCGTTGGCTGTCCAGTGGTCGGTGTCTACCTCGAAACTCCACTCCTCGTCGTTGCGGGAGCAGTCGTAGCTGATGTCCGTGATCAGCGGCGGCGTGTCGTAGAGCACGGCTCCGGTGGCACCGGCGCCGCGCTCGTGGCCCAGGCAGCCACAGGCGATCAGCGGCCCCCACAGAGCTGCGGCCTGCAGACCCCTCACAGCGAGGTCCCTTCCGGCTCGGGATGCTGTCGCTCTTCGAGGTCGTCGCCCGCCAGGAAGAGGGCGTCCTCGATGGCGGTCAGCAGGCGGTCCAGCCCCTGCTTCTCGGTGGCGCTCACCGGGATGCCCTCGAACTGCAGGGCCAGGTCGCCCCAGCGCCCGGGATCGGTGCGATCGATCTTGTTGAGCACCAGGATGGTGGGGGTGGCGCCGGCACCCAGGGAGCGCAGGATGTCCTCCACGGCGGCGATGTGCTGCTCCAGCTCGGGGTCGCTGGCGTCCACGACATGCAGCAGCAGGTCGGCCTGCACCACCTCCTCCAGCGTGGCGCGGAAGGCCTGCACCAGGTCCTTGGGCAGGCGCCGGATGAAGCCGACGGTGTCGGTCAGGATGATCTCGCGCTCCGCGGGAAAACGGAGGCGCCGCGAGGTGGGATCCAGGGTGGCGAAGAGGGCGTCGGCCGTGCCCACCTCGCTATGGGTGACGGCGTTGAGCAGGGTGGACTTGCCGGCGTTGGTGTAGCCCACGATGCTCACCAGGGGCAGCCTGAGCTTGCGGCGGCGGGCGCGGCGCAGGTCGCGGCTCTTGGCCAGGCGCGAGAGGCGCTTGGAGAGGCGCTTCAGCCGCTCATCCGCGCGGCGGCGGTTGATCTCCAGCTTGGTCTCGCCGGGACCGCGCCCGCCCACCTCGCCGGTCAGGCGGCTCATGGCGGTGGGCATGATGGCCAGGCGCGGCCTGCGGTAGCGCAGCTGGGCGATTTCCACCTGCAGCTTGCCCTCGCGGGAGGTGGCCCGCTGTGCGAAGATGTCCAGGATCAGCTGGGTGCGGTCCAGCACCCGCAGCTCGGTGAGCGTGGCCAGGTTGCGCAGCTGGGAAGGAGAGAGATCCTGGTCGAAGACCAGGGTCTGTGCGCCCAGGTGCATGGCGCGCAGCAGGATCTCCTGCAGCTTGCCCTGGCCCACCAGGGTGCGGCCGTCCAGCTTGCGGCGCACCTGCAGCACGCGGTCCATCACCAGCAGGCCGGCGGTGCTGGCCAGGCGCTCCAGCTCCTGCAGGGAGAAACCGGCGCTCTTGGCGCTGCCCGTGGTGATGCTGACCAGCACGGCTCCGGCACCCTGGTCCGCTCGGCGCAGGTGGTCGCCACGCCGAAATTGGGCCTCGAGATCCGAGATGAAGGCCAGGTAGTCGGCGTCCCAGCCATGAAGCCCCGGCCGCTGCTCCAGGCGCCACATCTCTTCGCCGCTGTCGGGGGGCAGCAGGTGGGCGTACTCCACGTGCCCTGGCAGGCCCTCGCGGCCCACCTGCACCACCGCGACCACGTCCAGGCGCAGCAGGGCCAGGTCGGTCAGATCGTCGTGGGTGAGGGCCTCGCCGCGCAGGTGGGTGTGGAAGAGCCGCAGGCCGCGGAAGCGCCGGCTGCCCGCCCGACTGCGCCCCAGCTCCGGGATGAAGAGCCGGTGCGCGTCCCCCACGATCACCATGTTGATGCGGCCTTTGCGGTCCAGGATCAGGCCTACCTGCCGGCCCGTGTCGTGGGAGATCTCGCACAGGCTGCGCCCCAGCTCGGGCGTCAGGAAGCGCTGGGCGGGTACGCGCCGGCGGTACAGGGCCTGCAAGGCCTTGGACTGGCTGGGCTTGAGGCCCGCGGTGTTGCCGTGGATCTGGGGAATGGCGGCTTCCTGTCTGCTGCTGGCGAAGGCCGGGGGGCGATGGTCCAACAGGATATCCGGCGCCGGGGGGGATTAAAGACCAAAAAAGCAGGCGAAGAAAACCCGGGGGGGTTTTTTTTTTTTGGGGC
>CAYVQL010000267.1:0-15991 GCA_964454135.1 uncultured Enterobacterales bacterium | reverse complement strand
GGTGTCGGCGTCGGTGTCGGCGTCGGTGTCCGCGTCGGTATCCGCGTCGGTATCCGCGTCGGTATCCGCGTCGGTGTCCGCGTCGGTGTCGGCGTCGGTGTCCGTGTCCGTGTCGGCCTCGGGGCGCTCCACGGTGGGATCCGCCTCGCTGGACCAGGGTGTCTCGGCCTCTTCACCCTCGCAGCTCACCGTCAACCCAAGACCGAGAACGACGAGGAGCGCCCACGCCGGACGGCCGAGGTGTGCAAGAGGAAGCGCGGAGGAGAGGAGGTGGATACCCATGGCAACTCCAGGGCAAGCTGGCAAGCAGAGATGCAGCGGACGAAAGAGGATCAAGCATAACCGGGAAGGACCGTAAAGTGTCGAATGTTCCCAGCTGGCCGTCTGATCCGCGCCGGGGGCGGCCCAGAGGGCGGGCCCGCAGAAGGGCCATTGTCTCCTTGGTTCCACCTGTTTTTCCCATCGTCGAGGTAGGTTGCGATCACGGTCACATCGCCGCGGCGCTGGGCGCCATCGGAACGGAGCGCCGCCGTCATCGCCTCCCTCGCAGGCGCGACATCCCCCTGGTCGTCGGCGACGGCCTACGCTGCTTCGCGCGCATCGGCGTGGCCGTGATCACCGGCATCGGTGCCCACCAGATAGCCCGCATCCTGCGCCGTGGGCCGCGCCCGGAGCTTGCCGTCCTGCACGCCCCCGATCGACCCGGATGGCTGCGTCGCTGGTGCGCCGACAACGGCTGGCGCATCGATGCGGAGCGCCTGGCTCCCGAGGCGCGGGGCTTCGCCGAGGTCACACGCGTCGTGCCTGGCCAGGAGTCCAGCAGGGGACTCGCCCTGGAGTTCGGTCCATTCCTGCCCCAGGATCCCCTCGTCGGAGCGCACGCCAGAGAGCGGACCGCCCACTGGCAACGCATCCTGGCCGCCGTGCAGGGGCGGGACGAGGAGAAGACGCGCGAGGCACGCGCCTGGTTGAGCTTCATGGAGCCCTGGCTGGCTCTTGATTCTTGACAGCCCCATGTCGTTGTTCTAGGTGCCCCCTCCCTGCCAGCCCCGGAGTTGCCCATGGCCCATCAGCGCCCCTTCCAGGTGGCGGATCTGCTGTCCCAAGCGCGCCTTGCCGCCCCGGTCTTCTCCCCGGACGGCCAGAGCGTGATCTTCAAGATGAGCCGCCCGAACCTCGAGAAGAACCGCAATGAGGGGCAGCTTTGGCGCGTCCCGGTCAGCGGCGGCGATCCCGAGCCCCTCACCACCAGCGGCAGCTCCAACGGCGACGCCGCCTTCTCTCCCGACGGTCGCTGGTTGGCATTCACCTCGAACCGCAGCGGCGAGCCGCAGATCTGGCTGCTGCCCTGGAGCGGCGGCGAGGCCCGCCAGCTGACGCGCTTTCCCACCGGCGCCCGTCAGCCGGTCTGGTTCCCCGATGGACGGCAGCTGCTCGCAGTCTCGGCGGTCTTTCCGCAGGCCAGCGATGCGCAGCAGGTGGGTCGCCTCGAGAAGCAGCGCAAGGAGCGCGCTTGTTCCGGCCGGGTGATCGACAGCTTGATGTTTCGGCACTGGGACCACTGGACAGAGGGCAAGCTGGACCACGTCTTCGTCATCGACGTCGAGACGGGCGAGCAGCGCGATCTCACGCCCGGCCCCTGGCCCGTGCCGCCGCTCTCCTTGAGCGCCCCTCCGGAGTACGCCGTGTCGCCCGACGGCGAGCAGGTCTGCTTCGTCGCTCTGCGCGATGCGGACCTGGCACGCTCCACCAACCTCAACCTGTGGCTGGTCCCGGCCCAGGGCGGCGAGCCGCAGCGCATCAGCCCCTGGCAAGGCTGCAATGTCTTCCCGACCTGGACCCCCGACGGCAAAAGCATCGTCTATTGCGGCATGCGGCGCGCTGGCTACGAGGCGGACCTGCTCGAGCTGCTGCGCTACGAGCTTGCCAGCGGGACGCTCCAGGAGCTGGCCCCGGGCTTCGATCGTTCGGTGGGCGTCCCGGTCCACTCCCCGGATGGCCGCTGGATCTTCTTCACGGCCGAAGACCGTGGCCAGGTGCGGCTCTGGCGCGTGCCCTCCAGCGGCGGCGAGCCCCAGCCCCTGACCGCCGGGGCCACGGATCGCGGCCTCGCCCTCTCTCCGGACGGCGCAGAGCTGGTCTTCAGCCGCGAGAGCCTGCTGGGTCCCCCGGAAGTCCACCGCCTGCAGCTGGACGCGACAGAGCCGCAGGCCATCACGCGGGTGAACACCGAGAGCCTGGCCCAGCTGACGCTGCACGACGGCCAGGATTTCTGGTACGAGGGCGCCGACGGCGCACCGGTGCACGGCATCCTGGTCAAGCCGCCCCAGTTCCGACAGGGCGAACGCTACCCCACGGTCTTTTTGATCCACGGCGGACCTCAGGGCATGTTCGGGCGGGACTTCCACGAGCGCTGGAACCCACAGCTCTTCGCCTCGCCCGGCTACGTCGTGGTGCTGCTCAATCCCCGCGGCAGCACCGGCTACGGCCAGGAGTTCACCGACGCCATCCACGGGGAATGGGGCGGGGCCTGCTTCCAGGACCTGATGCTGGGCTTCGACCACGTCTTTCGCAGCTTCGAGTTCTGCGATCCCGAGCGCGCCGCAGCCGCCGGGGCCAGCTTCGGCGGCTTCATGGTCAACTGGTTGGCGGGTCACAGCCAGCGCTTCCGCTGCCTGGTGAGCCACGACGGCATCTTCAACACCGAGATGATGGACTACGCCACCGACGAGCTCTGGTTCACCGAGTGGGAGTTCGGGGGCGCGCCCTGGGAGTCTCCCGAGCAGTACCGGCGCTACTCGCCTCACCTGCACGTGGAGCGGATGCGCACGCCTATGCTCGTCATCCAGGGTGAGCAGGATTTCCGCTGCCCGGCCAGCGAGGGCCTGACCCTCTTCACCGCCCTGCAGCGGCGGGGCGTGCCCTCACGCCTGCTCTACTTCCCCGACGAAGGGCACTGGGTCGTCAAGCCGGCCAACCGCCAGCTGTGGTGGGACACGGTGCTTGGCTGGCTGGCGGAGCACCTGGCCTGAGAGTCCGCTCAATCCATGTACAGGTTGCCCACGTCCGAGACCTGCACGTCGCCGCTGCCGTCGTCGATGGACACGGAGCCGGTCACACCGTCGATGACGATGTCGCCGGAGCCGTCCGTGACATCGACATCGCCGTCCACATCTTTGATCACCAGGTCTCCATCCCCGTCATCGACCTGCACATCGCCCCGCACCGTCTTGATCTTGACGTCACCGTCGCCGTCCTCCAGCCAGACATCCGCGCTGTTTTCGATCACGATGTCGCCGTCTTCGTCGGTGACATCCAGCTGCATGGTGTCGGGCATGCGGACCACCACGTCGGCATAGGCGTTGTTCTCGTCGAGGAAGACGGCCAGGCGGGCGGTCCCCTCTTCGAGCTCGCGCAGCTCGATGTAGAGGCTGCGTACGACCTCCTCGTCGTCATGGCAGCTGGCGTTGAAGAGGGTGACCTCCACCTGGATCTCGTCCAGCTCGCTGTCTCCCGTGATCTTCAGCTCCCCCTCCCCCACATCCACCAGCAGACCGTCGATGCCCTCGGCGGACATGGTGTCGTCGTAGACGCCCACCTGGTGTCCGGAACAGGCGCTGGCGAGCAGCGCGCCCGCGGCGAGCGCCACGGGACCGAGCCTTGTCATGGAAACGCTCTTGGCCATCGTCAACCTCCTCCTGCGCCGCCGTCCGGGAAGCGCTCTCTCACATAGGACACCACAGCTGACAAAACCTGTCACCCGAAAAACGGGCACCGAGCAGATGGGCCCCCCTCCGGCGACAGTCCACCGCAGAGGACACAGAGGACGCAGAGTCCGGAAGGATGGGCCATTGCTTCACTCGCAATTCCCATTATCCGCTTTGCTGGTTGTGTTTGCGCCACAAAGAACGACAGGGTCAAGCGGAGAGGATCTCTGCGCTCTCCGCGCCCTCTGCGGTAAGATTGTCAGGCGGTTTGATCGGTGCCGAAAAACACGCCTACGCCAACCGGAAGCTCAGCAGGAAACCGGGCAGCGTGCGCATGCGGAAGTGGGTCACCGAGGTGGAGACCAGCCTGCCCGTGTCGATCTCGGTGAGCCGCCCAAAGCACGTGGTGTGGGAGACCGGCAGGTTCCACAGCTTGATGTTCACCTTCTCGCCGACGTAGCGACAGGCGGTGCCGTCGGCCTCGAAGCTGAAGCTGTAGCGGATCAGGTGATCGCTGAAGTACTTGAGCTCCAGAGTGCCCTGGCAGGGCGCAGCTTCGCAGAGCCCTTCGGCGGTGACGAAGCCCGACAGCTCCTGCACCATGAAGCGACCCGCAAACGGATTCACCCAACGCGCCAGGTTCTTGGGCCCCCAGGTGACCCGGAACTCGAAGAACTGGTCCCCGTCGGGGCCGAAGCCCGGCTCGAAGCGGTGCCGGCCGCTCATCACCTCGTCGGCGGAGAAACCCAGCCGGCGCTCCTCGATCATGCTCTTGAAATCCGCGATCCTTCCCATCTGATCTCCTCCGCGAGCATCCGTTCCGTGGCTCGCCTAGGTGGTCATGAAGCGGTTTGAGATCCGGCTCACCAGGTTCTTGGCCGGTGGCACCAGCTGCATGTAGTAGCCGAGGTCGTTGAAGACGTGGACCATCTCCACCCGCCTGCCGCGCTTGACGGCCTTGACGATGATCCTGGCCACCTTCTCTGGGGTCTGGGAATAGTAGGGCAACAGCTTCATGGACATGCGAGATCCCAGGCCTTGGGTCTCCACCTCCTGGTAGAACCCGGTGTTGACCATGTACGGGTAGACGGTGGTCACCTTGATCCCGTGCTTCTTCACCTCGAAATGCAGGATCTCCGAAAAAGCGCCCACGGCGGCCTTGATGGCCGCATAGGCCCCCCAGGTGGGCAGCCGGAAAAAGGCCTGCCCCGATGACACATTGACGATATGCCCCTTGCCCCTTTCCTTCATATAGGGAAGGAAGGCGTAGACGTGGTGCAGCACGCCCCATAGGTTCACCGAGATCAGGCGCTCCCAGGTCTCCAGGCTCGTCTCGACCAGCTCGGCGTGATGCCCGATGCCGGCATTGTTGATCAGGATGTCCACCGGCCCGATCTCGTCGTTCACCTTGCGTGCCAGGGCCTCCACCTCGGCACGCTGCGAGACGTCGACCCGCTCGCCGTACACCTTGGCCCCGCTGTCCGCGAGCTCCTGCACCGCCCGATCCAGGGCCTCGGCGTCGATGTCCGTCAGTACCAGCTCCGCGCCTTCCATGGCGAAGGCCCGCGCCGTGCACAAGCCGATCCCAGCCGCGGCGCCCGTGATCAGCACTCGCTCTTTCGCCACTCGAGCCATGGCCCACCTCACTCGGGTTCGAACGATCCGGGAAATGAACGGCCGTTCAGAAGCGTCGCAGAGAGGAGCGTAGCACGTGGTTCGGCCCCTTGGAAGGGAATCCCCCACAAAAACAACCCCGCGGCTGGTCAGGCCTTGCAGAAGGAGGCGGCCTGCATGGCGGAGAGGATGTGGCAGAGCCAGCCCAGCAAGCCCCCCGACCCGATCCACAGGCCAGGCGTCACGATGATCCAGAACACGGCCCAGACCCAGTTGCCGGTGTAGATCTGCCCCACACCGGGGATCAGGAAGCTGAGCACCGCAGCGGTGCCCGCGGAGCGCGGTTCACGGAGGTTCATGGTCCATCTCCTCGTCTCGAGCGCCCCTCTCCATCGAAGAGCGCTTCCGGATCCTGACTACGGCGCTCCGCTGCAGCCTATTTCCACCCCGCCGCGAAGAATGGCCGGCGCCCGATGGCAGGCTCCGACCAGTGGGATAGGCAGAAGCTGGATGAGCAGTGCCCCGGTAGCGCCACTTCCGGCCCTTCCACCCGCGATACGCCCCCCCGCCCAGACAGTCCCATCGATGAATATCCTCGGCATCTCCTGCTTCTACCACGACTCGGCCGCCTGCTTGCTCTGCGACGGCGAGCTGGTGGCGGCCACCCACGAAGAACGCTTCACCCGCCTCAAGCACGACAGCGGCTTCCCCGTGAATGCCATCCGCTACTGTCTCGAGGAAGCCGGTCTCTCCATCGAGCAGATCGGCGCGGTGGCTTTCTACGACAAGCCCCTGAAGAAGTTCGAACGTCTGCTGTACTCCCAGCTGCATCACTTCCCCAAGGGCGTGGGTTCCTTCCTGCACGGCACCGCCAACTGGCTGAGCACCAAGCTGCGGCTGCCAGCCATCCTGAAGCGGGAGACGGGCTACGACGGTCCCATCTTCTACGCCGATCATCACCTCTCCCACGCCGCATCCAGCTTCTACTGCTCCGGCTGGGAGGAGGCCTCCCTGCTGACCGTGGACGGCGTGGGCGAGTGGTCCACGGCCACCTGGGGCGAGGGCCGCGGCCTGGATGTTGAGCTGAAGGGCGAGATCCGCTTCCCCCACTCCCTGGGGCTGCTCTACTCGGCCTTCACCTGGTATCTGGGCTTCAAGGTCAACTCGGCGGAGTACAAGGTCATGGGCCTCGCTCCCTACGGCGAGCCCCGCTACGTGGACCAGGTCAGGGAGCTGATCCACGTCCTGCCGGACGGCACCTTCCGCCTGGACATGAGCTACTTCGACTACGACTACCGGCTGCGCATGTTCAATCCGCGGCTGGAGGAGCTCTTCGGCCAGCCGCGCCGCGAGCTGGAGACGGGTGAGCTGACCCAGTTCCACAAGGACGTGGCCCGCAGCCTGCAGGCGGTGGTGGACGACACGATGGTGAAGCTGGCCACCAGCGTGGTGCAGCGCACTGGGCTGCCCCGCCTCTGCATGGCGGGCGGCGTGGCGCTCAACTGCGTGGCCAACGGCCATGTCCTGCGCCAGGCCCCCATCGAGGATCTCTACGTGCAACCCGCCGCGGGCGACGCCGGTGGAGCCATGGGCGCGGCCTGCTGGGTCTGGCACGCCCTGATGCGCCAGCCGCGCAGCGGCAGGCTGCACAGCACCTACCTGGGTCCGGGTTACAGCGACGAGGAGGCGCAGCGCATCCTGGACCATTACGGCGCCGTCTACAGGCGCATGGAGCGCCAGGAACTGCTCGATGCGGCAGCGGATCGCATCGACAAGTCCCGCGTCGTTGGCTGGTATCAGGGCCGCATGGAATGGGGTCCGCGGGCCCTGGGGCATCGCTCTATCCTGGCCGACCCGCGCGATCCCGAGATGCGAGACGTGCTGAACTGGAAGATCAAGAAGCGGGAGGGCTTCCGGCCCTTCGCACCCTCGGTGCTCGAGGACTGCATCGAAGAGGTCTTCGTGCTGGACCGCCCCACGCCCTACATGCTGCTGGTGGCCCAGGTGCAGCAGCACCAGGATCTGCCCGCCATCACCCATGTGGACAACTCGGCCCGCATCCAGTCCATCAGCCGCGACGAGGACGCGCTGTATTACGACCTGATTCAGGCCTTCCGCGCGCGCACGGGCCTGCCCGTGATCGTGAACACCAGCATGAACGTGCGGGGCGAGCCCATCGTCAACACGCCCGAAGACGCCTATCTCTGCTTCATGCGCACCGACATGGACGACCTGGCCATCGGGCCCTTCTTGATGGCCAAGGAAGACCAGCCGGCCCTGGCGCTGCCTGACGCCAAGTCGCTATTCGGGCTGGACTGACTCGGCTCTTTCGGTCAGCTCCGCCCTGTCGGCCAGATCCCGGGGAAGCGCCGGTCGACGCGCCGCAGCGCGCGCTGCAGGCCGCGCATGTGCAAGGGCGGCGGCCTGGGCTGCAGCAAGGGGAAGGGCTCGAGCTCCAGCTCGCGCAGCACGCCGTTGGCCGCCGCGATGCCCGTCTGGCAGGCCCGCTCCATGTAGAGTACGGCGGCACCGCCATCCACCCAGTCCCCGCAGAGGTGCAGGTCGGCGTGCTCGGTGCGCACCTTGGGAAAGCTCCCGGCGCATCCCACGGGGAAGTTGATGTGCGTCGCCCTGTTGCGCTGCAGGCAGGCATGGACGCTGGAGCCAGCCACCTCGGGGAAGGCGCGTTCCATGTCGTCGCGGACCTTCTCGGTAAGCTCGTCGTCAGACAGCGCGTGCTTCCAATCCGGCGCGTAGACGTGGCACTCGGAGACCGCGCCCCCGGTGTCGCGTTGCCAGGCGGCAAAGGGCTCCTGAAAGCGGTGCAGCCAGAAGTAGTTGTCCGCCACCGTGTTGCCCGCGAAGACCCCGCTCTCGCCGTGACGGGTGGCGGGAGCGCGAGACCACCAGAGCCGCAGGTTGACCGCCGGCCGCCCCTTGAAGACCGACAGATCACCCCAGATCGGCTGCAGATCCGGGGAGCCCTCCAGCAGCTCGGCGGCTCCGGAGACGTCCACCGCCATCACCAGCTGGTCGGCGCGCAGCCGGCCGCCGCTCCCAGTGAAGCCCGGTACCTGGCAATCCGGACCCTCGCCACGAGCCCAGTTCACATACCAGCCCCCCGCGGGCCTGCGCTTGATGCTCTTGACACGCACCCCAGCCACCATGCGCGCACCCAGAGATTCCGCCCGTTCCACGAGCGGATCCATCAGCGCGTCCATTACAGGACCACGTGTGAAGGCGAAGCGTTGATCATCACGCCTCAGGAAGACGTAGTGCTGCAGCGAGATCAAGAAAGCCCACAGCGAGACGTGCTGGGGATCGGAGAAGAAGCCGCTGCGGCTAAGGCTGCGCAGGAAGGCCTTGTAGAAGAAGGGCACTCCATCCGTGTAGGCCGTCACCGAGAGCTGATCGTAGCGGCGCAAGTGCTGCGGACGGTTCGGATCGAACATCACCGTCTCCAACAGCTTCATCCCGAGCGTCGCAAAGCGTGGTAGCTCGCGCAGCTTGATGATGCGGCGGATGTTCTTCTTACGCAACAGCTGCACGTGATGGATGGGTTCGATCACGGGTGTGATCTGGGTCTCGCGCCCTACGTTTGTGCAGTAGGTGTCCATGCCGTCGTAGAAGACCAGGGTCTGGTCGAAGGCATCGATCAGCCGGCCGCTCAGGCCTTGACGCTCGATCAAAGCCAGAAAGTTGCGGTACTGACGCCACCAGCCATGAACGCCATGCTCCATGGGGAAGGTCCAATCCCGCCCACGGTGCGAGAAAGAGGTGGTCCCGGCGGCGGCCACGCGTCCGCCCAGGGACTGACCGTTCCGTTCCAACAGGGTCACCGGCACGCCGCGCTCGGCCAGGTGCAGCGCCGCGCAGATCCCGGCTATCCCACCTCCGACGACGATGGTTCGAGTGCCGCTCATCTCTCCTCCCCGGCAAGGGCGTCAAAGAAAATGATATCCTCTCTCAACGCCGACAGACCCTGTGGCTAACCCAGTGCCCGGTCGGGTGGAACGCCGAGCGACTCGCCGATGTGACCACCGACAAGGACGGAAGCGCAAGAGGACGCCCATGACATCTCGCTCCTACGTATCCTGGCTGGCTCCCTTCCTCTTGCTGTGCTCATGCGCCAGCGAGGACGCGCCGGCTCCGGTGGAGAGCGCCTCGCAGACCATCCCGGAAGACCCTCCGCAGGCCGCCGATTCGGAACCTGCGGTCGAGGTGCCCGAGCTGACCGTCCCCCTGCCCCGCTTCGCTTGGGAACCCTCCAACTACTCCAACAAGTTCCTGGTGATCCTCAGCTCCTCTTCTGAGCCCAACTACGGGCCGCCAGCCCTGCAGACGCTGGCGGAACAGCGGCAAGTCTCCGTGGAGCTTGCACGCCTGTCGTCTTCGTGGTTCCAGGGCCTGGAGCCCTGCTTCGAGATCACGGTCGCGGGCGCGTTCGAGTATCGCCGCCAAGCCACGAACCTGTCCCGGCAGCTGGACGGCATCGACGTACCCAACGAGGTCAAGAACGCCGGGAGGTTCGTGGGAACCCAGGAGGTGGTGGACGATTGGTGCAAGAACAAGCCCTCGGATGCGACAGCTCCCTGCGGCCCGCTGCGCTTCGCCGAGGTCCACGACGGCCGCACCTGGCTCTGGCTGGGGCTCGATGATCAGACTGTCTCCGACAGCCTCGAGGGCAGCGAGGCGCCCACCGCATTGGACGGTGTCTCCACCTGGTCCGCCCCACTCTCCGCCGAGCAGCTGGGCGAGACCAACACGGGCGCGCGCTACGACCTGTACGCGCCGCTGTCGAAGAAGGCGCTGAAGTCTTGCGCCATCAAGGGCTTCGCCGCGCTCACCCGGGGCACGCCCCATCACAGCTACCTCCAGGCGGAACCCCCAGCCAGCGAGCCGAGCTGCGGTCAGCCCGACATCTTCGCCGAGCTGAGCTGCGCGGATGCGCCCGACGAGCCCCTGATCGCCCTGCCCGCCGGCTCGAAGACGCCGACGCTCTACACCTCCACCGCACGCATCGCCAACGTGGAGATGGAGGACGAAGCCAAGAGCCTGGTCACGCGCAGCGCGGCCTTCCGCAACGCCTTCACGGCAGCGAGAGACGCGGCCAGCGAGCGTAACCAACCGCTACAGCAGCTGGTGGACATCTGGGGGTACATCGCGCCCGATCAGAAGCTGCTGCTGGTCCAGGTCACCCTGCAGACCGGGGATGGAGTCATCTGGTGCGGACAAGACGATTTCCGCCTGCAGCTGGCTGGCGTCTTCACCTGGGCGGACAACGACCGTGTCGGCGAAGAACTGGTGCCCTTCTTCAGCTACTACAATGCCGAGATCCTGACGCTGATCGATGTGGAAGCCGATGGCCGACCTGAGCTGCTCCAGCGAGCGTGGCCCGGGCGCTTGCTGCTGGTGGGTACGGGAGAGGAGGCCTGTTCCTGGGGCAAGGCCTACTGCGACTGCCCCTGCTGAGCCCCTGCCTCGCTCTGGGCCTCGATCCGCTTCCTGTGCCAGCACTCGCCCAGGACCCCCAGGATATCCACGGCCTGGCGGGCCATCTCCTTCCCCTGCCCCGCATCGTCGGCCAGCGCGGCCAGCTCGCCCAGGGCCAGCGCCTCCTCCAGTGGCTGGCCCCTGTCACGCGCCAGGTCCAGGCAGCGCTTCCAGTGCCGCTGAGCGCGCCCCAGCTCGCCCTTGAGGGCGCAGGCCCGCCCGGCCAGCAGGTGCCAGCGCGCCCGGCCCAGGGGGAAGAGCAGCGAGTAGCGCCATAGCGCTGCCAGCGAACGATCCACCAGCCAGGTGAGCGTGAAGTCCCCGAAAGGGTTGGCCGCTCGCGCACGGGTATTGGCCTCCAGGAAGACCTCGACCACAGTAGCGAATCCCTCCAGGTCCGCCACCACCAGGGGAAGGGGGAGCTTTTGCACCTCCACCCATGCCAGGTTCGCGGCCTCCTGGGCGCGCCGCCGCTCTCCCCTTCGCTGACGAACCTGGGCCAGCAGGGCGTAGCTGATCAGCTGCGAGTGCTGGTCTTCCACGTTGCCCAGGATGTCACGGGCCTTCAGCACCGTCTTGAGCGCCCCGTCGATGCGCCCCATGCGCAGCTGGCACTGGGCCTGGCCGTACCAGGCCCAGCCCTCCTGCTGGGCATTGCCGCTGGCTCGCGCCTCGTCCATCAGAACCTGGTAGCAGCTCTCTGCCTCGGAGTAGCGGCCTTGGCTGAAGCGAGACATGCCCAGCAGCGTACGAGCCAGGCCGGTCTCGGGCCAGCAGCCGCGCTGCGCGCCCAGCTCGGCGGCGTGCCGTGCCATGTCGGCGGCCTTCTCCAGGCGGGCGTAACCCAGGTGGTAGGCGCTCCGCACCGCCAAGGTCAGCACCTGACCGGCCACATCTCCCGCTTCTCGGGCCTCCCCCAGCGCCCGCCTGTGGTAGCGACGCGACAGCCGGCTCAATCGCAGCGTGCCCATGATGGAGGAGATGGAAGCGTAGGGTCGGGCATGCAGGCCCTCGTCACCCCCTCTCTCGGCCAGGTTCGCGCTCGTCAACGAGGCATAGGCCAGCGTGAGCTGATCGGCCGAGTAGTAGAAGCGCTCCGCCAGCAGCTCCATGGCCAGCGCCGCCTCCGCGCTGGTCGCGCGCTGGTCTGCTGGGGCCAGGACACGGCTGCGCGGCAGGATCAGCAGGTAGAAGAAGATAACCAGCTGCCAGAGCAGGCCGAGCCAGAGCCGCAGCCTGGACTTGGGAATGGGACGTCCCAGCAAGATCAAAGCCCGATCCAGGTGGGCCAGGCTGCGCGGCAGCTCCCCCTGCTGCTGGCGCAGCTGCCCCAGGCGGCGCTCCCAGCGCGCCCTGCGCAAGGGCGTGGCCCTGTCCTTCTGCGGGCCGCTCCGCGCGAGCCAGCTGGCCTGCTGGAAGAAGCGGATGGCTTCGGGTGCCGCACCCATGCCCATGGCCTGTTCTCCGGCCTTTTCGGCGTAGAGCATGCCTCGACCCGGATCTCCGGCCCGCACCCAGTGGTGGGCCAAGGTGGGGTAGAAAGGTGAGAGGTTGGCTCGTTCCGCGGACTCGATGCGGCGAGCGATCCCCGCGTGCACCTGGGCCAACTTCTCCCCGTCCAGCCCGCTGCTGGCGGCCTGCAGCGCGATGTGCGGCTCGATGGAAAAGCCCTGCTGGCCCTCTGTGTGGCTGGGCAGCAGCAGGCGGGCAGCCACCAGCGCCTCCAGATCGCTGGCGACAGCGCCGGCATCCACATCGCCCGGGCAGATCTCTGCCAACAACTCGGCATCGAAGCGCTGGGACAGCAGGGCGGCCACCTGCAGGATCGTGCTCTGGGAGGGGCTCAGTTTGCGGCGAGCGCGCTGCACCTGGTCCTCGAAATCCCCGGGAATGGACAGGCTGGCCAGCTCGCCGGCAGTAGGCACGGTGATCAGCTCACCGCCATGCGCGACGAGCTGCCCGGCATCTTGCAGCGCTTCCAGGAGTGCCAGTGTCGAGCGCGGATTGCCCCCTCCCATCTCCCAGACCCAGGACAAGAGCTGACGAGGTTCGGCGCGCACGTCGAGCGCCCCGCGCACCAACTCCCGCACCTCCGTCACGGACATGCTGCCCAACTTCAGGACTTCGCTCCGCTGCAACGCGCACAGCTGTTCGAGCTCGCGGCTGTTCTCGACGACCTCGGGGCGTGTGGCCACGACCAGCAGCAGCGGGGCCTCGGCGCTTCCCACCTGCTGCAGGAGCTGCCAGGACGCGGAGTCCATCCACTGCGCGTCATCCAGGAAGACTGCCAGCGGCCGGGCTCGGGACAGCTCCGCCAGCGAGGCCACCAGGACCTCCCGCGTGCGTTCCAGACGCGCCTTGCCATCCAACCCTGCGCTCTGCGCACTGTCGGGCAGATCGATGGGGAGCACCGTCCTCATGAGAGCAGCCAGGCCCTGCAGCTCCGGGGCGCGGTGCAGGCTACGCTCCACGCTCTTGCGCGCCGCCAGCCCAGTCGAGCCTCTCATCTCGGCGAAGAGGCTGGCAAACACGGCGCGCCAGGCGTGGAAGGGCGCTGAGCGACCCCCGAGCCTGGCCCGACCCCACAGCACCTGTCGCGATGTCTCCTGGCACGAGCGCCCGAACTCCGTAAGGAGACGACTCTTGCCGATCCCAGCTTCGCCCTCTACGATCAGCACGCGACAGGCGCCCTGCTCCACGGCCGACAGGGCATCGCGCATGCTGCGCAGCTCGCGCCGGTTCCCCACCAGCCGGACCGTCGTGCTGGGCGCCTCCACCGAGAGCTGCTGCGACTCGACCCGAACCAGACGGTAGGCTTTCTGGGGACGACCGAGATCGGGGACCAACACCGGCACGAGGCGTTCCAGGTCGGCTTTTCGTCTTATCTCCACCACGGTGGGCTTGTCGCAGACCACGTCCGAGGGGCTGCTGGCGCCATAGGCCAGGGCCCTGGCCACAGGAGCGCCCACCAGCACCATACGCATCCTCTCGGGCCGGCCTACGATGCCACGAAACACCACGCCCGTGGCCAGTCCGGAAGGGCCCTCCAGACCGAGGTCCTGCAGCGCCTCGGTCAAAGAAAGGGCCGCTCGTGCCGCTCGCAGCGACCAGGGCTCGGATACCCGGGTGTCCATGCCGAAGCTGATCAAGCAGGAGATGTTCCGCCCCTGCGCGCAGAGACCCTCGCAGGCACCCCCATACCGGTCCGCCTGGCGCTGGACGGCGAGCACGGCGGCTTGCAGGCGATCGGTCGCGCCCGGTTGGCGAGCGCTCAGACCGCAGAGCCGCAGCCCCAGGACGCTGGCGTAGCGCAGCTCGCCCCCCTGCGCATGCGTCAGCGCAGTGGAGGAAAGACGCGTATCGCCGGACAGGTGGGCCTGCAGGGTGGCAGCCCACTCCGCTTGGCCATGCCCTCCCAGCTCGCCCGCACCCACGGGGAGCAGCTTCGGAGCGGCCCCGATGCCGACGTTCAGCCGCGGACATATCTGCAGGGCTTGAGGGCTGACGGAGATTCTGCCGTGGTCAGCCTCCTGCAAGAGCTGTGAGAGCTCTTCCAGGGGCGCTCCGCTCACCAGCAGCTCCCACTTCCCGGCATGGCCCCCATAGCGACCCACCAGCAGCTCGCCACAGGCCAGGGCGACGCGCGCCGGGCGCAGGGTTCCCGCGCCGCTCCAGTCGCCTGTCCAGCAAGCACCGATGGCCGCCCCACAGGCCGCTGCGGCGGTAATCGCACGTTCCAGCGCCTCTTTTGGAAACCACCACAGCGCCAGCAGACCACTGCCCCGCAGGCAAGCCACCTCGCCGCCATGCTCGCGCACCAGCCGCATGGCGCGCCCCAGGCTGGCCTGCAGCCGCTCCGCGACATCCTCCGCTCCATCAGCCCCGCGGTGGGCCTGGGTCTCCACCTTCTCGGCCAGGCCCATGATCCGAACGCCGAGAACGGCGGCCTCCAGGGACACGGTCTGTGCTCGGTCGCTCTCCAGCGACGTTGGACCCAGCAGGCGCAGCAAGCGCCCCGGCACCATGGCCCAAAGCAGTGGATGGTCCGACGTCAAGCGGCTGCCTCCTCACGGGCTGGCCATTTCTTCGCTTGCAACGTGATCATACCGAACTGCTCCCCCGCCGGCAAAGAAGTGATGAGCCGCTTCTCGGGAGCTCAGGAATCGCGCACCAATCTGCGAACCACCTTGACAAGCTGCGCGACGCTTCCCGACACGGCGCTGGTGAGGCTCTCGTGATCCAGCAGCTTCTCGCCCATGCCCGCAGCCAGGTTCGCCACGATGCAGAACGCGATCAAGGGCCGACCGGCGTGGGCAGCCACCGCCGCCTCGTTGACGATGCTCATGCCCACCAGGTCGGCACCGATCACCCGCAGCATGCGGATCTCGGCCGGGGTCTCGTAGGCCGGTCCCGGCATGGCGCAGTAGACGCCCTGGTGCAACGGGGCACCCAGGTCCTGCGCGGCCTCGATGGCGCTGCGCCGAAGCGCGGGGCTGTAGAGCTCGCTCATGTCGGGGAAGCGGGGCCCGAAGGCGGGCAGATTGGGTCCCTGCAGCGGGCTGACGCCGATGAAGTTGATGTGGTCCGACACGGCCACGATGCTGCCCGCCGGCCACTCCGCTCGCAGGCTGCCGACCGAACTGGTCAGCAGGACGCGCTGTGCGCCCCATAGCAGCGCGGCGCGCAGGCCGAGCACGGACCGTGCGGGACTGTGGCCCTCGTAGAGGTGGTTGCGGCCCGACAAGCAAGCCACTCGCACATCCCCCATGCGCCCAACGACCACCTCGCCAGCGTGCCCGCTGACATGGGTGGACGGGATGCCCAGCTCGGCGTAGGGCACAGCCACCCGCTCGCCAAGATCCTGGCTAAGACGACCGACACCGCTGCCCAGCACCATCACCCACCTGGGCGCTTCGTCTCCGAAGTGCGCCCGCAGGGCCTGTTCCACGCCTTCTATCCTCTGCATCGTTTCGCTCATGTTCGCCTCTCTCCGCAGCTGTTGTCACGATCGCGCGCCAGGTTCACACCACCCGTATGTCGAAGTCGAGGCACCGACCATTTCCGCCGACAGTGTCGGCGGAAATGACCGGCGCTGTTTTTTTGGGGGGAAGACAGATTCTTCCCCCCCTATCCGAGGCGGACACCGCCTCTCCCCCCATCTTCGCCGCTTGATGAGC
>CAYVQL010000266.1:0-16138 GCA_964454135.1 uncultured Enterobacterales bacterium | reverse complement strand
CCACCGCTGCGAAACCACACCCAGAGGCCACTTTTCGAGTTCCAGCGGCTGCTCTATGGGTAGATGACAACGATGCCTTGGTTGAGCTCTTCTTCGAGCCCCTACAAGCGGCAGACTACATCTACATCTACGAGAACGATGCCCTGGTCGCGCTCGACGGCTTCCCGAACGTGGCGGAGCTGTCCGATGGACTCTACGTAAAATACAATACATCGCTTACTTCCACCGATTTCCCTCTGCTGACGAGTTCCAAAGAACTCCGCTTCTATGACAACCACTCGCTACCGACCATCGCTGGCTTCGCCAACCTGCAGGAGGTCACCTACTGGTTCGCCATCGGTGACAACGACGCTATCGAGAGCGTCAGCCTGCCCAGCTTGGCCATGGTTGGCGACTACTTCGATATCGGCGACGAAGACCAGAACATGACGCTGGATTTCCCTGCTCTCGAGGAGGTGACGGGGAGTCTCTCGTTCAACTCCACCCTGGCCCAGACCAACGTCAACGGCTTCGAAGCCCTGACCACCGTCGGCCGCGACCTTAGTATCCGCTACAACGAGGCGCTGCGCGAGCTGGATGGCCTGTACAACATCAGCTCGGTGGGCGGCGATCTTCGCGTCATGGACAACAACTGCCTGCCCCAATCCCGCGTGGACGAGCTCATCACCACCATCGGCATGCAAGACATCGGCGGTACGATCTACACAGAAGACAACGGTGGCGACTGCGGCTCATGAAGGGGCCCCGACACGCGCACAACCGAGGGGGCTGAACGTCAGGGAGGCCACCTATGCGCGGCTGGCGGCCTCGACGCGTGCATGACCGAGCCCCGCCCCTCAATCATCATCCCAGCAGCGCAGACAGTAGCCATCGATCACATCGCAGTGGTAGTCACCGCTGCAGCCACCTTGCCCATAGGCGGTCTCGCAGTCGGCCACGGACAGGGCCATGCACAGGCGATCTTCGAAGAGCGAGCAGTGGCCGAAGCACGAGCAGACGCTCTCGCACTCTCCCTCCATCGGCTGCGCGCATTCCTCGGCCGTGGCAGCGGCCTTCCAGCAGCGGCCGTCCCAGGCGCTGCACATCCCGTACCTGGCGCAGTTGTCGGACTGCTGGCACTCTTCGTCGCCGATGGGCTCGTGGTTGAAGCTGCCGGCGGTGGCGCAGGGCAGGTGGGTCATGTCACCGCCGCCGTCCGGATAGCGCCCCATCACCTCGTTCGTGGGCAGGTTCTGCCACGCGTAGCTATCGACCAGCTCTCCTTGCTCGTCGTACAGGTGCAGGGCGTCCCAGCTCTCCAGACCGAAGGGGTACTCGGAGTAGCGGTCGCCGGGGCCGTCGTGGCGGTGGAGGACCCGGAACTCCCCCGAATCGAGCCGGGTTTTCGGGGTGAAGACAAAGGCCTTCTCGGATCCGTAGCCACCCTCGTCCGTCAGGGTCCAGTAGCTCATGTCGGCCGGCTCCCCGTCGAAGTTGTAGAGCTCCACCCAGTCGTACGAGCCGTCGTCCCACCAGAGGAACTCGTTGATCCGCACCTGGGCGGCGCCCTTCAGGGGTGTGCCGGGATCGGGCACGAGCTCGGCGCATTCGTTGCCGATCTCCTCCTCCGGCTCATCCTCATCCGCCGAGTCCGCAGGCGGGGCGTCGAGGCCATGCTGACAGGCCGAAGCGGCCGCCAGGATCGAGATGAGAATCAAGGACATCGTGTTCTTCAGGTGCATCGACTCCGCCTCCAGGTTTTCTGCGAGGGCTGATCGCCCTCGCTCTGGATGAGCTCTCACAGATGAAGAGGCCCGCTCGATGCGCGGAACTTCCCGCCTGGCGCAGCCCGTCCGCAGGCGCAGGGAACCCGCCGTCCGCCACGAGGTCCAAACAGGGCGCACACCCCCAGCCCCTCGGAGCCGCCATGCGCATCCTCGCCGCCAGCCTTTTGGACGCCGCCGACCGCTTCTTGCACGCCGGCTACATCTCGGCCTACCCCCGGCACCTGCACACCGCCTGGGCGCCGGACCGTCCGCAGGCCGTGGTGGACGTCACCGAGGCCCTGGCCCTGTCCGAGGGCGCCCAGGGCGTGGTGGTGCCGCAGGCCGCCCAGGGCGCCCAGCAGCTGGCCCCGGCGCTGGCTCCCGGCTTCATGGAGGCCTTCGACGCCCTGTTGGCCCTGGGGGCGGCCTGGCTGGTGGTGGCGGGGGTGGTCATGGTCATGGGCAGGGCCTACGGCGCGCTGCTGCCCAGGCAGAGGCGCACGCGCTGGCGCGCGCGCCGGGCGCGGCTCACGATGACGATGCTGGGCGGCGTCCTGGCCCTGCTCACCCTGGGCGGCGTCTCCTTGGCCCGCGCCGGCGGCCAGGAACGAGCCCCGGTGTCCTTCCGGCCCTATGCCCACCCGGAGCTGGCCACTCAGGTGCTGCTGCAGGGTCTGCTGGCCGAGGCCTGGCGCAACCTGGCAGACGCGGAGAGCATCGGCGATCTGGCTCCCGAGGTGGCCTTGCCCCTGGCCAGCCCGCACGCCGGCCAGGCCCAGGCCCTGAACGCCTTCCACCTGGACGGCTGGGGCCGGCCCATTCGCATGCTGCACGGCGAAGAGGGCGAGCGCACGTTGGTCTCCTCAGGCCCGGACGGCCTGCCGGACACGCAGGACGACCTCAGCGCGAGCATCCGCCCGCGCAGCGACGGCTACTGGGATCACAGCGCCCGCACCTACTACGCGCGCCTGATCGACGGTGAACCGGCGGTCTTCTTCCTGCGCTGGCCCGGCCGCCTGTTCAAGTACCGCCACCGCGAGGAGGCGCGGCACCAGACGGGCGGAGGGCCCTTCGACGTGTTGCTAGGGGAGGAGATCCCGGAACGCATCGCCGAGCTGCTGGCGCAGGAGCTGAGGTCGCCACAGCAGCTGCTGATGCTGTCCTGCGAGGGCTGAGCGCGGGCTGCCGGTGGGTGGGTGGCCTGGGGGATGTCCGGGCCAGGACGTCTTGAACCTGTCCGGAACCCATGCCAGGATGGTGCGCAGCGCCCCTGGACACCGGACTGGAACGGAGATGACTCCCCCGCGCCCCCACATGCCGGCTCATCTGGCCCCACTGCCCGGGATCCTGCTCCTCCTGCTCCAGCCCGGCTGCGACGACTCCGGCGCTTCCCAGCTGCGCCTCGAGGCCGTCGATGGCGAGGGCGGAGTGGCGATCTTCCTGAACGGCCCGCCCCCCGCGGGCAGCACGCTGCTGCGGGTCGAGTCCGAGCAGAGCGTCGCAGCGGGCACAGGCCAGGTGATGGTCGATAGCGGGGCGCCCGCCGGCAGCTGCTACCGCCTGGAGCAAGACGGGCGGATCCTGGCGGAGGCCTGCGCGCAAGCGGTGCAGCTGCAGGCCTCCAGCGATCCCGCACCGGCCCTGCTGCTCTCCGGAGAGGACCTGACAGCCTGGCTCCAGCTGGACGTGGAGGGCCTCGATCTGCTGCGGGGAGAAATCGTCCTGCGCCGGCTGCGTCAGGATACGGCGAGCTACCTGGCGCCCGAATGCCTCGAAGGAGAGGCCATCGACGAGGACTGCTGGTCATCCGAGCCGGTGGCGCTGCTACCCACGCTGGCCCCCGCTGGCCTGGCCGCGCCGCTGGAGGTGGAGCTGCCCCCGTACACACCTGCCCCGGATGGGAGCCTCGTCGAGGAGCTGGGCCTGTACCTCCGCGTGCAGGACTCGGACGGAGCCGAGCTGCTGGTGGGCGGGGCGCTGCAGGTGCTCGTCGTGGACGCGGCGCTGAAGTGGGGTGACCTGCACGCCCACTCCAACCTGTCCATGGACGGCTGCGAGGACGTCGATGCCGGCTGCGCCCCCCGAGGGGAACTGCCGGCCGAGGACTTCTTCGACAAAGCTGTGGAGGCGGGGTTGGACTTCGCCGCCATCACCGACCACGGAGAGTGGGACCTGATCAAGTTCTCCGACCAGCCCACGCTCGACATCTGGGAGGAGACCCAGGCCCGCGTCGCCGAGGCACAGGAGCTGGAGGCGGACGGCTTCATCCCGCTGCTGGGCTACGAGTGGACCAACGCCGTGGATGGCGGCGAATTGCTGCAAGAGGGTGAGAATCCAGCCGATTACCCGGAGGTGTTCGTCGCCGGGCATCGGTCGGTGCTCTTCCAGCAGGCGACGGCCTGCAAGCGATACCGCATCGCGTCCCAGACGAGAATGGACGTGTTCATCAAGAGCCAATCGCATATCGAGTACCACAAGGGGGAGGAGCATTACGAGGCCACTTCGCTGGAGGAGCTCCATGCCGAGCTGGAACAGGCCTCGCTCGAATGCGGCGAGACGGAGCTGCTGAGCTGGTACCACCACCCGGTCTATCTGTCGCCCAACCCGGTCAGCTGGGGGATCGAGAGCAACCTCGAGCTGTCTCACCAGGAACGGCTGGTGGAGATCCTGAGCGAGCACGGCAGCTCGGAATGCCGCGACTTCTCCCAGGAAGGATGTTCCTTTCTGGCCAACACCGACAGCGAGGGGAACGCCTACATCGGCTGGGGCTCGGTGCAGGCCGCCCTCAGCCTGGGCTACCGGCTGGGCTTCGTGGGGGGCACCGACGGCCACGACGGCCGGCCGGGCTCCCTCGACGACGGGCCTTCCCATGTCTGCCAGCGCAAGGCTCCTGACGACGGGAGCGAGGATCCGGATCCGAAGCAGCTCTTCTGCCCCGGCGCTCTGACCGGGCTCTTCGTCTCTGGCAGCTTCGACCGAAGCAGCCTGTTCGAGGCCTTGCAGGCCAGACATACGCTGGCGTCCACCTGGCGCGCCGAGCGCGTTGTGATGGCGGCCATCTCTGCGGAGGACCTGCTCTACCTGCCGGGCGACCTGGTGCCCGTAGAGGGCTTTCCTCTGCAGCTGACCGTGATCGTCGAGCCCGGCGACGGCACGGATCTGGAATGGATCGAGGTGGTGGACCCCGACGACGGCGCCGTGCTGGCGTCGTGCGCCGAGAGCCCGCTGCAGGTGGAGCTCGAGGATCCGGGGGGCCCTGCCCTCTACGTGCGTGTGCGCAGCTGGGAGGGGGAGCGGGAGCACCGGCTGTGGCTCTCGCCGCTGTTCATCGAGCGCTGAGGCGAGATCGGGCGGCGGGCCCGGCGCGCTTCACCCAGGGCCTCCGTGCAGCGTGGCGCTCCTGCCGCCAGGAGCTACCGGCGGTCGATGGCCATCAGCGCGGCCAGCTGCGCCCCCAACGCAGGCAGGCCGGAGATGGCCAGGCTCGAATCCAGCTGTTAACCGTGCATATGCGCGTGATGTTGTTCTTGTTTCTCGGCAGCTGCGGGAGCTCCGAGAGCCCCTTCGAGCCGGGCCTGGACAGGTTGGAGCCCAATATCGCGCCGGCGCCCGAGGGCGATGGTTGGCCCGAAGACGAGGTGAGCATCGTCACCGGGGAGGGCGAGGACTACCTCTGGGGCCACGCCCGGAGCTACATCTGCGCCCCGGCGGGCGAGGTGTGGCAGGTCCTGAAGAATCCGCTGCTGGTCGCGGACCGTCGCGCCACCGACGAGCAGACATGGGATCTGGGGACCGAGCCGGAATACGAGTACAGCTTCGTGCTCCACTACGAGGTCCAGGAGCTCATCTCTGTCGAGTGGGATGAGGCCTGGCGATACGGCGTGCTGGAGGGCAGCAGCGCTGACCCGAGCCTGGCGCTGATCCGCTACCAGAAGACGGAGGGCTCCGACCTGATCGAGCTGCTGGAGGGTTCGGTGGAGCTGCACCCCGCCGCAGCCGCTGTCACCGAGGTTCAGCAGATCGAGCACATCGACGCGACGGGCGCCGACGAAGACGCGATCTCGCAGTACTTCCAGGACTTCCACTACAGTCTCCTCGCTGGGGTCGACGGTGAACCGCTCCCCGACTGGTAGCCTCGCGCTGCGGCCGATGACCGTCGGCGACCTGCGACCTGCGGCCCGTCTGCTCAGGGGAGCGTTCGCGGAGCACGGGCGGACCCTGGAGTACAGCGCTGCGGTGCTGCGGCTGTACTGGCGCTGGCAGTGGGAACCCGCCGGGGCTTCGCTGCTGGCGCACGATGGCGAGCTGCGCGCGGTCGCCTGCGCGGGCTTGCGGCGGGTTCGGTTCGGCGGCCAAGCCTTGTGCGCGCTGCACCTGGGCCCGCTGGCGGTGCGCCCCGATAGCCGAGGTCGAGGCCTGGGCAGTCAGCTGATGGGGGCGCTGGAAGACCAGGCGCGTCAGCTGGGGGCCGACCTGCTCTGCCTGTGCGCCGAGGAGCGCTTTCGCGCCCATCACCTGTACCGGCGGCTCGGCTACGAGGTGGTGGAGAAGGCGCGCACCCAGGTCGCGATCATCGATCCGCGCGTCGTCGCCGATGCCCTCGGCCAGCGCTGGCTGGCCCCCCTGCTGGGCCTGTTGGCCCTGGGCGCGCCGTCCGCCGCAGCCGATCCCATGGCCAGCGAGCCGGCCCGGGCAGCGCGGGCCGGCGCCATCGTCGAAGACGTCATGCCGCCCCTGCCGCCCGAGAGCGGGCTGCCCAGGGCGCGCTTCGCCCACGGAGGCGCGGCCATCTCGCTGCTGGTGTGGCCGGTGCTGGCCGGGGATCGCCGCATGGGATCCGCCCAGGTGCTGCGGATCCGGGGAAGCGGCGCCGGCCTGCGGACCGTGATCGCGTCCGCTGCGAGCTGGGCCCGCCGGCAAGGCGCCACGACCCTCTACGCGCTGGGCGGGATCCCCTCGCTGCCGGGCTTCCGCACCTGGGGCGCACCCACCGTGCTTCGCATGGCCAAGGGCCTGTCGCAGGCGGGCAAGGACAGCCTGGCCCAGGCCGAGGCCTGGGACGAGTGGGCGCCCAGCCCGTGAGCGGCAGCAGCGACCGCACTCTCGACGTGGCCTCCCCATTCTGCCATGCTTCGAAAGGCCCTTTCGTCAACACGCCATCGAAGTCATGAACTTGCGTCACCCCCTCGCTCTGCTCCCTCCGCTGCTCCTTCTGGCCTGCGACAGGGACAAGAGCGAGAAGCGCCAGGTCGACGACACCGGCCCTGCGCTCGACGCCGATCCTGCCCCCGACAGCGGCCCCGGCTGCGATACCGGCTACCTCGACGAGGGCGGCGAGTGCGTGCCCGTGGCCTGTGGCACTGGGACCTGGGGGCACCTGGAGGCGGACGAGAGCACGGTGTTCGTGGATATGGCAGCTGCGGAGGGCGGCGATGGCAGCCGGTCCGCGCCCCTCACATCCATCCAGGCGGGGCTGGATGCTGCGGGCGATGCAGACGGAGGAATGGTGGCCGTGGCGGCCGGGAGCTACCCGGAGACGCTGCAGCTGGACCGGGCGCATGACGGCGTGCACCTGGCGGGACGCTGCAGGGAGCTGGTCGTCATCGATGCGAGCGTTGGAGACGACGAGACGCCGGGGATGCACTTCGACATCGGTTCATCGGAGGCCGAGGTCTCGGGCGTGGCGTTGAGCGGGTCGCAGTACATCGGGATTCTCGTCGGGTCGGGAACGGTGTCGATCCGGGATTCGGAGGTCGTGGGAAGCGAGTACATCGGTATCGTCGCCTATCAGGACGGTTCCCATGAGACATCCCTCGTGGTGGAGACCTGCGACGTCGTGGGAAACAAGATGTCAGGCCTCCTCATGTTCGATTCCGCCACCTCGGTCGCGCTGCGCGAGACGTCCATCCAGGACAGCCTGCCCGATGAGAATGGGCAGTACGGGTATGGCATCGACGTCAGCGGCGGCGCGAACCTGACCGTGGAGGGCTGCCATGTGTCAGGCAACACAGAGGCTGGCGTCCTCGTGTATCAGCCCGGCACCACGGTCACGCTGCGCGACACGTCCATCCAGGACAGCTTGCCCGACGAGAACGGGGATCACGGGCATGGCATCGATGTGTTCGGCGGCGCGAACCTGACCGCGGAGGCCTGCGAGGTATCGAGAAACAGGGTGGGAGGCGTCGGAGCCTTTGGATCGCGGACCACGGTCCATCTCCATGAGACCACCATCGAGGGCACCCGACCCGACGACAAGGGGAATGGCGGATACGGGATCGCGGTCGAAGAGGGCGCGACCTTGACGGCAGAGGCCTGCGATGTGTCGGGGAACACGAAGGTCGGCGTCATCGCCTCTCGAGCCGATACCAGCGTGCTATTGCTTGGGACGACTGTCCGGGACACCTCGCCCGACGGGCGCGGGGAGCTCGGATACGGCATCGGGATCCACGGCGGCGCGAGCTTGGAGGCGGAGGCCTGCGAGCTGGCGGGGAACAGGATCGGCGTCGGCGCTCGGGACCATGGCACCTCAGCCATCCTGCGCGAGACGACCATCCATGAGAGCCTGCCCGATGATCTCGGAGGCGGCGGATTCGGCATCGAGGTCCATGGCGGCGCGAGCCTGGAGGCGGAGACCTGCGAGCTGGCGGACAACACCGGGGTTGGCGTCCTCGTCATCGATTCCGACAGCACGGCCAAGCTTCGAGAGACGCGTATCCTGGACACCCATCCGCGCGAGAACGGGAGCGCCGGATACGGCGTCCAGGTCTATGGCGGCGCGAACCTGGAGGCGGAAGCCTGCGAGGTCTTGGGGAGCACCTCGGCAGGCGTCGTCGTGATGGACTCCGGTAGCACGGTCGTTCTGCGGGAGACTGCAGTCCGGGACACGCAGGCCGATGACTGCGGGCAGTTCGGATACGGCATCGGAGTCGTCGAGGGCGCGTACCTGGAGGCGCAGGCCTGCGAGGTGATCGGCAGCACGACTGCAGGCGTGTTCGCATTCGAGTCCGGCACCTCGGTTTCGCTCCGAGAGACCATCATCGCGTCCACAAGACGCGGAGGAGATAGCTATACCGTCGGCATGGGCGTCACCGCCCAGCAATCCGCAACAGTCCAAGCGACAGGCGTCGAGGTGTCGTCGAACGAGGGGCCAGGACTCTATGTCGTCGCGGATGACGCCCAACTGACCTGCTCAGGATGCCTGGTGCAGGACAACCAGTTCGCTGGGGCCATCGTGGTCTGGGATGGGTCCCTCATCCTCGACGACTCCACCATAGAGCGCACCACCGGACAGGAGAACCTCGGCGGCGGCGTCGGGATCTATGCCGAGCCCTGGGAGGGTGGCCCTCCGACCCTCTCGGTCGCCAACTCCTCCATACTGGAAAACCCCAGCGCCGGCGTCTGGCTCTCGGAGGAGGGCAGCTACTCGCTATCCGGCAACACCATCCACGGCGGGGACGGCTGGAAACGCGAGAGCCTGACCAAGTGCGGCGATGCGGTCTATGCCCGTGACGGTGTGACGGCCTGGGACGGAAGCTCGGGTCTTCTGCTGGAGGACAACGAGCTGCTGAACGGTCTCGGCGCCGGCTTGTTTCTGGACGATGCCACGGGCATGCTGTCCGGCAACGCATACGCGGACAACGCCGTGGACCTCGTGATGCAGGGCGCGGACTGCGCCACGCCACCGGAAGGCTTCGAGGAGGAGGCCCTCGGCTCCGCAGAGCTCTGTCCCAGCTACGACTACGCCACCTGCGGGGACGAGTTCAGCCTGGTGTTGACGCTCGCGGTGCCAGAGACGGGCCACGGCGGAGCCTTCATGCGCCCTGGACTCCCCGCACCCAGAGCCCTGCAGGTCCCCGCGACTCCGGCCGCGCTCTCCCATGCCTTCCATCCGCTTGCGTTGCTGCCTTCGACACCGCGCTTGGAGCCCCCTGAGCTCCAGCTGCATCCGCTCCGGCACGAGCGACCGCCGCCTGTCCCCCTCGTTCTGTCCAGGACGAACTGAGCGGTGCTCAAGAGACCGACCAGCAGATTCAGGGCACGCTCCCACCCCTGAATATCCCCACCAGCCCGGCCTCCGACACCGCTCCGGTGGCGGCCTGGGCGCCCAGCAGGATGTCGTCGTAGCCGTCTGCGTCCAGGTCGGGCGCCAGCGACACCGCCTGGCCCAGCCGGTCGCTGCTGTTGTCCGGATTGTAGCGCACGTCGGCGTAGTCCAGGGACATATTGCCGCTGACGGGGCCCAACACGAGCCAGGCGGCGTTGGCGCCGCCCACCAGCAGATCCTGCTGGCCGTCGTCGTCTACATCGCTGCAGCTGGAGAGGCTCATGCCGGCCTGGGCGCTCTCCAGGACGCCGACCAGGGTGCTGTCGGCGGCGGATTGATGCACTTCGGCGCCGGTGGGGCCGAAGAAGGTGTACACCCTGCCGACGTTGTGGTTCGCGTCGTCGCTCCGGTAGGCGCCGATGATCACGTCGTCGTAGCCGTCGCCGTTGAGGTCTCCGAGCAGCTCGGCCTCCAAACCGAAGTAATCATCCTCCTCCCCGTCGAAGTAGGTGCTGCGGTCGGATGTGTCCACCGAGTCCGTGATGGGGCCGTTGAAGAGGTAGGCGCGGCCGTTGTACCCGGAGCCTACCAGCACGTCGTCGTAGCCGTCCCCGTTGACGTCGCCCTCGCCGGAGATGGCGCTGCCCTCCAGGCAGCAGTCGCCCAGGCCTATCATCTCGTCGTAGTAGCGCTCCCAGGAGGCGTAGTAGAACGAGTCGGTCACCGGCCCCAGCATCAGGTTCACGTAGCCCTCCCAACAGGTGGTGTAGCCGATGGAGGCCAGCAGGAAGTCGTCGTAGCCGTCCGCGTTGGTGTCGCCGGCGGGGGCCAGGTCGATGGTGACCGAGTACATGTGGGTGAAGTCGAAGACGACGTCGGTCCCCAGCTCCTGCACGCCGGTGACCGGGCCGTAGACCAGGTAGCCGTAGGGGTTGTCCTCCTGACCGTAGACATTGGACCCCACCAGCAGGTCCTCGTAGCCGTCGGCGTCCACATCGCCGGCTCGGGAGACCGCGTAGCCGGCGCCGTCCTGGGCGTCGCAACCCCTGAGAAGGGCGTGGGCATCGGCCAGGGATCCGTCGGCGGTGATGGGGCCCAGGACCAGGTAGGCGCCGCCGGCGTTGGTGTAGCCGGCGTTCAGCCCGGTGGCCCCCACCAGCAGGTCCGCATAGCCATCACGGTCCACGTCGCCGGCCCAGGCCATGGAGGCCCCCGCCTGGTTTCCGGCGGTCTCGCCCGAGAGGGTGTAGTCGGCATCGGCCAGGACCACGTCGCCGGTGGCCAGCGGGTGGTCGGGGTCGGTATCCGAGTCGGTGTCGCTGTCGGCGTCCGTGTCCGCGTCGGTGTCGGCGTCCGCGTCCGTGTCGCTGTCCGCATCCGCGTCCGCGTCCGCGTCGCTGTCCGTGTCCGCGTCGGTGTCGGTGTCGGTGTCGGTGTCGCTCTCATCCGGGGGCGGCTCGCTGTCGTCCTTGTCGAAGCAGGCGGGCAGGCTGATGAGGATCGCGGCGAGGGTGGGCAAGGGAATTCGCATCATGGAGACCTCCGCGTGCAGCATAGCATCGCGAGGGGGGCGGACCGGGGAACGCACATCATTGGGGCTGGGTGTCCGGACGAAGTAAGGCCCCTATGGCACGCTCCCACCTCTGAACACCGCCACCAGCCCGGCCCCAGACACCGCTCCGGTGGCGCCCTGGGCGCCCAGCAGGATGTCATCGTAGCCATCTGCGTCCAGATCGGGCGCCAGAGTCACCGCCTTGCCCAGCTGGTCGTTGCCGCTGTCAGGGGAGTAGATGACGTCGGCGTCATGCAGGTCGATACGGCCGCTGACGGGACCAAGCACCAGCCAGGCGCCGTTGATGCCGCCCACCAATAGATCCTGCTGGCCGTCGCCGTCGACATCGCGGCAGCTGGAGAGGCTCGTGCCTGCCAGCTCCTTTTTCCGGCTGCCAAGGACGCTGTTGGCTGCGGAGTCCCTCACCTCGCCGCTGGTGGGGCCGAAGAAGACGAACACCTCGCCGCCACCGTACTCGGTATCCCCCCTGGAGTCCCCGATGACCGCATCGTCATAGCCGTCGCCATTGAGGTCTCCGAGCAGTTCGACCTCCCAACCGAAGCAACCGTACGAGGTCCGCTGGAGAAAGGCGGTGCTGTAGTCGTCTGTTGAGTCCACCGTGGCGGTGATGGGGCCATTGAAGAGGTAGGCGCGGCCGTCGCCGCCCTCACCCACGAGCACGTCGCCGTAGCCGTCGCCATTGACGTCGCCCTCGCCAGAGACGGCGGTGGCCTGCAATTGGCCCTCGTCGCCGATGCCTATCAGCTCGTCGTGGCAGTGTGCCGAAGACCAATACTCCGAGCCGGTCACTGGCCCCAGCATCAAGCTCACGTGGCCCTCGAGCGTATAGGTAGAACCTATGGAGGCCAGCAGGAAGTCATCATAGCCGTCCCCGTTGGTGTCGCCGGCCGGGGCCAGGTCGTGGGTTCCCTGATACCCATAGCCAAACTTGATGGAGACGTCGGTCCCCAGGGTCTGCACACCGGAGACCGGACCGTAGACCAGATAGGCGTGGGCGTAGTCGTTGTATTCGTAGCCCTCGTTGCCGTCCCCCACCAGGAGGTCGTCGTAGCCGTCGGCGTCGACATCGCCGGCTCGGGAGACCCGGTAGCCGGCACCGTCATCGGCGTCGCAACCCTTGAGCATGGCGTGGGCGTCGCCCAGGGAGCCGTCGGCGGTGATGGGGCCCAGGACCAGGTAGGCGCCGCCGGCGCCGGTATGCCCGGCGTTCAGCCCGGTGGCCCCCACCAGCAGGTCCGCATAGCCATCGCGGTTCACGTCGCCAGCCCAGGCCACGGAGGCCCCCGCCGCGTTGCCGGCGGTCTCCCCCGAGAGGGTGTAGTCGGCGTCGGCCAGATCCACATCGCCGGTGGCCAGCGGGTGGTCGGTGTCGGTATCCGAGTCGGTGTCGCTGTCGGCGTCCGTATCCGCGTCCGTGTCGGCGTCGGCGTCCGTGTCGCTGTCCGTATCCGCGTCCGCGTCGCTGTCTGCGTCGGTGTCGGTGTCGGTGTCGGTGTCGGTGTCGCCTTCATCCGGGGGCGGCTCGCTGTCCTCCTCGTCGAAGCAGGCGGGCAGGCTGATGAGCACCGCGGCGATGGTGAGCAGCGGAATTCGCATCATGGAGACCTCCGCGCGCAGCATAGCTTCGCGAGGGGGATGGACCGTGGCCCAGACGCCTGTTTCGGCTCCCCGGCCTCTCAAGGCAGCCCGGTGCGCTTCGCCGCCTCGGCCGGCGTCATGGCGCTGGCATCGAAGCTGATGTCGACCTGGGGCACGCCGTACAGGGGCCGGATGCGGAAGACGCTGTCGTCCAGTTGCGGGTTGAACTGCAGATCGGTGATGCCGTAGGAGACCACCGCTCGGCCCTCGCTGCGCAGCTCGGCGGCCACGGGGATCCCGTGCTCGTCGTCCACGAACAGCACGGCCTGCCCCTGGTCTTCGGCGAAGCTGCACTCGACGACCTTGGTGGGGCGCCCGTCCAGCACCTGGGAAGGCAGCGGGCGCAGCTGCTGCGCTCGTTGCAGCAGCTCCACCAGCTCGCCCAGGCCTTGACCGGTGACCAGGCCCTGGCTGGCGGGCAAGCCCTCGGCCTTCATATGGACCACCAGGGGCCGGGCCGGGTCGTAGTACCAGACCTCCTGTCCGTCGCGGATCTCCACCACTGGGCCGAGGGGCGAGTCGGTCTCGGTCAGCAGCCTGTCGGGGCGCTGCCAGCAGGTCTTGCCGCGCGAGAGGGCGACGTTCTGCTGCGACCAGACCGCGAAGGTGAAGCTGCCGCAATACGAACGCATGCCCGCCCAGGCCAGCTCCACCTGCCTGGCGAGGTCGGGCTCCTGGTCCGCTGCCATGGCTGGCGAGACCGACAGGCCGGCCAGCAGCGGCAGGATCAGGCGATGGGGGACCATTCGCCTCTCGACGGGGAGTCGGGCGCCTGCAGCAACCAGGTCTGGCCGCAGTGCCGGCAGCGGTGGAAGGACTCCTCGAAGCCGAAGCTCGTCCAGCCAGGGGGTTGGGGCACCCGCACCAGGTCGGCGTGGTCGCGCAGGGCGTGCTCCAGGCGGTCGAACTCGCCCGGGGAGCGGAAAGACCCCTCGCGGTGCACGTCGTGGCAGGTGCTGCAGGCCATCACTTCGCTCCTGACAGGACCGTACGTAGCACGACGCTGCCGCCGTTGGACACCGCCTGCTGCACGCCGCCCTCCACCAGCAGCTGGGTGCCCCCGCCCACGAAGAAGCCGCCCTGGCTGCCCACCTCGCCCACCATGATGGTGGTGCCGGCCGGCAGTTGCACGCCGGTGAGGTGGCTGGCGCTGTTGCCCCAGTGGGGCAGCAGGGCGCTGTCGATGCGTCCGGCCAGGGAGCCTGCTGGGCGCTCCAACGACCAGAAGCCGCCCATCTCACGCGCGCCCCTCGTCATCTCGAAGGCGCCCTTGGTGGGATTGAACACGCGCACGGGCGTGCCGTTGTTGTGCAGGCGCCAGATGGTGGTGGGCTTGGTGAGCCGGACCACCGTGTAGCGCGCACCCGCGAAGGTCTTGGCGGGTTCCGCCGCCAGCGGCCCCGGCCTGACGGCGCTGTAGCGCCCCAGCACCTGGCCTTGGACCGTGTGCTGACCGGTGGCCACGCGGATGGTGACCGGGCCGGTGCCGGCGCGGCCCATGGACTGCTGCGCGTTTCTCAGATCGGTGACCAGCTGGTGCGTGTGGGCCGTGCCGCTGCAGACCCCGGTCTTCCAGGGCATGCGCACCGTGGTGCCGGTCCAGCGGAAGCCCGGCACTTTGGGCAGCGTCCGCATACCCGCACTGAGCGCCTTGGGTGCGGCCACCGGGGTGGCGAAGAGGCCCACGGTGCGCCCGGTGGCCCGCGGGTCGTTGTACATGTCGTCCACGAACTGGGACGGCAGCTGCTTGAGGTTGTTCAGCAGCAGCGCGGTGGTGGCGCCCGGATCGTCGCTCTGGCGGTAGGCCTGGACCAGGGCGTTCTGGTACTGGAAGGAGTCGCTGACTTGCTGGTAGTCCTCCTGCGTGGAGATGATGTAGACGTAGGCCCCGCCGTCCTGGATGGCGGTGACGGTGAAGTGGGCGAAATCCCGCCCGCCTTCGTACAGCCCATGACCGTACTGGATCAGGCGATCCCCGGCCCTACCGCTGGCCCACTCGTCGTGCAGCGCGTTGCCCAGCACCTCGGGGTGGTCCAGCAGATAGACCACCTCTTCGGGCGTCAGCTGCACGGCCGCCAGGATGCGCGTGCCGGCCCTGCCGCTGGCCCACTCGTCGTAGATGGCCTCGCCCACGACGTCCGGGTTGTCGATCATGTAGACCGCTTCCTCGGGCGTCAGCCCGGCGTAGCCCAGCAGCCGCTCGCCAGCCCGACCGGAGCTGGCCTCGTCCTTGACCGCCTCCCAGTACTTGTCCGGATTGTCGATGGCGTAGACCAGGTCTTCGCCGGTCACGCCCACGGCGTTCAGCATGTCCTCGCCGAGGCGCCCGGAGCTCCAGTAGTCGTAGAGATCGCCGAAGAAGCCGGCCTGGGCCCTGGACGGCAGCAGCAGGGCTATGGTGGCGAGAAGGGCCAGATACCAGCGCCTGGACATCGTGAAGCCTCGGTCGTGGCGACCGGCTCCCGGGGCGGCGGGAGCCAGCCAGGATCTGACCGCGGAAAAACGCAAGAAACGTGCCAAACGTCGTGGTGGCTTGGATAGCCACGTATCGTGGAGCCAGGGGAGCGTGTGTGGCCCGTGCGCCGGGACAGGTGTACCCCGCATGGCCCAGCGACACCTCGCTCGGGACCTCTTTGCCGTCGACCGTGAGCGCTACCATGCGGGGGACCACGTGGGATCGGATTGTGGCGGGCCCCCGCCGCGTTGCCGTCTGCCAGGCGCCGGCAGGTGCTGGGCGGCCGGCGCTTCGGCCAGGCGCCGGTCACTCTGGTATACTCCTTCGAACCGAGCATCATCGGTGACGGTCACTCGAACCTGCCTGGAGGCTCCATGAACCTGCCGACCCGCGTTGCCCTCTTCAGTGCCCTGCTGGGGCTGGCCTGCGATGACCAGAAGGACACCTCGGAATCCGAGACGGAGGCCGACACCGATACGGATGCCGACGCAGACACGGACGCGGACACCGACGCAGACGCAGACGCGGACGCAGACGCGGACACCGACGCCGATACCGACGCAGACGCAGACACTGACGCCGATACCGACGCGGACCCCGACTAGGACACCGACGCCGACCCCGACGAGCCCTCCGATGCCGACGCCGACGTGCACTTCGACGAGGAATTCGACAGCTACACC
>CAYVQL010000265.1:0-16157 GCA_964454135.1 uncultured Enterobacterales bacterium | reverse complement strand
GGTCGTGGTCGGGAAGGGGGGCGAAGGGGGGTCAAGAAGGGGGGTCAGGATGCCACCATTACTATTTCGGAAGGGGGGAGGAAGGGGGGTCAGAAGGGGGGTCAGGATGCCACCATTACTATTTCGGCCACGATCCCCTTGAGGACGTGGCCGTGGTGGTGGTCGTGGACGAGGACGTGGACGGGAGGGGGGGCAATCGTCCAGGGTGTGCCTGGGTCGCCGCGCGATGCGTGGGTGTGGCTCGAGGCGGCAGAGGGCCACGGGGCTGACCGGTTGCGGGATCGCGACCTCGCGGACCATCACGGTGGCTGCGATTGGACTCCGCCCTGGGCATCGCAGGCCTCAGTGGTCATCATCCGGCGGAAGTCGGGCGAGTGGAATCTAGCCCATCTCTTGCTATCGGTTTCGGGAAACCACCTGCATACCGGCCGGTAAAGTTCCGTTCTCGGCCAGCAGATCCGTCGAGTCACCGCGACTCGCCCTCACCGAGAATGGCGTTTGACCGGCCTGCTCGGCGTCTCTTGCGCCACTGCCTACTTGCGATTCCGATACAAGCTCGGGTCCACCACCGCCGCCATGGCTTGCACGTCCAGCCCGCCGCCCAGGAAGTCGCTGACCTGCTCGGCCACCGCCATGGGATCGCCGATGGCCTGCTTGTAGTCCACGTCCAGCGAGACGATGTTGGGGCTGCGCTTGATGAGCATGCGGGTCTGGAAGAGGTTGCGGTCGTAGTGCTGCTTCATCAGCTCGTCGTCGGTGCCGTCCTGGGTGCCCAGGCGGGCGATCATCTTGTTCTGCGAAGCCAGCACCTCGTCCACATGCCGGCGCATGAAGAGCACGCGGTAGGAGTTGTCCGGGGGCAGGTCCTTGAGCAGGAAGGAGATCACCTTGAGGACCTTGCCACGCGACTCGGCCACCCAGGACTTGTCGTCCATGTTCTCGAGGTCCTTGACCCGCTCGTCCTCGTAGTAGCCCTTGGGGTTGTCGACGTCGGCGGTGCGCTGCTCGTCGGTCATGATGCCGTAGCCGGCGGCCTCCAGCATCTTCATCATCATGGAGGTGCCCGAGCGGGGCAGGCCCGAGACCACGATCACGTCGTCGCCATAGCGCAGGCGGCGCAGGCGGCGCTGGGCCTGGTCGAGGTGGCACTTGAGACGTTTTCTGAGACCGAAGGGGGTCATGACAGCTCCAACTAGAGCACGACGCCGAAGACGTCCTTCAGGGCGTAGCCGCCCACCAGGGAGAGCACGAAGAAGCTGGCCAGGATGCCCAGCTCGCCGCTGGGCAGCCAGCCCAGGTCGCGCTCCGGGTAGGGGATGCGGATGCTGTGCACCGCCGAGCCGGAGGGCAGGCAGGGCTCCCCGGGGTAGAGCACGGCCTCCCAGGTCTTGGTGCGCAGGACCGGGACCTTGCGCGCCTCGCCACCCACGGCCAGGCCCTTCTCCACCAGCTCGGCGCCGACGCGCAGGCGCAGCACGTGGTCGCCCGGTGCCTCGGCACGGATCTGCCAAACGATCTCGCCCTCGGCCGTGCGCACGGGCGGTGCGACCAGGGCGATGCCCTCGGGCAGCTCCAGCTGCACCTCGGTGGCGGGGATGGCGCTCACCTCGCGGTCCAGCTGCACCTCCAGCAGCTCCTCCGCGCCCACAGGCAGCGGATCGAAGGCGTAGCGCGCCTCGAGCTGAAAGAGCATGGTCATGATGGGCACGAACATGACCACCATGGGTACCAGGTTCAGGCCCAGGTACATGCCGTTGTTGAGCAGGATGCGCCCGGTGGAGACCAGCACCATGCGGATGTCGTGGGAGAAGAGCCGGATCTCCAGCAGGTGCATTTTGATGAGGTTCTTGGTGCGCGCGATGCCGGCCTGGTTGCTGGTGTACTTGTAGACCAGAAGGGCCACGATGCCGCCCGCCAGCGGCCAGAACAGCATGTCGAACCAGGCGTGCTGGTCGCCAAAGGGTGCCAGGAGCACGTCGAAGATGGCGCTGGTGATGGCGTTGTAGGCGTTCATGATCGGTGGGGGAGCGTGGGGGAGAGATGCAGGGTGCTAGGAGATGTATCCCAGGCCGCGCAGCTTCTCGCGGATGTCCTCGTCGCCGTCGGCGTCGTCGAAGTGTTTCATCTCCTTCTCCAACAGGTGGGTGATGAACTCCTCGACCGTGGCGTAGCCGCCGATGTCGGCCACCTTGCGGGCCTTGGCCACCAGGTCCTTGTCGAGCTTGATCTTGGTCGTGCTGCCAAACATGGTTTCTCCCGTGCTCTCAGTCAGAAAAGATGCTTTCTCCCACCATGCCCGGACCCGGCTGCAGGCCGTAGTGCTCCAGGATGGTGACGGTGATGTCGGTCAGATCGTGGTGGGCGCTATCGAGGCGCTGGGGCAGCAGCAGCACGCCGGGCACGATCTCGGGGGCGCCCAGGTGGTTGCCGGACCAGCGCGAGGTGTTGTCCTCCACCACCAGCTCGGTGATCTCGCCAAGGGTGGACTCGTCGGAGCAGGCGTAGCCCTTGTCGTAGCCCACCACCAGGTCGGGGGCCTCGTCCACGCGCTCGCCCGAGTAGACCTCGCGAGCCAGGTCCACGCGCTTGATGGCGCTGGCGCCGGTGTCGGGATCGATCCAGGCGCTGAGCTGGCGGGCCAGGTCGCGGGCCAGCACGTCGGCCTCGGCCGGCTTGACGATGCCATGGGCCTCGCGCCCCTGCAGGTTCAAAAAGAGCCCGTTGAAGCCCACCCCGTAGGCCCTGGTCTTACTCCAGTCCACCTCGTCCTTGACGATATGACCCGTGCGCGCGCCTTCCTTCAGCACCAGCCAGCCGTGGTCCCGCAGCCAGGCGTTGAGGTGGAAGCTGCGGGTCTGAGGCAGGAAGCCGTGGTCGCTCATCACCAGCAGCAGCGCCTCTTCGGGCAGGCGCTGGCGCACCTCGCCCAGGGTGCGGTCCACGTGCTCGTAGAGCTGTTCGATGGCATCGGCGTGCTTGCGGGCGGCCTCTTCGTCCCAGGCCGGATGGGGAGGCGCGTCGAGGTACTTGGGATCGCCGTGGCGCCAGAGCATGTGGCACTGCAGGTCCAGGTCCGACATGTAGACGAAGGTCATGTCGCCGCGTTCGAAGCGCGCCAGAGCCATGTCCAGCATGCCCAGGGTCTCTTGCTGCACCAGGGCCACCTGGGACAGGTAGTCGTCGTCGTCGAAGAGGCCGTCCTTCAGGGCGTTGGTCTCTTCGGGCAGGCCCTGGGTGTAGTAGCTGCCGATCTTCTCGTGGATCTCTTCGGCGAACTCATCTCCGCTCGCGATGGGCTGGGCGGGCGCGGCGGCCCAGATGTTGACCGGCGAGGCGTAGAGCTGGAAGCTGGGCCGCAGCTGCTTGGCGTAGAAGCGCACGATGCCGCTCATGTCCGCCAGGTGCATGGGCAGGCCTTCGAAGTTCACTTCCATCCAGTCGGTCCACTGGCCTTCCTGGACCAGGGCGCGGGAGTCGCCCACCTGCACCAGGGCCACGTCTTCTTCCGGATCCAGGCTGACGGTGACCTGCACGCTCAGGTAGTCGTCGTCGCCGGGCTCCTGGCCGGGTGGCAGGTGGAAGAGGTCGGGCGGGCCCTTGAGGGTCGAGATCACCTTGTCTGGGTTGCCGTCCAGGTCGCTGTCGCGCACCGTGACCACCTGCACGTCACCCTTCAGCTCGTGCTTCTTGGGCAGCGAGACATCGGTGTACCAGGTGTAGGTGCCGTAGCCGCCGCGCATGTCCACCGTGCCCATGCCGCCCAGCACCTTGGCCTCGGAAGGGGGCGTCGGGTAGTTGCCCGGGATGCGGTATACCTCGGTGTCCACGCCGGCGGCGTGCAGCAGGTCCCAAAAGGGCGTGCCTGCGCGGTTGTTGAGGATCTCGCCGCCGCCGATGGGCAGGTAGTAGCCGCCCAACTTCAGGGCCGAAGGCTCCTCGCCCTCGGGGGCCAGAGGCGTGGCCGAGGAGACCGGGTGGTAGGTGGCCGGATCGCGGTGCACGAAGTCGTAGATGCCGTGGCCGCCCGGATCCATGCCCGTGATGAAGCTGGACCAGGCCACCGGGCTCTGGGGGGGCGTGCTGGTGCCCAGGTGCTGGAAGGTCCCCTCGTCAGCCAGCTGCTGGAAGTTGGGCATGCGCCCTTCGTGCATCAAGCGGGACAGGATCACCGGATCCATGCCGTCCACGCCCAGCACGAAGACGCCCGGCACCTCCGGGCCCTGGGGCTCCGCGCCGCAGGCGGCGGCCAGGCAGGCGAGCAGCGACATGCCAAGGCGGCTCATGACGCGTCCCTTTCCTCGGGGCTCAAGAGGGCCCCAGGGGCGGCGCCGGACTGCACCAGGGTGCTGGGATCGAGCATGCCCTTGACCGCGGCCTGCTGCCCGTCGGCCGGGAAGATGGGGCGGCCCTGCATCTGGCGGGGCAAGGGCTGGCCGAACAGCTGCAGGATGGAGGCCGGGATGTCCATCAGGCGCGGGGTGTCGGTGGCGATGGGCCGGTTGCAGAAGAGCACGCCGGGCACCACCGAGGGGTCCACGCAGTGATCGCCGCTCCAGCTCTTGACGTTGTCGCTGAAGACGCTCTCGGTCACCGAACCGGTGGCGCATTCCCAGCTGTGGCGGTAGCCGCCTTGCCAGCCCAGCAGAACATCCGGGGCCTCCTGGCGGTAGGGGCCCGAGAAGTGTTCCATGGCGTCGTAGGCCTGGATGACGCAGCGCTCACCCGTGGCGGGATCTTCGAGGGCCTGCAGCTTGCCGATGAGCTCGGCCTTCAGAGACTGGTACTCCTCGCCGCGCTGTACGATGCCCTCTGCTTCGCGGCCCTTCAGGTTGATGAAGAGGCCGGTGAGCCCCAGGGAGTAGGCCCGGGTGCGGCTCCAGTCCACGCCATCGAACCAGTCCTCGCTGGTCTTGGCTGCCTCGTCCTTCAGGAAGAGATAGCCGTTTTCGAAGAGCCAGGTGTTGAGGTTGACGCCGCGCCGGAAGTTGCTGAAGCCGTGGTCGCTGACCACCATGAAGACGGTGTCCTCGCGCTCGATCTCGTGGTCCAGCTTGCCCAGCAGGCCGTCCATGCGCTCGTAGAGCTCGAAGATGGCGTCCTTGAAGCGCTCGACGTCCTTGCCCTCGTTGGCCGGGTGGCTGGGGTCCAGGTAGCGCATGAACATGTGCTGGATGCGGTCGGTGGTGTCGAAGACCGTGGTGACCACGCCCGTGCGGCACTGCTTCAGGGCGTCCAGGAACATGCGCTCGCGCTCGTCGTAGTAGAGCCAGGCCTGGTCCCAGAAGGCCTGCTCGTCGATCACCCGCTCGTTCAGCGCCCAGGTGTCCTCCGCCAGACCCAGGGTGGCGAAGCTGCCCTGCCTGCGCGCCAGGTACATGGCGTAGGTGGTGGGGTGGCTGATGGGCATGGCCGGGTCTTCGGGATCGATGTGGATGGCGGTCATGTAGAGGTTCACGTCCGGGTCCAGGGACGTGAAGCGGAAGCGGGCGATGCCGTGCACCTTGATGCCCAGCCCTGGCTTGAAGACCAGCTTGATCCAGGGGGAGTATTCGTCGACCCGCAGCGAGAAGGGATCGCAGTCGTCGATCTCGAGGCGCGCGCTGCGCTTGTCGTCAGCCACGATGATGGTGAAGGGCAGGGTCATGCGCCCGCCCTGCTTGGACATGGAGTTGTCGGGCCCCACGATGCGCGAGCGGATGCGGTCGCCCTTGCGCCGCAGCACGGTCTGCTCGCCGCCGGTGAAGGCGGCCTGGCCGTCCTGGCTGGCGGTGCTGAAGAAGCTGAAGGTGCCCTGGCTGCCGCGCAGGTCGGGCACGCACATGGCCGACAGCAGCAGGCCGTTGAACTCAATGGCCGGGAAGGTGATGGGCACGCGCTGGATGATGGAGTGGATGTGTTTTTCGCCCAGCAGCTTCCAGAAGGCCTGGCTGCGCTGCAGCAGCTTGATGCGCGGCTTCTCCAGCGGGATCTTGTAGTCGCCCACCATCAGAACGCGCTTGGGGTTGCCGATGTCGGTGGAGGACAAGAGCGGCATGTAGTTGCGCGGATCGCGGGTGAGGAAATCGTAGATGGCGTGCCGGGAGGGATCCACGCCCGTAGTGAAGCTGGACCAGGCCACCGGCGACATGGAGGGATTGGTGGTGGCCAGCGGCCGGAAGACGCCCTTTTCGGCCAGCTTCCTGAAGTTGGGCATGCGCCCTTGCGCCATCAGCTTGAAGGCGATGCCCGGATCCAGGCCGTCCAGGCCCAGCACCACCACGCGCCGCGCCCTGGCCTTCTTGAGGGGATTGCCAACCCGGATCAGGCGCCAAAGGTAGAGGATGGGCCAGAACAGGATGGTGCCGGCCGCCAGGAAGAAGGTGGTCAGCAGCACCAGCAGCGAGCCGGCGAAGGCGAAGCCGGCGCCGGGGCCGATATAGGCGTGGGCGGGCCCGGACCAGAGCAGGCAGGCGATCAGGATGGCGATCAGAGCTGTGGGACGCGGCAAGAGGGGACACCGGCGCTAATGATGGGAGGCGCCTACTAACCGCCGTCCGTGCAGGTGGCAGTGAAATCCTGGGGCGCTTTTGTGCAAGAGTGGGCGGGCGGGGGAGGATGGCGGAGAATGGATGAGTTGTTAGGTACGCACCCCGCGAACTGGAGGCCGTCATGAATCGTCATCAAGGTACGCTCGCCTACCTCTTGCTGCTCTTTGCATTGCTCGTCGGCTGCGGCAAGGGCGTGGCCGACCTGCAGGCCGAGGCCCAGGCGGCCCTGGTCAAGGGCGAATACGCGTCGGCGGAGAGCACGGCCGCGCAGGCTCTGGGCCTGGGCAAGGCCGATCGCCCCACCGCCTGGGCGCTGGAGAACATCGCGCTGGAAGCCCAGGCCCGCGGCGGCAAGGGCGCCGAGGCCGCAGCCACCCTGGAGCGGCTGGCCGGCGAGTACGCGCCCCAAGTCAACGCCGCCCTGTACCTGGCCATCGGCAGCTACGTGAAGGACGCGGGCCAGACGGACGCGGCCATCGACATCCTGGCAGCCGGAGACAAGCGCTTTCCCGAGCAGCACGACCAGTTCGTGGCCGCCATCGACGAGATGAAGAACACGCAGGAGCTGGATCCGGCGGAGATCGAGAAGCTGAAGTCGCTGGGCTACCTCTAGGCGCGGTTCGCGGGGTCACGTCCACGACCACGACTACGAGACCACGCGGTCGTTCCGACTCCCCAGCCGCGGCCACTCCCCTTTGACCTTGATCGTCGGCCGCGGTACGGCCGACGAGCTGTCAGCCATCAGCATTCGGCCCACAGCTCGCTGATTCTGGGCGACTGAGGTGGTTGTTGAAGACGAGACTTGCCGGTGAAGACGATTCGCCATGCCCAGGCCGCGAAGATGCTGATTGCTGACGGCTGATTGCTGATGGCATCGTCGGCGTAGCCGACGATTATGGCCATTGACCCATCCCCCCCCCCTGGGTAGGATCCCTCCTACGCCCCAGGAGTCCGCCCATGAGCCCCTCCCTCCTCGCCGCCCCCCTGTTGGTCGCCCTGACCACCTCGCCAGCACAGGCCTCCGAAGATGTCATCCTCTCCGGGATGGGCAGCTGGAACGGCACGGCCGTGGAGCCCGAGGTCGTGATGGATTCCTACCAGGTGGTGGTCAACCAGCTGGGCCTGGCCGTGGCCAACAAGCCCATGGCCCCGGGAGAGACTCTGGGTGTCTACGGCTTCGATCTGGGCGTGGGCAGCACGGTCGCCTTCATCGACACCAAGTCGGTGGGTGGTTCGGCCTCCCACTGGGCCCGGGTGCACGAAGAGGGTGACCCCAACTCGGTGCTGTGGATCCCGTGGCTGCAGGCGCGCAAGGGCCTGCCGCTCTCTCTCGAGATCGGCGCCAACATGGGGTATCTGGCGTTTTCGCGCCAGACCGCGTTTGGCGGCTATGGCCGCTGGGGCGCCTGGGAGGGCTACAACCCCATCCCCGATCTGACCTTCCAGCTGGGCTACTCGGGCTACGTGGGCAACGACGAGCTGGAGCTGGGCGCCTTCGATTTTTCCGCCACCCTGGGCTGGACGCTGCCCTTCGGCACCCTGGTGGGCATCAACCAGGCCCAGTTCAGTCCTTTCCTGGGCGTCGGCACGGTGATCGTGCATGCCGGGCCGCGCATTGGCGATGAAGAGCAGCTGGACCTGGGCATCACCACGGTGTCGGGCTTCAAATCCAGCGAGCACTTCGATGAGAACTACCGTCACCTCAACCTGGACGGCGGCTTCCGAATCGTCAGCGGCAAGTTCCAGCTGCGGATGATGGTGGCCTTCGCGCCGCGCCAGCTCACCACCCTCAACGCCGGGCTTGGCTGGAACTACTGAATTCTCTGGCCTGATTCGGCGTCTGCACAGGTAACGCTTTCTACCTCATCCGGTGTCGAGGTAGAATGTTGACGTGTCATCCTGGACTGTGCAGGTGAGATGATCCAAGTCGCTCCGCTGCTGATGGCCCTGGGCTGCGCCCCGACGGTCTACCGCTATCCCGGGCCCCTGGGCTCGCTGGGGCAGGCCACACCCCAGCTGGCCACGCCGCTGGTCCAGCCTGCGGTCGTCGAAGAGCAGGCGCAGCCCATGCAGGACGAGCCCTTGAGCCGGCGCTGCGAGCGTGAGGGTGCGCAGGTCGCCAAGGCGGCCAGGTCCTTCCTGGGTGCCAGGCGCCTGTCCTGCTGCGGCCATGTCTTTCGCTACGACTGCTCGGGCCTGGTGATGGCAAGCTACGCCAAGGCCGGCCTGGAGCTGAGCGGGGACAGCGCCTCGATGCTCGCCCAGGCCAGATCCGACAAGGTCTTCCACCGCCGGCAGCAGCCCTGCCCCGGCGATGTGGCCTTCTTCGAGAACACCTACGACAAGAACGGAAACGGGCGTCTAGACGACAGCATCAGCCATGTGGCCGTGGTGCTGTCCGTGGACGGCGAGGGCACCGTCACCATGGTCCACTACGGCAGCAAGAGCATCAAGGAGCTGCGCATGAATCCCGATGCGCTCGGCGAGTCGGGCAAGGAGAGCCTGAACGACCACCTACGTGCCCGGCGCAAAGGCGATCGCGCGGGCACGCGCTACCTGGCCGGCGAGCTCTGGATCGGCTTCGGTTCCTTGTGGCTTTCGGATGGCGAAGACCGTTGAGCGCTCCTGGCATGGTGCGCCGGAGGGGGTGGAGGGGCGGACCCGTCCCTGGATCCCTGCGGGCGGGGTGAGATAGGCTGGGAGCAGTCGCCACGCCTGCGGGCGCAGACACGCCATTCCCCTCCTCGCGGATCGCCCATGAATCAACACCCCATTCTGGCTGCGGCCGCGCGAAGCGGTGTTCGCCTGGGGTTGGACCGTATGCGGCGCTTCATGCGTAGCCTGGGTTCCCCGCAGGAGCGCTTCGGCATGGTGCACGTCGCGGGGACCAATGGAAAGGGCAGCGTCTGCGCCATGGTGGCCGAGATCCTGCGGCGCCAGGGATTTCGGGTGGGGCTGTACACCTCGCCCCACCTGCAGCGGGTCAACGAGCGCATCAAGATCGACGGCCGCGAGATCTCGGATCAGGAACTGGAAGGGCTGCTGCAGCTGGTGGCCGGCGAGAGCGCGGGGATCGGCTGCTCGCTGGTGGACCTGCGCGAGCACGAGCGGGCGCTGACCTACTTCGAGCTGTTGACAGCTGTGGCCTTCATGCACTTTGCGGAGCGCAACGTGGACGTGGCGGTGGTGGAGGTGGGCATGGGGGGCAGGCTGGACGCCACCAGCGTTGGCAAGCCCCTGGTAGGCGCCATCACCAGCATCGGGCTGGACCACACCGACGAGCTGGGCCCGGATGTGGCATCCATTGCCGGTGAGAAAGCGGGCATCTTGAGGCCTGGTCTTCCCGTGGCCGTGGGCGGCGTGCCCGCCGAGGCCCGCCGCGTGATCCGCGCCATCGCACAGGCGCGCGACGCCAGGCTCTTCGTCTACGGAGAGGATTTCCACCTCTCTCGCGATGGCGCCTCGTTCATCTGGCAGGGGCCGGGGACGGTGCGCTCGGGTCTGGGCGTGGGCCTGGAGGGCACCCACCAGGTGGATAACGCCGCAGTATCACTGGCCATCGTGGATCTGTTGCCCATGGATCTCACATGCGAAGACGAGGCCATTCGAGAGGGTATCGCCGAGGTGCGCGTGCCCGGCCGCCTGGAGTGGGTGGCCCCCGACGTGCTCGTGGACTCGGCCCACAACCTGGACGGTGCCGTCACCCTGGCCGCCTACCTGCGCGGGCGACCCGCGCGCGGCCGGCGCACCTTGCTGCTGGGATGCTCTCGTGAAAAGGACATCCGCGCCATGGGCGCCATGTTGGCGCCCCATGTGGATCGCATCTTCACCACCGCCTGCGCCCACCCGCGGGCCCTGGCGCCCGGCAGGGTGGCGGCGGCCCTCGAGAGCCTGGCCGTGCCCGTGATGCCCGCCGGTCCCATCGAACAGGCCCTGCCCCTGGCCCGCGGTCCGGAACAGGAGGTCGTGGTGAGCGGATCGGTGTTCCTGGTAGGGGCCGTGCGGGAACTGCTCGGCCTGCCTTGAACGCCGCGCTCGCGTCTTGTCTCAGCTGGGCCCTGGCGGCCCACGGCGCGGAGGCCCCGCGGGCTGCGGACCTGGTCGTGCAGGCGGACTTGGTCGTGGTGGAGGAGGGCGTGGTGCGCGGGGAGGGCGACGTGCGCTTCGCGCTGGGCCTGGGCCAGGTCGAGGCGCAGCGCTTCGCCTTCGCCCTGGACGGCAGCTTCGCCTGGCTGGAGGAGGGCAGCTACGCGGGTCCCCAGGGCTTCATGCGCTTCGAACGCCTGGAGCTGGCCCCCGATGGGCGGATTCTGCTGGACGGCGCTTCGCTGACCCGCTGCTCCTGCGATGGGCGTTGTCAGCCCTGGCGTGTCTCCGCCCGGCGCGTGCGGGTGGATGCAGAGCGCGGTCGCGCCGCCTTCGTGGGCGGCCTGGTGCGCGTGGCGGAGTGCCCCATCCTGCCGCTGCCCGCCGGCCTGCTGCCCCTACGACAGCGGCAGAGCGGGCTGTTGGCCCCCCAGCCCAGCTGGACCCCCGAGGGCTTCGAGCTGGGTCAACCTCTCTACCTGGTGCTGGGACGCCCGGCGGACCTCACGCTGACGCCGCGGCTGAGACAGGAGCGCGGCCTGCGTCTGGACAGCGAGCTGCGCTACGCCCTGGGCCGGGACGAGGGGGGAGAGCTGCACGCCGTGGCTGGTTACGACGCGTCGGAGGAGCGCTGGCGCGGCATGGGGAGCTGGCGGCACGGCTGGGCCTCGGGACCCTGGCGCGTGGCCAGCGAGGGCAGCGCGGTCAGCGATCACGACTACCTGGATGATTTCGGCACCGACTTCCTGACGCGCCAGCTGCCCTACCACGAGAGCCGCGCCTTGCTCGCGGCCGGTCCCCTGCGCCTGGACCACGACGCCTTTCAAGATCCCGAAGGCGCGCGCCAGCGCCTGGCTGGCATCGCTCTGTCCATGCCGGCGCGCGCGCCCTGGCCCGTGGCCCCGGAGCTGGGGCTGGACCTCTCCCTGGCGGGCCATGGTTCCAGCCTGGCGGCCATGGAGGAGAGCTGGCTGGTGACGCGCGCCACGGCGGGACTGCGAGGGGGCGGACCGCTGGGGCCTGTGGAGCTGGAAGCCGAGGCGCGGGTCGACGGGCAGCTGCTGCGCGACCTGGAAGAGGAGGCTTGGGCGGACCAGCAGGTCTTTGCCGAGGGGCAGGTTCCCGGCGGGCTGGGCGAGGGGACGCTCTCGGCTTCGGCGCGCGCCTCCCTGCCCCTGTGGGGCGACCACGGCGCGCTGCGGCACCTGCTGGAACCATCTCTGGGGGCAGGGCTGTCCGTGGCCGCCGAAGAACAGGGTTTCGAGGTGCTGCACCCACGCTTGACCGAGCGGCCGGCCTGGTGGGCCGGGCCCCGCTTCCGCAGCCGCTGGCTGGCGCAGCGCGCGCTGCCGCTGCAGCTGAGCCTGGACCTGCCCTGGACCGCCCGGGGCTTCGAGCCCCAGCTGCTGGGTTGGCTCAAGAGGGGGCATTGGTGGGGGCAGGTGGCCACCGGCAGCCGCTGGAATGCGGATGAGAGCTGGCAGGAAAGCGTCGGCCTGGTCTCTTTGGGGCGTGACGACGGCGTGCGGGCCGTCTCCCTCGGTGCGGCCGGGCTGCAGGGGATCGCTGACGCGAACCAGCTGACAGGGCGCTTCTCCTGGCGCCTGGCCATCGCCGGTGACCAGTGGATCCCCTCGCTGCGCCTGCGCTGGTCCTTGGACGACGCCAGCTTCGTGGAGCGCAAGCTAGGTCTGGGCTACGTGTCGCGCTGCGATTGCCTGGGCCTGAACCTGAGCGCGGCCTGGGCCGAAGACAGGCAGTGGCCCGATCTGGCGCTGCGCTTCGACATCGGATCCGAGGCGCTGCGCGGCCAGAGCCGTGCCAGATGACCTTGGCGCCCGGGAGGTACCAGATCCCGAAGAAGGAACAGAGCGAGCTCGTCGCATCCTCCGGCCTGGCTGGACTGGCTTTTTGCCTGGGGCTGGGCGCGCTGTTGCGCCTGGGTACGCTCTGGGCTGTGGACCTGCGCGGCGCCTTCGGGCCCGACGCCCCTGGCGCCGTAGCTGCGGCCGTCACGGGCCCTCTCGGCCATCCCTACCCGCTGCACCCTGGCATGATAGCCCTGCTCTCTTTCTCGGGGAATCCCTTGGCGGCATCCCTGCTGCTGTCGCTGATCGCGGGGATGGCCACCGTTGCTGCGGGCTGGTCTCTGGGGCGCACGCTGGGCCTGGCGGATGGAAGGGCCGTGGGCAGCGTAGCGGCTGTGGCGCCCCTGCTGGTCTACGTCAGCCTGTTGCGGGGAGGGGATGCCCTGGCCATCGCCCTGTCCTGGTGGGGCGTGGCGCTGGTCTGGAGCGCCTCGCAGAGCCTGGGTGAGAAAGGACGGCCGGCTTGGCGGGAGGGCCTCCGGATGGTGGCGGGCTGCCTGCTCTGGGGCCTGTCGGCCGCAGCCAAGCCCGTGGCCCTGCCCGCGGGCGTCTTCCTGCTGGTGGCGCCCATGTTGGGGGGGGGGCGCTGCCTGCCGTGGTTGGGGGCGGGGCTCGCTGCCGGCCTGACCTGCGCCTTTCCCTTCCTGGGACCTCTGCTGCGGCCCTTCGAGGGCGGGGGCTTGTTGGGCAGTTGGTGGCATCCCGGGCCGCCCGCGGACCTGCAGGCCTGGATGCTGCGGCCTCAGCATGGGATCGAGGTGCTGGTCGAGCTGTTGCGGGCCGAGCCTTGGGCCCAGCTGGGTCCGCTGGCTCTGCTGGCTCTGCTGGGGGTGGCGGTCCGCGGCCCGCGACGCCCGCTGCGCCTCGTCGTTCTCCTGTTGGGTCTGGCGGCTGTCACGGGCCTGGCGGTCTTGATGGGCACCCGGCTCCACCTGCGCTACCTGGCCTCCGCCACCCTGGGCTGGACGGTGCTGGCCGGAATCGCCGTCACTCCACTGAGGCAGCGGCTGGGCAAGCCTCCGGACAGGCCCGGGTGGTCGGAGATCCTGCCCCTGAGCCTGTTGGTCACACTCTTCGCCATCGCGGACCTGCGCTTCTGGGACGGGCTCAGCGCCATGCGCGAGCAGGAAGAGGGCAGCCTCCCCGCCCGGGAGCCCTTCCGCGGCTGGGCTGGCGAGTGGAGGCCCGTCTCGCAGTACGCCGACTGCAGCATCTGTGGGGCGCTGCAGCTGGAGTCCACGGCTCACGCTCTCTCCCTCTCGCTGCCCGAGGGCTCCTGGGTGGTCAGCGTTCCTCTGCGGGATGGCAGAGGCTGGCACCTCCAGGGGCCCCTGGCCGCCACGCGTCCTGATTTGCGCTTGGTAGAGCTGGATGCCGGCTGTTGTCCTCACGAAGCGACGGAATGCGCCGCCTTGCTGCCTGGGGCCATGGCAGAGGTGGGTGGGGGCGTACTGGTGGGGCCCATGTCGCAGTCCGAATCCTGCGCCACGGGCTACGTGGCCGCGTCGCAGGTATCCCTCTGGCTTGCCCTGGCGCCGCTGCTGGAAAGCGGCACCCGCCGGTACGGCCTGCACGAGGTGCCACCGGCGCCATCTGTCGTTTCGAAGCACCTTTGCGAGATCCTGGGGGGCAGGGTCCCGGAAGCACCTGCGCGCCCCTGAGCCTCCTCTCCCCACCAGCGGGGGCTTGACAGCGCCACAGAGAGGGCCAAGCTGGATCGGTCTCAGGCTGCAGGAGCGCCTCCGTGGGCGGGATTGCTGGCATTCTGCATTTCGAAGGCAGCCCCGCACGCGAGCAGGGGGAGCGGCTCTCGCAGGCGGTGGCGCTGCGCGGCCCCGACCAGCAGGGTTTCTTCAGCGAGGGCCCGGTCTACCTGGCCCAGCGGCGCAACCGCGTCGCGCCGGGTGGCAAGGTCCAGCCCATCCGCAGCGAGCGCTACGTGCTGGCCTTCGACGGTCGGCTCTACGACCACGTGGACCTGGCCCGCAGCATGCCCGGTCCCCGGGCGCTCGGTCCCAGGGTGCCTGGCGATGCCGAGGTGCTGCTGCGCGCCTGGGAGGCTTGGGGACCGGATTGCCTGCTGCACCTGGATGGCGCCTTTGCCCTGGCCGTCTGGGATCGAGATGAGGAGGCGCTCTACCTGGCACGGGATCCCCTGGGCCTGCGGCCGCTGCACTACGCCGCCAGCGCTTCCCGCTTCGCCGTCGCTTCCTTGGCCAGCGCCTTGCTGCGTCTGCCCTGGGTCTCGCGGGAGATCTCCACGGCCAAGCTCTGCGAGTACCTGGCTTTTCGCTACGTGCATGCGCCAGGCAGCCTGTTGCGGCAGGTGCAGGCCGTGGCACCGGGTTGCCTGTTGCGGATGGATCGCCACGGCATGCGCATCCAGCGCTTCGCGCGCCCGCAGCTGGGTGGCGGCGAGCTGCCCTCGCACCGGGACCTGCTGCGCGAGCTCGAGCGCCTACTGCGCCGGGCGGTGGCGCGGCGCTGCCGCACCGGCGTGCCCATCGGCCTGATGCTCTCCGGCGGCCTGGATTCTTCCGTCATCGCCCGCTACGCCGTGCGCAGCGGTTTCGATGTGCGCAGCTACCACCTGGCCTTTCGCGATACGGGTCATGACGAGGCCGCTTTCGCCGGGCGCGTCGCCCAGCTGCTGGGCACCCGGCATACCCAGGTGGACATGGACGGCAGGGACTTCGAGGACGCACTGGGCGGTTGCTTGCGGGCCATGGGCAGCCCGCTGCCCGATCCCGCCGCCGTCTGCCAGTACATCCTGCTGCGCGAGGCTCGCCGTGGATTGCGTGTGGTGCTCTCGGGGGATGGTGGCGATGAGCTCCTGGCGGGCGGATCCGTGATGGCTGTGGCCAGGTTGGCACGGCGCACCACCACGCTGGGGCGCCTGGCCGGGCGCGCCCGCAGCTGGGCCGAGCGCGGCCTGCGCGGCGGGCCCGCGCCGGATCAGGCGCTGCGACCCCGCAGCCTGGGTTTCCAGCGCTTGGCGGGGGGCACGGAGGTCTTCGACGCCCAGGCGCGAAAACGCTTGTTGCGCAGGGACGTGGATCCGCGGCCCTGGCTGCGCGAAGAGGTGCTGTCACCCCTGTACAACGGCCTGCAGGCCGACGCGATCAACACCGTGCTGGGCGTTTACCAGCAGGGCTGGCTGCCCGAGGACACCCTGGCGCGCAGCGAGCGCATGGGATCGGCCTGCGGGGTCGAGGTGCGCTACCCGCTGCTGGACAGGTCCGTGGTGGCGCTGCTGAACCAGCTGCCCGGGGACTGGAAGCTGCGCACGCGTCTGGGCCTTCCTCGCCCCAAGTGGCCCATGCGAGCGCTGCTGGCCCGGCACCTGCCCCGCTCCATCATCCGACGCCCCAAGCGGAACTTCCCTTCTCCTCTGCATCATTGGCTGCGGCACGCCGGGGCGGGCTTCTTGCGGCGCAGGATGGAGCGCCTGGAGGCGGACCGCTGGGGCCTGTGGCGCCCCGAGCCGGTGCGCGCCCTTGCTCGCGCCCACCTGGAGGGGCAGAACAAAGGGGGAGCCTTGTGGCTGCTGATCATGCTGGACGCCTGGCTGGAGGAGGTCAACGAGAGTCGGTAGCCCGGCGCGCCCTCGCTCTGTGGGTCGGGCTCGGTCATCCTTGCGGCCAACCGATACATTGCCAGGGTTGAAAGCCGATTG
>CAYVQL010000264.1:0-16253 GCA_964454135.1 uncultured Enterobacterales bacterium | reverse complement strand
CCGCAACGATGAGTCGGCCTGTTTCTTTTGCGGGGGGAGGCTGCCTCCCCCCGCACCGCTAGCGCTCAGCAGGGCTGCGCCTGCCCTGCGGGCACCGCGGCTGCCGCCGCTGGCTTGCCCCTCAAAGGTCCGCAGGACCTTTGAGCCCCGCGCCTTATGGGCGCGCCGGGGCATCTGAGATGCCCCGGAAATTCAATCGGCTTTCAACCCTGGCAATGCATCGGTTGGCCGCAAGGATGACCAAGCCCGATCCGATTGACGCGAGGCGGAGCGATGGCGGGCTCCAGGTGCTTGGTTCATCCACTTCGGACCTGAAGGGCGTAGCTTGAGAGTGCAGCAGGTCGGCCAGCCGCTGCAGGCTGGTCGGGGCGGAATCGGGCGCGTTGCGGATGGAGCCTGCGCATGCCGCCACGCTCACGACCGACCTTACGAACGCAGATAAGGACGTTTTCTGACCGCCCCATGGCCACACCATGGCGAAGCCCCCCGTGGCATGGTATGCTCCAGCACCTTCACGGGATGCCGAGAAGAGCCGAACGATGTCCAGAAAGTTGCTTGTCTATTTGCTTTATGCGACATCGATCTCGGGTGTCATGGCATGTGACTGCAAACTGCGGCGCCCCCCCTCTCCTGGTGATTCCGTCCCCGCTCCCGGCGATACCGTCCCCTACCCAGGCGGCTCCGTCCCCTCCCCTGGCGATTCCCGGGACAGCGTCCCCACCGACGACACAGCAGAGGAGGACGTTCCGCTTCCATCGGGGGTCGTCGAGGTCTCCATCGAGACCGAGAACTACGCCCATATGGACTACGTGGCGGTGGAGTACGCCGTGACCGAGGAGGCGGAGGACTACTACTCCGGTCCCCTTGACGACCGGCGGCCCACCTTCCACGTCCTGCGGCCAGCGGATGTGTCTTCCGACGATCGTTTGCCACTGTTGGTCTTTCATCACGGCAGCGCAGTGGGTGACGACAGCGGAGAAGAGATCTCCCTCTCCTGTGAACCATCGAGAGTCAAGTCCTTCTCCGCCGTTCAGCTGCGGGGAGCCACGGCCGTCAGCAACATGGCCGCCTGGCGGGGTTGGGCCATCCTGATCCCGCGCAACGACTGGTGCGACGGCTGGCAGGGGCTGGGCCCCAGCGATCCGGTGGATCCCGAGAACCACTACGGCTACTACCACGTCGCCCGCTCCATCGACTTCATGCGCGCTGGCGGTGCCGGGTTCGAGGTGTGGGACAACCAGATCCATACCTGGGGCACATCGTCGGGAGGCGCAGGCGCCGTGACCACAGCGGTCCGCTACGGAGGGCTCACGGGCGCCGTCTTCGATTCGGGCATCTCGTCTTTCATCACCTACTACGAGCAGAAGGGTGACGAGAAGGGCGCGATCCACGCCGTGATGGAGCACATCTTCGGCGGGCCCCCCTACGACGAGCAGGGGCAGCCCAACGGCGAGGTCTGGCAGCGTTACCAGGACGCCTCGCCAGCGCACCTGGTCGGCGAAGGCCTGCTGGACGCGCGGCTGTTCATCGCCTGGAACACGCAGGACCTGAACATCGATCCGCGGCATGGCGAGCAACTGGTGACCGCAGCGGAACAGGCGATGGACGAGTCGCTCTGGATCCAACACGATTTCGACCACCGCTTCCCCGGCGACACAAACCACGTCCAGACCAACTCTCTCAACATGCCCCTGGGCTACTTCGCCTACGCCATCGACGAGTTCATCAGCGGCAGGCGGTTGCGGATCCTCGAGGCCGAGGACGGCTGCGCATCGACCGCCTGCATCGGCTCGGTGCTCACGGGCGGCGATGCGCCCAACGACCCCTACCTGGCCTACTCCAAGGAGAGCGTGCGCGAGGCCGCCAACGGCGTCTCGGGGCTGCTCTACTCCGGGCCGCTGCCCTCTTTCGCTGAGAACGGGCAGAGAATGAAGGCGACCTTCGGTATCCACGCGCCAGAGATCCAGGGGATGGACCCAGCGGCGGTGGTGGGTCGGATCGTCTACGCCGAGGCTGGTGAGAACATCGCGCAGCTGAATGTCACCGTCGAGATGCTGGCCGACCCTGGCAGCGACGACCTGATGGAGCTGGTGGGCCAGTGCGAGGCCACGTGGCTCGGCTTTTTGGTCTCAGACGCGGCAGCGGGACAGCTGTGGTTCGACAGCGCCGGGGTCAGCCTCGTCAGGCTCGACACGGTGTTCTTCATCGACGAGTAGCGCAGACGTTCTGGGTCGAGGGCGAGCGAAATCCCGGGCCCCATGCTACAATGCGGGCCCGATCCCATCAGCTGGCAACATCGTGCATAGCAGACCTTTGACGTGCGTTTTTCTCGTTCTCTCTGTGCCGACCGCATGCCATCAAGCAGAGAACGAACTGGATGTGGATCTCAGCTGGACCATGAGCGACGAGATCCCCACCGTGGCGCTGCTGCAGGGCAGCTTCGGGCGCACTGTCGACGAGGCCTGGGTGGACTACGGTCAGACCGCAGTGTACGGCATGACCGCGCCCATAGGCAGCGAGTCAGAGTTCGAGCTGCCCTTGCTGGGGATGAAACCCGGATCAGAGTACCACTTCCGCATCGGCGCCCGCATCGGCGGTGAGCTGCTCTACGGAGACGACAACCTGCTCGAGACGCCGGATGGCATACCGAGCGGCCTGCCGACCGTGGAGGTCACGGCGGGCAGCTCCAGCGGCATGTACCTGGCCATATCCACGCTGACCACCGAGACCGGCTACGTGGCCATCATCGATCCGGACGGCGACTTCGTCTGGTGGTGGAAGCATCCCCTGTTCGGCCTGGAGAACTCTTGCGTGCCGCGGGCCTACCTCTCCCCCGATGGCGAGTCGCTGACCTTCATGACGATCGGCAGTCTCACAGGCGGCGAAACGCAGATCTCGCGCGTACGCCTCGACGGAACCAACTACGAGGATGTGGCCGAGGTCGAGACCGGACACCACGATTTCGTGGAGCTGCCCGACGGCACGGTGGCGGTGCTGCGCGAGGACTTGATACAGTTCGACGGACACGATGTGGCGGGCGACGCATTGGTCGAGTTCGCACCGGATGGCAGCGAGAGCATCGCCTTCAGCGTGTGGGACTTCATCGACTACGATCCCGATCGCAAGGTCCTGTCCGGCATCAGCTACACCCACTGCAACGCTATCGACTACATCCCCGAAGAGGATGCGTATTGGGTGTCTGTCAACAGCTTCGATCAGCTGTGGAAGGTGGATCGCGCCGAGAAGCAGCTCTTGTGGAAGGTCGGCGGGGAAGACAGCGATTTCGTCTTGGAAGACGGCAGCACCGCGTTCAGCGCCCGGCAGCACCAGTTCGAGGTGCAGGAGGAAGGCGTCTTGATCTTCGACAACGGCAGACCCGACGTGGGGGCCTATTCCCGCGCTGTCGAGTACAGGTTGGACCCCGATTCCGGCCAGGCCGAGGAGGTCTGGAGCTACCGCCGCGATCCGGACATCTACGTTCTGGGCTACGGCGACGTCACGCGCTTCGACGATGGCAGCACGCTGGTCAACTGGGGCAGCGCGGGCGTGCTGGAGGGCGTCAGCGCTGAGGGCGAGACCCTGTGGGAGTTCTCAGCCACGCTGGGTTCGGGCTTCGGCTACACCGAGGTGCTGCCTTCTCTGTACCCCGAGCCCTGATCAGCTCCCCGCGTCCGCGGTAGCCGCAGCGGCCTCTTCGGCGAGGCGTCGGAGTCGCGGCCTCGCCATCCAAGGAACCAGCTTGTCCAGCCCGCGGTCCAAACAGATTCCAGCCTGGCTCCGGAGGCTATCCTCATTCTGAGGGTATGCTCCGTCACCCAGGCGCGACGACAAGGAGCGCGCAGTGACCATCGAGCTTCCAGTCATCCACAAGCTGCGGACCTTCATCGCCGCCCAGGGCGTGGCGCTGCCCCCCTGGTCCGGCCTGGACGAGACCCTGTCCCAGCTGCACGACCTGCTGCGCCAGCGGCGCGGCGATCCCGAGTTCTGGCAGCCCCTGGCGGCCCTGCTGCGGGATCTGGCCCAGGGCGCCAGGCAGCAAGGCCAGCTGCCCGCTCCTGGGGCCGAGCTGCTCTCTTCCTGGACCCGAGAGGACATCGCGCGCGCGCTGCGCAGCGCCCTGCCCGCCGAGGAGCGCGGCGATCCTGGGGCCGTAGCGCAGTATACGCGCGGCCTGCCCCTGCCCTTGCGCACCGGCTTCCTGCTCATGGGTCTGGCCGCATCTGGCTGTTCCTGGCACGGCACTGCCCAGCCGGACGAGCTGCCCCCCGCCGATCCCGTCCAGCAAGAGCCCGCAGAAGACGAGTCCGACGCTGCCCAGCCCGAGGCGGCCGAGGCCGTCCGGACCGACGCCGTCCAGCAAGAGCCCCCGGCCGATCCCCCCAGCCTGTGGGAGGCCATCGACGGGTCTTCCCTCGACTCCAGCGACAAGCAGCAGCTGCGCGATTGCCTGGCGCCCCGCGAGCTCGACCTGGCCCGCCTGTTCCAAACCGCCACGCCCGAGCAGATCGCGGCGGTGCTGGAAGCCGAGCTCGAGGCCTGCCAGGAAAAAGAGGAGCGGTCCCGGTATAGGAGAATGGAGGCCATCGCCCTGTACAAGGGCGTCACGCCCACGACCTGAAGAGCCCCCCCGACAGAACCACGGAGAACCCATGACCACGCCTTGGCTGCAGCCCACCGTCACCCAGCAGGTGCGCGCCTTCCTCGGCGCCCAGGGCGTGGAGGTGCGCCCCTGGTCGGGCCTGGACGAGACCTGCACGGCCCTGCTCGCGCTGCTCGCCGAGCGCCGCGACGATCCGCGGCTCTGGGAATCCCTGGCGGATTTGCTGCGCGACCTGCAGCAGGATCTCTCCCCCAAGCGCCGGGCACGCCGCCTGGCAGCGCCGGGAGCCGAGCTCTTCTCCTCCTGGGACGTGCAGCAGCTGGTCCGCGACCTGCATGAGGCCCTGCCCGGCGGGGCGCAGCGCGAGACCAGCCAGCTGCTGCGCTACGCCGCTGGCCTGCCCGCGCCGGCCCTGGGGGGGCTGCTGCTGCTGGGCCTGGCGGCCTCCGGCTGCGCCTGGGACTCCGACTGCGACCTGGAGAAGACCTCCGAGCTCTGGAGCGCCATCGACAGCTCGCAGCTGGAAGACTCCGACAAGCGCGATCTCTGCCAGTGCCTTCAGAACAGCGACAGGGGAGACTACCTGGAGCGGCTCTTCGCCACCGCCGATCCGGAGCTGATCGCCGCCGAGCTGGAAGAGGCGCTGGGCGACTGCAACGAAAGCGACACCGGCGAGCGCGCCGTCCCCGTGTACAAGGGCGTCACCCCCACCCCTTGAATTCCGAGCCTGCCAGCCAAGCGGAGCGCGTCCCCCAGACCTGCTTCTGGGAGATCACCCGTGCCTGCAACCTGCGCTGCATCCACTGCCTGGCAGCGGCCGGGCGGCGCGACCCGGACGAGCTGAGCGGCGACCAGGCCCTGGCGCTGGCCGACGAGCTGGTTCGAGCGGGCTGCGGCACGGTCAAGCTGACCGGGGGCGAGCCCCTGCTGCGGCAAGACTGGCCGCAGCTGGCCGCGCGGCTCACCGCCGGCGGGCTGCGCGTGGCGATCATCAGCAACGGCCTGCTGCTGGATCAGGTCCGCCTGGAGCGCATGCTGGCCGCGGGGGTGCAGGCGGTGGCCATCTCGCTCGACGGCCTGCGACATGCGCATGATGGCATCCGAGTGGCGCCAGGGACCGCACAGGGCTCGCGCTTCGACGCCGCGCTGCGCGCCTTGGCTTTGCTGGCCTCCTCGCCCCTCGAGACCACTGCAGTCACACAGATCCATCGGGGCAACATCCACGACCTGGGCCGCATGCACGACCTGATCGCCGCCCTGGGGGCGGACGCATGGCAAGTGCAGCTGGCCATGCCCCTGGGGAGGCTGCTGGAGATCCGCTACGAGTACCTGGTGCGCCCCGCCGAGCTGCCGGACCTGCAGCGGCAGCTGGCCCAGCTGGCTGGGCGAGGGCGCGTGAAGATCGCCGTGGCCGACAACATCGGCTACTACGGCCCCCACGAAGCTCAGCTGCGGGCCACGGCCGCGGGCGGTCAGGGCTTCTGGACCGGCTGCACCGCGGGCTACCGCGTGGTGGGCATCGCGGCCAACGGCGACGTCAAGGGCTGCCCGTCCCACCCCCAGCCCTTCGTGGTGGGCAACGTCCGTCGCACGCCCTTTGGCCGGATCTGGCGCGAAGCCCGAAACTTCACCTACAACACCGCCTGGGATCAGAGCCTGCTGGAGGGGGGCTGCGCGCGCTGCGCCCACCGCCGCCTGTGTCGGGCGGGCTGCACCACCATGGCCTACGCGGTCACCGGCACCATCTACGACAATCCCTTCTGCGTGCTGCGCGCTGCGGAGCGATGACCTGGACGCCCGGGATCCGGACGCCGACCCCGCCCTCCGCCCTCACTGCCCAGGCACCGTCAGCGAGGCGCCGTTGTGCTGCGGCCCCAGGCCCAGCAGGAAGGGCGCGGCCACGCGGGACCAGGCCTGCGGGTCGATATAGCCCCCCGCTGCCGGACCGAAGCAGGTGCGCAGCATCTCGGTGTCGATGACGCCGGGATTGACGGCCACGGCGGCCAGGCCGCTGGGCAGCTCCTGCGCCAGCGACCCGGTCAGGCCCTCGATGGCCCACTTGCTGGCGCAGTAGGGGGCCTCTCCCGCGGCGCAGCTGCGCCCCCAGTAGCTGCTGAGGTTGACCACCACACCCCTCCCCGCTGCGATCATCGCGGGCAGCAGGTGGCGGATCAGGTTGGCCGTCCCCTTGACGTTGACATCGAGCACGTCGCCCAGCTCGTCGGCGCCCAGCTCCCACAGGGGCGCCGTACGGTTGATGAGCGCCGCGTTGTTGACCAGCAGCTGCGGCGGCCCGCCGGCTGTCAGCACCTGCTCGGCCCAGGCCCGCACCTGCCGCTCGTCGCGCACATCGACGGACGCGAAACCATGGGGCTCGCCCAGCTGCCGGCGCAGGGCGGACACGGCGTCCCGGCTGCGGCCGCAGCCGTAGACCGCATGGCCGGCCTCGGTGAAGCGCTCCACCAAGGCGCGGCCCAGGCCGCGGGTGGCGCCGGTGATCACGATGGTTCTGCGGGACATGGGAACCTCCGCGAGCAGCTTAGCGGATCGAGAACCTCAAGCACCCTGCCGTTCGTGCCGAAGAGATAGACGGACACACGAGGAAAGACAAGGAGGGGGAATTGCACGCAACGATCAACATGCAGTGCATCCTTGGAATGTCGACCAGCTACTGCGAGGAGCAAGTGCCTGGAGTCTGCGAGACCATGGACGTCAAGGGATCCTGCAGGGTGTACCTCGAGGTCGCCGAGGACGGCCTGCCCGCCCATCGATCCCCGCGCAGCAGGATCGTCTGCCACGCCTGCGCCGCGGCACGCTTCGCCACCGGCCAATGGAGCCTGTACGTCCCGGGATCCTATGGACACAGGATCGTTCCCTAGCGCAGCCAGGTGTAGCGGCGGCGTCTACCTGGACATGCAGTTCATCCAGCGCGGCCGCTTCCTCTGGCAGAAATCCCCCCGCCAGGTGGACGAGGAGGTCCGAGCGGGGTTGCGGGCGCGGCAGGCGTTGTGGCAGGAGGTGCTGCACCGGCGGTGACCGGCAGACGCGCGCTCTGCTATGCTCGTCCTGCGAATCCGAGAACGGAGGACCGCGCATGCGGCGACTGGCGATCCTGCCCCTCTTGCTCCTGGGGGGACGCGAAGCCACCAGCCACGCCCCTCCTCCCTGCGAAGACTGGCTGGCGGCCGTCAGCTGCGGCGACAACGACCTCGAGGGGTATATGGACTGCTCCATCTTCGAGGACTGCGATCACGACATCGCCGACTACTTCGACTGCCTGACGGACCACACCGTCTGTGATGCGGAGACCCAAGAGCTGGACACCTCCGGCTGGGGCGAGTGCGTCGAAGAGCTGGGCGAATGCGCGGAGAACGGAACGATCCCGCGGTGCGAGCTGGAGTTCGTCTCTATGACCTGCGGCGGCTTCGCCCTGCGCGCCCTGGCGGACTGCGAGCGCCTGGACAGATACGGCTGCGACCTGGCGCCCTACTACGACTGCCTGCGCGCGAACACCGGCTGCGACGAGGAGCACGGCGTACCCGATGTCTCCCAATGGTCCTCTTGCGATGACCTGCTGGACGCGGAGCTGGATGCCTGCAGCATCTGGGAGAGCTTGGGCTGCAACGGGACCTGACCCAAGGCCCGAAATCAGGACTCAGTACGGGCCGAAGTACCCCTTCGCCCTTCCCCAGCGGTGCGTCAGCGAGAGCTCCGCCGCCAGTCCGATGATGCCCGCTCGGGCGCTGGCGCTGATGGAGGTGGCGGATCCCGCGCTGCGCGCGAAGTGCCAGGTCAGGCTGGGCTCCGCCTGGAAAGCCCGCTCGCCGAACCAGGCCTCCATTGGATCGAGAAAGTAGTCGTAGACGAGCAAGTAGACGTACCTGTCACCCTCCATGAGGCCAATATGCAGGCGACAGCCCCACTCCAGCGCCCCCAGGGCATTCTGCTGCTCATCGTAGAAGTAGCGCGAGGCGTAGCCTTCCACGAAGACCAGGCCCATGGCAGCGCCCCAGCTCGGAATGGGCGGCGCGGCGGCCAGCCCGGCGGCGAAGCGGCGCTGGCGCTGCCGGTCCGGGGAGCGCCGCAGGTGCAAGGCAGCCTGCCCGTGCAACCAGCTCTCCACCGTAGTGGCGCGGTGGCCCGACCACCAGACGATCAGGTTGTGATCCGCCACGACCAGCGCCATGGCGCCTTCCCAGCGCTCATCCAGGTGGCCGTCCTCCAGGATGCGGACCAGGCGGTAGGTCACGGCGGGCGAGGGTTCCTCGATCAGCAGCCCGGCCTCGCGCAGCGCGCTCAGGAGCGTCTGCAGGTGCTCGGCGCGCCCAATCTGGTTGCGCAGCTCGTACCAAGCCAGCGCGATGTCCCTGCCGAGCTGCTTCGGGATGGGTCCCGAGAGGCTGCCTGCGGCGCGCAGCTCGCGTTCCACCTCGGCCAGGCGCATGCCCGGACCACGGTTCAAGAGCCGCCCCCACCCCCCACCCACCAGCTGGCGCCCAGCCAGGTGGCCGGTGTAGTCCACGCCGCCGTCACTGTCTTTCTCGGCACCTGCGAGGTTCTCGATCTGCCCCCCGAAGAAGAGGAAGCCATCTCTGTCCTCGCGCGGGTAGTAGCGCAGCTCGGCCCTGGCCCGCATGAACTCGCTCCACATGTCCTCCTGGTCGGCGACGCAATCCCCCCAATCGAAATCACGGCAGTAGAGGGCCTCGAGATCCCAAGGCCACGGGAAGGACTCCCCCTCGTCGTAGGCGGGATAGCTCTCGTTGAAGGCAGGTGGGTGCATGCTGCCCTCGAAGCCCAGGGAGTAGCCCACGCGCTGACGCTCCACGTACCTGCTCCATTCCCCCGAGAGATCCGCGTCCAGCTGCAGCAGCTGACCGAACTGGCTGTAGCTGGCGCGGAAGGCCGACTCACCGGTCCCCAGCCACCACGAGTCACCGCGACCCAGCAGGTCGTCGGCCGCGCCCGTCGAGGTGGGCTCCTGCGCCGATGAAGTGGCGATCACCAGGGCGATTCCCACGAACAGCGACATGCGCACCTCCAGCGACAGCCTACCAGAGCCAGGGGCACGGTCGCGAATCACAAGTTTTTTCGGGTACGATGCCAGCGCATCCGGAGAACACGCGCGAGGCGGAGAGAATGGGACAGAGCGGAGCCCTGGCATGAGCGGCGCGGCCCTTCTGCAGGCGATTCGCGGCGGCGTGCTGCCCAGCCTGGTCCTGGCCGCGCTCATCCGGACGAGCCCCGCTGCCGCCAGCGACCAGGACCTGGACCAGGCGGCCGCCATCGCCACCGCGTTGCGCCAGCGACAACAGGAGCTGGCCGTGCCCATGCTGGTGGGCTTCATGGGCAACGGCGCCAGCAAGCTGCGACCCGCGCTGGAGGAGGCGCTGGCGGGCCTGCCCATCCGCTTCCGCACGGCCGCGCCCGGTGGCTGGGAGCGGCTGGAGATGCGGCGCATCCACGCCCAGGAGGGCCTGGGCTGCAGCGTGTTCCTGTCGGCCCGCGTCGGCGAAGAGGTGGAGCTGTCGGTCCTGGGCTCCTGCCTGGGGGTTCCGGATCCGCCCTTCGAGGTGGATTCGACTCCAAGCGCGTCGCCCCTGCCAGGCGAGCCTCCGCAGCCGGAGCCTGCGGCGACAGCGGGGGCCGAGGAGGCTCCGTCCCGCAAAACGACGCTGCGCGCCGCGTACCACCGCTGGCGCCACGGCTACCGCTACCCCTGGTTGCGCCCCCTGGACGAACACGACTACAGCATCTCCGCCTCCTTCCTCGCTCCCGTCCTGTTGAAACCAAACATCGAAGCGCGCTTGGCCCCGCGGCGCAGCGTGTCCCTGTCCTCGCTGGCTCTGCTGTGGGAAGACTTCACCGTTCTCGGCGCAGGCGGTGGCTACCGCGGCTACCCCGTGGGCGACTTCGACTGCGGCATGCTGCTGGCCACCGAGGCCTACTACCTGCATGTGCAAACCAACACCGTGCGAGCGGGCGGGATCTTGCTGGCCTACACCGGCGCCAAGTTCACCTCGGTCTCCGGCTTCATGGTGGAGGCGCAGGCAGGCCTTGGTCTCGCCCGCTGGATCACGCCGCGACGCCGAAGCACGGGGTTTCCCTATGTCAATGTGAATCTGGGGTATTCCTTGTGAGGGGATGACGCTGCCCCGGTCGTCAGGAGCGCGTGGACGGGCCCATCCTGGTGGCCGTCGCCGTGCAGGAACTGGGGGCGCGCTATCGCTCGCTGCAGAAGGAGCTGGACGAGCTGCAGGTCAAGCACCGCTTGACGACGGACGCAGCGGATCCGCAAGCGGAGCTGGAGCGCGCCCTGGCCGCGACCGGCCTGCCCTGCGGCCTGCTGCTGCGCGTGCACGAGGAGCAGGAGCGCATCGGGCTGACCACGGTGGGTGATTGCTCCCACGGCGTGGCCGCGCAGGCCCGAGAGGCACTCCTCAGCGAGTCCGAGCGAACCGCACGCCAGGAGCGCCAGGCGGCACAAGAGAAGCTCGAAGCGGAGGAGGCGGAACGCCTGGCGAGGGAAGAGGAGCGCCAGGCGAAGAGAGAGGCGCGGCTGGCCCACAGAGCGGTCCAGCGCTCGGCCCCCGGTCCCCGCCTGGCCGTGCAGCCGCTGCGCGTACGCGTGGGAGACGCGGCCTATTCCTGGGGCGCCGGCTCTGCGGTGGAGCTGCGCCTGTCACCCCACTGGAGCGTGGGCGGCAGCCTGCTGTACCTGCAGCGCTACTTCGCCAGCACGCAGCTGTCGGCCCTGGGCCGCTGGTACGCCACCAGCTTCGCCTGGGGCTTCTTCCTGCAGCTCGACGCCGGTCTGGCTGGCTTCGCGATGCGGGGAAGCTCCACCGGTGCAACCGTCGTCGGCACAGCCGCGGGTTGGCGTCTGGCCAGCAGAGAAGAGAACGACGGCCGGGTGCGCGGCTTCCTCGACCTGGGCCTGTCCGCGCATGCGGAGCACGAGCTGGTGGCGGACTTCCTAGGTGCGGGGCGCGACTTCGGCTTCGCCTTCGAGCTGGCGGGAGGACTGCAACGATGATCACGACCCACGATGGACCGCCGCACAAGCCAAAGGCCAAGCCAGTCCTCCCTGCGCCCCAAGCCGTGGCGACGCCCCCCGCGCCCCGCTATCCCGCGCGCACCGCGCTGCTGGGCTGCCCCCTGCTGCTGGCGGGCTGCGATCTGCTCTTTCCCCTGGTCGCCCCCCTCTTCCACCACGGTCAGGGCTACGCCTCCTGGGGCTGCGAGGCCGTCACGGATCCCGTCTACCTCTCCGAAGAGAGCGCCGTGGAGGTCTTGCGCGAGCAGCTCGGAGAGGCGGGGCACGACGAGCTGCGCACGGGCGAGGACTGCTCCCAGTACACGGCCCGCCGCGTCTGGATCGAAAACGAATGCGGCTACGTCGCCGACTACCAGATCCTGGAGGGCGCACTGGCCTTCGACCGGTTCGACGTCTGCAGCGCCGACGGCGACCTGGGCCTGGAGTACGTATCGCTCTCCGACTTCGAACAGGTGGTGGAGGAGACCGACAGCTGCCGGAAATCCATAGATGGCCGCGACATGAAGGGCGCCGCCCGCTACGTGTCCGCGGAGCTGGCCGCCACCGCCCGCGCCCGCTACGTCGGCATGTTCTACGATCCCGTCGAGTACGGCGACACCGGCCAGGGTCCGGACGGCCCGCAGCGGGTGGAGGGGCGCGAGAAGCTGCAGGCCCAGGTGCAGGACTTCCTGGCCTGGTTGGACGAACGGCAGCGGGACTGAGACCCCAGGAGCCCGCTCCCCTCAGGCCAGGTCCTCCATCAGCGACCGTAATGGGCCGGCGGGATCGTAGTGCTTCATGAAGAAGCCCTGGTTGCCCTCGCGGTACAGCGCCTCGCCCACGCCATCGGCCAGGGGCACCAGGATGCGCTCGTGGCGACAGAGCACGGGCGAGACCTGGTCCAGCGCACCCGTAGCCTGCCAGTTCAGGCAGGCGCAGGTGTGAAAGCAGCGGTGTTCCAGGGCGCAGTCGGCGCAGGGCCGCTTCTGGGCCCGGGCCAGGCTGGCCAGGCGCTGCCGCGCGACCTGGTCGAAGCCCGTGGCCACATGCCCGATGCGCCAGGCCTCCCCGCCGCGCGCGAACTGCACGCAGGGGTAGAGCCAACCCTCCGGATCCGCTGAGACCTGTCGCTCGGTCAGCGCGCAGCGGCAACGCTTCCAATCCTCGCCCTGCACATGGGACGCCAGCTTCTGCTCGAAGGGGCTGAAGTAGAACTTGCGGCCGGCCCGGCTCCACTGCAGGTAGAGCTGGGCCAGGCGCTCGTACTGGCGCTCCAGCTCGTCCAGGGAGGCCTCGGTCCAGGGCCCGGCGTAGTTCATGGAGCTCACCACGTAGCGCACGCCCTGGTCCAGCAAGAAGGCCACCGACTCGGCGTAGTGTTGGACGGTATCGGCCTCCACCGTCATGAAGACGGTAGCGTAGGGGCGCCGCGCCAGCAACAGCTCGAGCTTGGGCAGCAGCAGGTCGAAGCTGGGACCGCCCCCTGGCAGCCGCCGATGCCGGTCATGGCAGGCGCGCACGCCGTCCAGGCTCATGGCGATCTGGATGCGATTCTCCACCGAGTAGTCCAAAAACTCCGGCGTCAGCGCCAGGCCGTTGGTGGTGAGCTTGAAGTGGAAGCGGCCGCGCCCCTCTCGCCTGCGTTGCTGGGCCTCGGCCACCAGGGCGCGGATGAGATCCTGGCAGAGCAGGGGCTCGCCCCCGAAGAGCGCGATGCCGGCCACGTCGTCCGGGTTCAAGCGCGCGGCCAGGTCCAAGGCCTGGCAGGCCGTCTCGAAGGACATCACGCGGCCCGCCTGCGGCGGCGCGTAGCAGTAGTCGCAGCGCATATTGCAGGCCGTGGTCAGGTGCAGGGTGAAGCGCACGCGCGGGAGCACCTGTGGGGACTCGAACTGGACCCGGGGCCAGTATCCGCTCTGCGCCCCCACCGCGACAGCAGGGGGAGGTCTCCTGGGGTACGATGATCCCGTCGACAAGCTCCCGCCCGGGACTCTCCATATGCTCCTTCCAATCCTGCTCTGCACCGCCCTCGCCCTCGGGGAGCCGGCACCGGCCGTCGCGCAGACAGCTGCGGAGCAGCCCTTGAGCGCCATCGACCTGCGACAGGGACGCCGCCTGTACTACGGCGGCAACGCCCTGGCCCTGGCCAGCATCTCCCTGCCCTTCATCAGCTTGGCCGTCACCTTCGCAGCCTGCCGTGACGAGGGGGAAGGCGGAGGGGAATGTTGGCCAGGTGTCCTGGGTATCATGGCCGGTACGTCGTTCCTGGTCTCCGCCACCGCCACCGGCGGGGCCGCGCTCTCCTCGCGCGGCCTGCGCAAGCTGCAGATACCCACGATCCGCATCCCTCTCTACACGGCATTGGCGGGCCTGGGCCTCTGCCAGCTCGCAAGGCTCGGGAGGCGCTGGCTCCCCTGGGGAACGACGGTGGGGCTCCCCTGGGGAACGACGGTGGCGGTGGGAACCTCTGTCGCGCGAGTAGGCGCGGTCACCCAGCTCACCATGAACCTCTTCCAGGTTCACACCGCCAAGCGCCAGGGCCTGCAGCTGTCCGTGGCACCGGCCTACCAAGCTGAAGGTGGCGTAGGCGTCGCGCTGAGAGCCGTCTGGTAGCCGCTGCGCAGCAGAGCCGAGTCCGAACCTGCGGTACACTGAATCCCGCTCTGAACCCCCATCCTGGGAGCGTCCCATGTCCCTCCGCCACGCAACCATTCTGCTGCCCGGCCTGCTCTTCCCGGGGATCGCCCACAGCGCCACCTGGGTGGTGAACCGCTACGGCGGCGGCGACTACACGGCCATCCAGAACGCCATCGACGCCTCCTCCGACGGGGACGTCATCTCCGTGGAGTCGGCCACCTACGAGGAGTCCATCGACTTTTTGGGCAAGGCCATCAGCGTGGTGTCGGCCTCGGGCGCCTCGTCGACCATCATCGACGCCAGCAGCAGCGGCGACGACTGGGCGGTCACCATGACCAGCGGGGAGTCCTCGGCTGCGATCCTGGAGGGCTTCACGCTGCGCAACTCGGGGGCTGGCGGGCTGCAGCTGGAGGGGGTGGACGCGGTGCTCGAGGATCTCATCGTCGAGAACATGGGCTCTTCCAGCCACGTCGGCGGATCCGGAGCCAGCGTGGACGGCGGCGCCCCCAGCTTCGTCAACATCGAGTTCACCGGCAACCAGAGCATCTCCGGCGGCCAGGTCTACGTCACCGGCGACGCCACGCCCAGCTTCAGCGACTCGGAGTTCACCGATGGCTGGGCCCAAGAGGGCGGCGCGATCTACGTGGAGTCGGGCACGCTCAGCTTCGACACCTGCGAGCTCACCGGCAACGGGGCGGACACGGCCGGCGGCGCCCTCTACCTGCACGAGGGCGCCAGCGCCTCCCTGAGCGACTGCACCGTCGCCGACAACACCGGCTACTACACCGATGGCATCGGCGTCTACGTCGGCGAGAGCGGCAGCCTCTCCGTCGACGGCGGCAGCTTCGAGCGCAACGCCTCGGCCTACTACTACAGCTCGGGCGTCGATGGCGGAGCCATCTACCTGGACGAGCAGGCCACGCTGCAGCTGGAGGGCGCCGCCTTCGACGAGAACCAGGCCTACAACGGCGGCGCCATCTTCGTGGGCGAGGACGCCACCGTCAGCTCCAGCACCAACAGCTGGACCGGCAACAGCGCCCACTACGGCGGCTGCTTCTACCAGGACACCGACGCCGCCGTGGAGGACCTGGGATCCAGCTTCGAGGGCAACAGCGTCACCTACGACGGCGGCGTGGCCGACCTGCAGGACGGGGGCAGCTTCGTGGCCACCAGCGCCAGTTTCTCGGACAACTCCGCGCGCTACGGCGGCGCCATCGCCTTGATGACCGAGGGCAGCCTGAGCCTGGACAGCGTGGTGGCGGACGGCAACTACGCCTCCAACTACGGCGGCGCCGTCTACCTGTACGACGCCAGCGTGCTCATCGCCACGGACAGCGAGTTCTCCGACAACGCCGCCTACGTCAGCGGCGGCGCCATCTGGGCCGAGTACGGCAACGATCCCATCGAGCTGCAGACCGTCACCCTGGACGGCAACGAGGCCGAACTGGGCTACGGCGGCGCGCTCTACCTGGCCCAGCACAGCGACGCTGAGCTCACGGACGTGACGATCACCGACAACCTGGCCTACAGCTACGGCGGCGGCATCTACGCCTACTACTACAGCAACCCCACCCTCGACAGCGTCGAGCTCAGCGGCAACATCTCCTCCGGCTCCGCAGGCGGCGGGATGTACATCGACTCGCTGTACGCCACGCTGTCCATCGACGGCGCCACCATCGAGGACAACGAGGCCCAGGGCAGCTCGGGCGGCGGCCTGCACGTGGGCTACCAGACCGACCTGGAGCTGTACAACTCCAGCGTGACCGACAACACCGCCTACAGCGCCGGCGGCGGCGTGTACCACCACTACGACGGCTCGGCCGTGCTCTACAACACCGCCTTCGAGGGCAACGAGAGCCAGACGAGCACGGGCGGCGCCTACCACTTCTACGCCAACAGCAGCGGCTACGACCTCACCATCCAGGACTGCAGCTTCATCGACAACCGCGCCTACACCCACGGTGCGGGCGTCTATATGTG
>CAYVQL010000263.1:0-16258 GCA_964454135.1 uncultured Enterobacterales bacterium | reverse complement strand
TCGTCTGCATCGATGATGCCATCTTCGAGGATAGCGGCCTTGAGTTCGTCCAGTGATTGGCTCATATGTTCGGGCTCCTGTCTTCATCATCGTTGGATCGTGGTGTTCCTCCGAGCCGCATGGCAACTCGGCACGCTGGACCGCTATCCGTGTCCACCCGTACTGTCTACCGTTGGCTTCTGCTCCGACTATTGAGGCCTATCCCCGCTGGGAATCGTCGTGCCTTGATCTGCCCGACATCGTCCATGGCCTGGCGGCCAGCGGCGTCAAGCTCAACCTGATCACCCACGGTGGCTACCTGGACGCGGCGCGCATCGATGCGCTGGGGACGGGAAGCATCACCACCTGGGAGCTGCCTCTGCTGGCCGGTGAGCGCGCCCTGCACGACCGCCTCTCGGGCCGGCGAGGAGCCTTCGACCGGGTCACGGCGGCCATCGCAGAACTGAAGCTGCGGGGGCAGCAGGTGGTGCTGGTCTTCGTGGCGCTGCGACCCAACCTGGCGCAGCTGCGGCGGGTGGTGGAGATCGCGCTGGCCCTGGGTGCCGACGGGCTGATGCTCAACCGCTTCAACTCGGGGGGCGAGGGAGGCCGGCATATCGCGCGGCTGCAGGCCTCCGCCGCCGAGCTGCAGGCACTGCTGGAAGAGGCCGAAGAGCTGGCCGGGCGCTGGGTGCTGCCCATGGCCAGCGCCATCCCCATGCCCCCCTGCTTGCTGCCCACCCAGCGCTACGAACGCATCGGCTTCGGCTTCTGCGCCCTGGGCACGCGGAACGCCTACTACACCGTGGATCCGGCGGGGCGCCTGCGACCCTGCAACCACAGCCCGACCATCCTGGAGGACCTGCGCCACCAGAGCCTGCGGCAGATCCTCGATGGCCCCGCCTTGCAGGCGTACGTGGAGGCTCGCCCGCAGGTCTGCGCGGGCTGCGCCTGGGAGCGCAGCTGCCAAGGGGGCTGCAAGGCCGCGGCCGAGGCCTGCTGCGGCTCGCCGACCGAGCCCGACCCCTTCCTGACGGCCCACCTTTCAAAGGAGTCATAGACGAGGCACAGCGAGCGCCTGTCCGCTCCGTCACCAGGCCTCTTTGGCGGGCACCGCGCTTCGGGCATAGTGGCAGTCATGGGCCTTCCACGCTTCCTTTTCCTGCCTCTGCTGACGTGCTGCGGCGACGAAGGTGGCGACGTCCCCCTGATCGAGCTCCCCTGCGCCCTAGGCGAGCGCAGCCAGACCTGGAGCGAGCACTGCCCCGACGGCAGCGCGGCCCTGGCCCATGTGGATCCCATGATCGGCACCGGCGGCAGCGGCAACGCCATACCGGGCCCCTGCCTGCCCCACGGCATGGTGAAGCTCAGCCCCGACAGCGAGGTGGAGGCCGGCTCGGTGGACGCCTACGAGTACGACGCCAAGCGCATGGAGGGCTTCAGCCACACCCACCTGGAGGGCCCCGGCGGCGGCGCCAACGGCTACAGCCACGTGCTGCTGATGCCCGCGGTGGGGGACATCGACGAGCTGGCAGCCGATTTCACGTCGGCCATCGACCACGACAGCGAAGAGGCGGCCGCAGGCTACTACGCCGTCACGCTGCAGGATTTCGACGTGCGGGCGGAGCTGACGGCCACGGCCCACGTGGGCGTGCACCGCTATGCCTTCCCGGCCAGCGAGCAGGCGTACATCATGCTGGACCTGGGGCACTCGCGAGGTGGCGCCGGCGAGGAAGAGTGCGAGGTGCTGCTGAGCGCGGATGGCGTGTCGGGTTGCGCCAGCTACAACGTGCATCCCCTGCTGGCCTACAGCCTGCAGGAGGCCCCGGGCTCGACCGGAGAGGTCACCTGGCACTTCGACATCAGCTTCTCGCGGGCTCCTGACAGCCAGGGGATCTTCGCCGATGGCAAAGCGACGCCCGATGTCACGTACGTCATCGGTGGCGATGACCACGGCTTCTACTTCGGCTTCGCCACCGAAGAGGGCGAGACCATCGAGGCGCGGGTGGGGCTGTCGCTCATCGACCAGGGGCAAGCGGCGGAGAACCTGGCGCTGGAGACCGAGGGCAAGAGCTTCGAAGAGGTACGCGCCGAGGCCGAGGACGCCTGGAGCTGCTTGTTGGGGCGCGTGGCCGTGGAGGGGGGCACCCAGGAGCAGCGCGACCTGTTCTACACCTCGCTCTACCGCAGCGCCATGCAGCCCACCGACTACGTCGAGCCCAGCGGCAGCTTCGTCAGCGGCGCCAGCGGAGTGGCCCAGCAGTACGAGGCCTGCTCCGGGCGCAGCTTCTACGCCGACGACTGGTGCGTCTGGGACACCTTCCGCACCAGCCACCCCCTGGCCACCCTGCTGGAGCCCGAGACCGTGGACGACCGCGTGGCCTCGTTCCTGCACCTCTACCAGCAGGGGGGCTGGCTGCCCAAGTGCACCTGGTGCGCCACCGGCTACTCGCGGGTGATGATCGGCAACCACGCCGTGGCCGTGGCCGCCGACGCATTGGACAAGGGCTTTGGCGACTACGACCAGGCCCTGCTGTGGGAGGCGGTGCTCAAAGCGGGGACCGAGGACACCGAGGAGTTCCTGGCCGACGGCATCTGCGGCTACCTGAACCTGGGCACGCCGCCCGAGTACATCGAAAACGGCTACGTCAGCCACGAGTGCGATCCCACCCAGTCGGCCTCCATGACCCTGGAGTACGCCTACAACGACTGGGCCACGGCCCGCATCGCCGCGCTGCTGGGCTACCAGGACCAGGCCGAAGAATTCGAAGCGCGGGCCGACAACTGGCGCGAGCATTGGGATCCCGGGCAGGGCTTCATGCGCGGCCGCCTGCGGGACGGCAGCTGGGTGGATCCCTTCGATCCCACCGACGCCGACGACTTCTGCGAGGCTAGCAGCTGGATCTACAGCTTCTTCGTGCCCCACGACGTGGCCGGCCTGGCAGAGGCCATGGGCGGCGAAGAGGCCTTCGTGACCAAGCTGGACCAGTTCTTCGACGAAGGGCACTTCGAGCCCGACAACGAGCCCAGCTTCCACACGCCCTTCCTCTACAACTACGCCGGCGCCCCAGAACGGACCCAGCAGCGCAGCCGCGAGCTGCTGGCCCAGCACTTCGCGGCCGAGCCCCACGGACTGCCGGGCAACGACGACGCCGGCGCCACCAGCGCGCTCTACGCCTTGATGGCCATGGGGCTCTACCCGGTGGCTCCGGGCGAGGGCGTCTACGAGCTGGGCAGCCCCATCTTCGAGCGGGTGGAGCTCGAGCTGCATCCCGACGCCGGCGCGGGGCGGACCTTCGTGATCGAGGCCCAGGGAGCCGGCGAGGAGAAGCTCTACGTCCAGTCGGCGACCCTGAACGGCCAGGCCCTGAGCGAGCCACGCATCAGCCACGCGCAGATCGCGGCGGGGGGAGTGTTGGAGCTGGTGATGGGGGCGGAGCCCTCTGAGGGTGTCTTTTGAGGTACCAATCCGTGGACATCGCCCGCGGCGTGGCGTTCGTGGCGATGGTCGTCTACCACGGCACCTGGTTCGCCGCGGATCGAGGCCTGCTCGAGCTGGAAATCAACGAGTCCTTGGGCTGGCGGGTGTTTCAGAAGTGCATCGCGGGCAGCTTCTTCTTCCTGGTAGGAGTCAGCCTCTACCTCGCCAACCGCAAGGCCATCCGACCCCGGAAGGTGCTGCGCCGCCTCGCCAAGCTGCTGGGCTGCGCTGCCGCGGTCACCATAGCCTCGGCGGTGCTGCGGCCCTCGTGGATGGTGGTGTTCGGCATCCTGCACTGCATCGCCGCCTGCAGCGTGGCGGGGCTGGCCTTTTTGCGGCTCCATCGGCTCAACGCGCTGCTGGGCACGGCGGTTATCGCGCTGGGGGCGCTCGTGCGGAGCGAGGTGTTCGACCACCCCTTCCTGCGCTGGCTGGGAATGGGCACCGAGCGCGTGGCCTCCTTCGACTTTCAGCCCTTCTTCCCGTGGTTCGGTGTGGCGCTGCTGGGGATCGTCGCCGGGCGCGAGGTGATACCGCGCCTGGAAGGGCTGCGGTCGAGGGCCTGGTGGTCCCGGGTGCTGGAGTGGTTGGGACAACGCACGCTATGGCTGTACATGGCCCATGTGCCGGTGTTGGTGGTCCTGGTGGAGGTGATCGCCCTGCTGTAGAAGGAGTCACAAGTTCAATTCCACCTGCCGGGGCTCCAAGAGCAAGCGCACCCCCCAGCGCTTGCCGAAGCGACGGCGTGCGAAGAGGGCGTGGGGATTCGCCACGCCTCGCGCGTGCAGCGCGCGGCAGATGCGGCTGCGGTCCTGGCCCACACGCTCCGGCTCGGAGCTGGAATGGGGGCAGAGCTCCTGCCAGCGGCTATGGGCCTCGTCCAGGCCGAGCCATCCCTCCCGTGGCAGGTCGGCCAGCCTTGCCTCGATGTAGGGGACCAGCGCCCAGAGGTAGGCGCCCTGCAGCGAGAGCTCCACCGGCCCGTCCCAGAGCTGGAGCAGGGGCCCGCCATCGCCGCGGCTCAGCTCGAGCTGGACGCTGGCCTGCGCCAGGTCGATGCGCCGCTGGGCCGTAGCGGGGACGGGCGCCGCGTCGTGGAAGCGGAACGCGCGTCCCCCGATGGTGAAGGTCGCTCCGTCTCGCAGCGGCTCGGCTTCCTCGCGCCGCTCCCAGTCGGCGGGCGTGGGCTGTGCGCCATCCTCGGCCACCAGGGCCAGCAGATCCTGCCCCAGCAGCACCTCGCCCGAGGCCAGGTCCACGGTGAAGCGCTGGGGGGCGCGGTCGTCCAGCAGCTCCAGGACGATGCCACGGCCGTTGATGCGCTGACCGGCATCCAGCAGCCACCAGCCCGAGGCCCGCCCCCGCACCGGCCTACGTGGACCGCGGGCATCGCCGCCCAGCTCGCGCCAGGTCCAGCCAGCCTCGGTCCAGCGCAGCTCGACCCAGAAGGTGGGAATCTGAGGCGCATCCAGCACCCAGGTGCAGCTCTCGTGCCGCCCCACCAGCGTGGTGGGGGCCAGGGGCAGCAGGCACTCCTCTGTCGAACCGGTGATGCGGACGTGGGCCATGGCCGCAGGATTCTCCTCGCAGCGCAGTGCCGCAGCAACATAGCCGGCTGGGCGATCCAAGCCTGCCAAAGCCTGCCCCGCTCCCCTGGCGGCTAGCGCCAGAGCTCCCCACCCGGCGGTACGGGCAGCGCGCGAAGCGCGTTGGGGACGACCATGCCGCCCACGATGCGCCGGCCAGCCGTGTCGAGCCACAGGACCCTGTGCTCCAGGATCGCCCACAAGCCGTCCTCGTGGGCTACCAGCAGAGGCTGCCCACCCAGCCAGTGCTCGGCTGTCAGCCGCCCCTCGCCGTCCACCCAGGCCAGGCCGTCCCGCTGCGTCACCAGCCAGCCTCCGGACGCGGGTTGCAGATCGCAGCCTTGGGGCACGGGCAGGTCCAGGCGCCAGCGCGCCTTCAGGCTGTCGGGATCGTAGGCCGCCAGGGCGCCACCCTCCCAGGAGCAGCAGCCCAGGTCCTCGCCGTCGAAGGCCAGACCGTGGCACTTCAAGCGCGGATCGGGCAGCAGGTCCGGGTGCAGCGGGGCGTAAGTGGCAGGATCGCGCTCCCAGATGCGCGCGGAGCTGGCGCTCCACAGGCGACCGGCACCGCGTGCGCTGTCCTGGAGCATGTCGCCGGGCTCGCCCAGCTGCCGTTCCTCGCCCGTCAGGGGATCCAGCTCCAGGATGCGATAGCCGCCCTCGGGTGCCTGACGTTGCAGGCGGCAACGGCCGTTCCAACCGCAGCCCAGGCCCAGGGCGGTGCGGGCGGGCCGCAGCTGTCGCAGCTCCTCACCGTCCCGCCGCTGCACCAGCTCCGCCGAGCGATGCATGGCCCAGAGCTCCAGCTCCCAGCCCTGTCCCAGGGCGCGGAAGGCCAGGCCCTGCTCATCGGACAGGGCCGTGCCAGGTGTCAGGGGCAGCTGCCCGGGACCCAGCAGCGCGGGCAGCTCGACCGGCTCCAGCTCCTGGTGCCGGGGGCCTCGCAGCCCCTGGCCCAGCTCAGCCACGCGGATCCGCCCGTCAGGCGTGACCACCAGCAGCTGATCCTGGACCCAGTCCGGGACGTGCAGCGGTTCCTCTTCGCGCAGGACCGCCAGCCAGGGGCGGGGCGCGGTGGCCTCGATGCGGGTCCCATAGGGCAGCGGCAACCCGCCGGGCAGGGTCAGCCGCAGCGGCCACTGGCGATGGGCGACCTGTCCCTGGTGCAGCCAGCCGCGGTGATCAGGCGCCAGCCGCTCCCTGTCGTTGGCCGAGAGTTGCAGCAGGTCCAGCCGGCCGTCGCCATCCACGTCCAGTGGCAGCAGGGGCGCCCCGTCGGCGGGCAAGGCCAGAGAGGCGGGCAGGGCCACCCGCTCGAAGCGAAAATCCCCCAGGTTGCGCCAGATGCGGCTGCCCGGCGCGTCCTCGTCCTCGTATCCCGCGCTGCCAAGCACGATCTCGGGCAGACCGTCGGCGTCCAGATCCAGCAGCTGCAGGGCGGAGAACAGGCCGCGGCCCGTCTCTGTCGGCTCCCGCACGGCCAAGCGGGCGCCGCGCACCTGCGCCAGCTCCTTGCCGATGGCAGCTTCCACATGCGGACCACGGGACTGGCGGCCGGGGCTTCGGCGGTCTGGGTGTTCTGATCCCCGTGCTCAGAGCACGTTGATCCCCCAGGGCGGCGAGGCGTTGGCCAGGTAGCCGGCCTGGCAGGTCAGCAGCACGTCGCTGAAGCTCATGCCCCCCTTCCGGGCTGTCAGGCGGTACAGCCCGGGGGGAACGTTGACGAAGAGCACCCCGCCGTCCTCGCTGGTCTGCTCCAGCTCCCGGTCCGGGTAGATCAGGGTGGCGGTGATCAGGTTGAAGTAGATGGGCCCCAGATCTTCTTCGACGGCGGGCTGGATGGAGACGGTGGCGCCGGCCTCGCCGTGGGAGCCCGGCTCGGCCTGGTACAAGCTGCCCCCGGCTTCGGTGACGGTGGTGGCCAGCTGGCAGGCCTCGGGGTCGGCCTCGGCGCCCGCGGCCACGGCCATCAGGTCGGTCAGCTCGTAGGTGGGGGCCTGGATGCTTACCTGCTCGATATCCTGGCCGCATGGCTCGAAGCTGCCGGTGGTGATGGGGTAGTGATCGGGGTGGGACAGGACCAGGGTGGCTCGCTGCCCCGAAGGCAGCCCCTCGATGCGATAGGAGCCGTCCGCGTCCGTCACCGCAGACAAGCCCGGCTGCTCCAGCACGCTGATCTCGGCGCCCTCCACGCGGCCTCCCTCGGGCCCGAAGTTGAAGGCGTCGCCGCTGATGGCCACCGTGTTCTCAGCCTGGCAGGCGAAGCCCGTGTCCTGCCAGCCGCCGCTGTCCGCGCCCCCGCTGTCTTCGGGTTCGCCTCCCTGGCAGCCCGTGAACGCGGTCAGACAGAGGAGAAGGCCGCAGCACCCGGAAAGCGCTTCCTTCGTGTTGAATCTCGTCATCGTCGCACCTCGTCGCGGTAGGCCGGGCTGCCAGAGCGCTTGACCGGCCGGAACCGTATGGTAACATGCGTTGCGCAACAGGTGTAACTAAAAAGGAGCGCCCTTGCCACGCCGCAAGATCCACAGCTCGGAGCAGATGATCCAGGCCGCTTTGGACCTGGTGCGTAGCAAGGGCCTGGCCGCCCTCAGCGCCAGGCAGCTGGGCCAGGCCCTGGGCTGCTCGGTGCGCCCCATCTACGGCACCTTCCCCAGCATGGACGCGCTGCGCAGCGCGCTGCTGGAGCGCATCGTGCAGGTCTTCATGGAGCACCTGCTGCGCGACGACTCGCCGGCCGGGCCGGGCTCCTTCCTGGCCATGGGCCTGGGCTACCTGCGCTTCGCCCGGCAGGAACCCGAGCTCTACCGGGCGCTCTTCCTGAGCCGCCACGAGGTGTTCGAGCGCAGCGAAGACGCCATCCAGCCCGTGTTCGAGAGCATGGCGCTCCACCCGCAGATGGCGGACCTGAGCCGGGATCAGCTGGAGCGCATCCTGCGGGACCTGTGGTTCTACACCCACGGCCTGGCCACGCTATCCGCCGTGGGCCAGGTGCAGGCCAGGGAGGACGAGCTGGCGGCTCGGCTGGAGCGGGTGGCGCTGCTGTTCATCGGGGCGGAGCGGGGGGACTAGCCCTCCTCGGCAAAGGGACGCTCACCTGGCAAACGAGACGCCCCGCAGCGGGGCAGCGCGTCGTCGAATTCCACGTCCGCCGCCTCCATCTGCCCGGCGAAGGCCATCATGGACGCGCAGCTGGGTCCGCTGCCGTCCGGGCATTCGTAGCACTCGGCGCCGAGCATGGCGCTGATCTCGCAGGGATCACCGTACTCGGCCAGGCGCTCCTCCAGATCGGCCAGCTGTACCGTGACCTGCCCCTCGAGCCCTGCCGCCCGATCAGCGCTCGCAACCCATCCCAGGCGCAGGGAAAGATCCCAGGCCTCGATGGGCGGATCCGTCGAGACCTGCAGGTGATCCACCTGGAATTCGAGCCGTCCGCCGCTCTGCAGCGAAGCGCTGCGCTGGGCCAGCACGCAACCTCGGTCTTCGGGATCCTCCAAGTCGCCCACCCAGACCAGGCGCACCTCGGCCTGCTGGCCTGCCACGTCCAGGATCTCCAGATAGGCACCCGACTCCCCTGCGACGATCTCCATCAGCGCACTGGCGGCCCCGCAACCCGCAAAGGACCCCAGCTCGACAGCGTAGCTGCGCCCTGCCAGCTGGTGCCCGTCGAAGTCTTCGTCGCATCCATAGGGCTCGACCGTGAAGGCTTGCTGGTCGGTCACGTAGCTTGGACTGCGGCGCGCTCTCCAACCGAGTTACTCTCCCTCCGATACTGACGAAGGAGCAGAAATGCGGCGCCGGATGTTGGTTTTCGTGCCGGTTTGCTCGGGCCTGTCCTGCTCGGGGATGGCCATGTTGGAGCCAATCGCCGAGGCGCCGCCCCCCACCCTGACCGCCCCAGGCAGCGCCGCGGACCTGTCGCCCTTGCTAGAGCCTATCCGTGAGCAGCACGGGCTGCCGGCCCTGGCCGCCGCCGTGGTCCAGGACTCCGAGCTCGTCGCCGTGGGCGCGGTGGGGCTCGATCGGGCGGACGGCGACGCCGTCGCCACGGCGGACGAGCGCTGGCATATCGGCTCCAACGCCAAGGCCATGACCGCCACCATGGTGGCGCGCCTGGTGGAGCGGGGCGTGCTCTCCTGGGACGACACCCCGGGCCAGGCCCTGGCCGATCTCGAGCCCGACCAGGCCTGGTCGGAGGTCACCCTGGAGCAGCTCCTCACCCACACCTCTGGCCTGCCCGCCAACCCCGGCAAGCTCTGGATGGTGCGGCTCATCGCCAGCTCCGAGCCGCCGCCCCAGGCCCGGCGCACCATGCTGGAGGCTGCGCTCGCGCAGCCGCCGCTGCACCCGCCTGGATCAGCCTACCTCTACTCCAACCTGGGCTTCGCAACCGCCGCCGCCATGGCCGAGGCCGCCACCGGCGCCAGCTACGCCGATCTGATGCGCCAGGAGGTCTTCGAGCCGCTGGGGGTGGCGGACTACGGCTTCGGTCCGCCGCCACCTCCCAGCCCCCTGGGCCACCTGGGGAACCCTGGCGGCTTCACACCGGTGGAGGCAGTGCCCGTGGCCGACAATCCGCGAGCCCTCGAGCCCGCCGGCACCCTGAACTTCACCCTGGCCAGCTGGGCGCGCTTCGCAGGTGCCCACGTGGATGGAGAGCGGGGCGAGCGCCCCGACTTCCTCCCGAAGGACGCCTGGACCAACTTGCACCGTCCCAGGCTGGAGGACTACGCCATGGGCTGGGGCGCGCTCACTCCCGATTGGCTGGGTGAGCCGGCCCTCACCCACTCGGGCAGCAACTCCATGTGGTACGCCCGGGTGGTGGCCGTCCCCGGCTGGGACGCGGCCTTGCTGGCAGCCACCAACTGCGGCGCCGACGCCTGCAAGGAGGCCATCCGCGAGGCCATCCGCGAGCTGGCCCGAGAGTGGCAGGGCAGGCTGCAGCCGACCACGACGGTTCCCGAGGAGGAAGAGGAGGACCACGCAGCGCCTGAAGATGCGCGCTCGCTCCTGGAGGGACCGACGGACTGAGGACCCGGACCGCGAGCCCCCTCAGGGCTTGCTTCGTCGTCCCGTCGAAGGCCACTACCCAGAGCACCTCAACCGCGGCTCCACGACCATGGCCTCCAGGTTCCTGTCCAGCCGCGCCTCGAAGTCCTCCCAGTCGAAGCGCTCCAGGTAGCGCAAGGGCGGAGCGAACTGCAGCTGCAGCTCATCCTTGCGGCCGTCGATGAAGACCAATCCAAGGCTGTCGGCCTGGTTGACAGGATCGAAGAACATGGTGCGGAAGAAGGGGTAATCCGTGCTGCCCAGGTTGTTGACCACCAGCTTTTCCCGATCGCGGCGCTGTGATGCGCGCTGGGCCTGTTGCACAGCCGTGCGCAGGCCCCAGGCCAGGGCGAACTTGAAGGGCAGCCAGGGGTAGAGGGCCGCGAAGCGCTCAGCGGCCTGCTCCTGGGCCTCGCTGGGGGGTTCCAGCGAGTCGTAGCTGCCGTCCGCTTCCAAGCGGGCGCTGATCAGCTGCAGGCCGCGATTGCCCACCTGCAGGTCCACCCAATCCCGCTGATCGAGGCGCCGATCCATGCGGAAGATCAGCAGATCCATGGGCCGCTCCCTGGCGCCCGTGTCGTGGATCGTGCGCCCCAGCCACAGGGCGGCGGTCTCGGTGAAGGGCAGGCCCAGGGCTTCAGCCAGGCGCCGCAAGCGCTCCCCGTCGGCCTGCACACGGCGATGGGCGGCCCAGGGGGCCAGGCCGTGGAAGAGCGCGGTCAGGTGCTCCTGCAGGGCCACGAACTCCTCTTCGTGCCGCGGGGCCAGGACCGGTGGCGGGCCGCCACCGCGCAGCAGATCCAGCGCCGCGTAGAGAAAGGCGCGGCCCGCGAAGCCGTGACAGAGCAGGTGGTCCATGGTGAAGACGAGGACCACGCCCTGCTCACCCTGCACCAGGTGCAGCTGCCAGTGGCGTTGTGCCAGGCCGTCCTCCAGCTGGGCCGCGCTCAGCGCGCGGAAGTCCTCCCCATCCCACAGGCGCACGGGCTCAGCGATGGATGAAGCTAGGCGCATGCGGGGGATGGTGCCCCAGCGCTGCGGAAAGCCGTAGCAGAAGCGCGGGAAATGCTCCCGCAGCAGCGCCTCCAGCGCCAGGGGCGCCTGCTCGTCCAGCATCAGATCCGGGGCATAGCTAAGGTAGGTCTGCACCTGGGGAAAGCACATGCCGAAGAACAGGTCGGCCGGGTGCATGGGGAGGCTGGCGGGCAGGTCCATGGGCTGGGTTCTAGCGTTGCGGCGGCTGAACGCCAACACGGCGGCGCGCGACTAGAACGGGTTCAAAGAACCGTGTTCGCGAAAAGATGCCCGTAGTTCGGCGAACAGAGCGGGTAGATCCCGGTCGCGGTGAAATCCGCGCTCGGCGATGAGCTGCAGCGCCTCTTCCGCGCGCCGCAGCTCGGCGTCATCGGCCACGTGCAGCAAGGCCATCACGTCGTCGTGATCCATGGGCCGATCGCGTGCGTCGTACGCAAGCAGCTTCATGGCAAGCAGGTGCTCCGTGCTGGCCACGCGCATGACACCCAGGCTGGGGATCGTGAGCTCCTCGGCTGCGAGGACGATCTCGCGTTCTATTCCCGTCGTCGAGAACAGCAGATCCACGACGATGCCCCTGGCGGACGGCTCCGAGAGCGCCATGCGTGTCGTGGCCAAGCGGCCAGTGGGCGTGTGTTCGAGCACCGCCAAGACCCTCCAGCCATGAGAACGAAGCGCTCGTATGACGGACTCGGCGCCATGATCGTCCTCTACGGCGACGACGAAGTCCACATCCCTGGTGAGGCGGGGCTCGGCTCGCGCGGCCACCGCCAAGCCACCGACCAAGGCCCAGCTGCACTCGACAGCATCGAGATCCTGCGCAGCTCGCATCGCCGCGTGCCGCAGGCGGTTCACGGATCGCTCCAAGCGACGGGCTGCCCGTGGCCATCACCGTGCTCCGCGCCGCGCCTGTGCTGGAGCCACTCCTGCAGGAGCTGCTCGATCCTCTGAGCGTCCGCCTCGGGATGGCTGCGCCTCAGCCTGACCCGCATCATGGCTTCTGCGGTCTCGAACAGGTCGAAGGCCAAGAGCAGACGGTCGCCGGGTTCCAGGACATCGCGCTCCATGCCTACAGCTTACCCTCCCCGTGGTTTCGCGTCCCAGGAACATGCGAGCCGAGCCGCAGCCGCCAGAGGGTCACCAGCTCTCGACATGCTCGTCGACCCAGGCCAGCCGCTGGGGGATCCAGCTCAGCACGTGGGCGTATTCCTCGTCGAAGCTCTCGCGCACGGGCAGCTGGTCGCTGGAGAACTGGATCTCGTCGAAGGGCCAGACCTCGAAGTTGTCGTAGACCTCATCGCCCATCAAGGCCCGGTAGCTCTCCACCCGCTCCAGCAGGGCGTCCTCGGCCAGCAGGCCCTGCCGCAGCTCGAACCAGCGCTCGGCCAGGCTCTCCGAGAAGCCGGGCACATCGGCCATGCGGCTGATCCAGGTGGGCCGGTAGGCGATCCACTCCTCGTGGGTGGCGTTGTTGTTGTATAGGGGCTGCCCCAGCGACAGGTCCAGATCCCAGGGGCTCAGGTGCATCAGGCCCTCGCGGTCCTTCCAGCCGTAGACGGAGAGGTAGTAGGCGTCGTTGTTCTTCACGAGCTCCTGCAGCAGCACGAAGTCCACGGCGCTGTCCATGTCCAGCCAGGCGAAGACGCCGCTTTCGGGATCCCCAGAATCGTCCGCCACCAGGGCGGCCTGCCAGCCCTGCAGCCAGGCCTGCACCTGGGCGATGGCCGCGGCCGAGGCCTCTTCCTGGCGCGGCGCCACCAGCACCCAGCTGCCGTAGCCCACCGAGCTGTGCTCCTGGATGCCACCCGAGTCGTCCAGCTTGGCCACGAAGGCCAGACCCTGCTCCACGGCCTCCTCGTCCAGGTCCAGGCGGCCGGCGGCGACCTTGGGGCGCTCGGTCAGGAAGTAGATGCCGGACCAGACCTGGTCCAGAGTCAGGGTGCAGTAGTGGGAGTCAGGGGCATAGCGGGCCTGGTCGAAGCCCTTGTAGAGCGCAAAGGCCAGGTGGTTGCGCAGCAAGGCGCGGTCGATCCAGGCCCCGTTGATCACCCAGTCGCTCTCGGCGCCCATGCCCAGCAGATCGCGCTGTACGGACTCGTTCAGCGCGTCCCAGAGCTCTGCGCCGTATTGGTGCTTGGGGAAGCCCAGCGAAGAACGCCCACGCAGCTCGAGACCCGCCGTTCCCTGGTACCAGGTGGCACCCTCGCCGTCCTGCACGGTGAAATCGCAGGGTACCTTGGGATCGTCGACGATGGACTGGGCGCAGGCCAGCTCCAGCTGGCACATGGTGGTGGGCGCTCCCGTGTCCAGGCCCGGCACCTGCTCGGGCTCGCCACCCGGATCCCCGCCCTGGGGATCGCTGTCGCCGACCTGGCCCTCGCTGTCCTGGAGCCGCTCGTCGGGCTCGTCGCTGTCCTGGACGGGCACGAAGGAGGCGCTGCAGGCGGCCAGCAGGACCAAACAGAGCGGCGGATTGCATGGGCTGGGGGGCATCGGCCACCGTCGGGAGAATCGCCGCTCAACTATACTCGCCCCGTGATATTCCTGCGCCCAGCCCATGCCCGTTTCCCCCCAATCCACGCCGGCTCCCGCGCCTGAGGCCCTCACTCCCGAGGCCCGCCAGGTCCTGGCGCGGCAGGCGCGCCTCTTCGCTGACCAGATCCGCTGGCGCTGGAAGCTCGGCCGCGTGGACAGCATCCAGGACGCCGACGGCAAGCCCACGGCCCTGCGCGGGGGCTTCAGCGGCGTGACCCGCATCGTCCGGGCGGAAGGAGCCAGCTTCCTGCTCAAGGGCTGGCCCGCCATGTCGATCCTGGACCGCAGCCTGGGCAACCTGCTGGAGGTGCTGGGCGCCCACGGCCTGCGCCGCATCCCCCTGGACGCGGCCGAGCGCGTGCGGCGCAGCTTCGCCCGCCGCCGCGCCTTGGTGGCCTGCGGCGCGCACGTGCCGCGCTTCTACGACATCGGCCTGCCCCAGGTGCTGGTGATGGAGTTCATGGAGGGCTTCGAGTCCCTGGGCACCACCCTGGAGCGCACCCTGGATCCGCAGCGCAAGCTGGCCGCACTGCAGGCCGCCGCGACCGCCCTGCGCAGCTTGCACGACGGTCAACAGCACCACGGCGAACCCGGCGGCGGCAACCTGCTGCTGCGCCGCGACGCCGTGGACAGCGGCAACCTGCACCCCGCCCACGACGTGTCCTTCATCGACTTCGAGTGGCAGTTCGCGCCGGACGTGTCCCTGCAAGACAAGCAGGCCTTCGACCTGCGCTACCTGGCCCTGCAGCAGGCAGCGAGGCTGGTGCGCCTGGCCTGGAACGCCGCCGCGGCCGAGGGCCAGAGCGGCGAAGAGCTGCGCCAGGCCGAGGAGCGGGCCGCCACTCAGGCCCTGCAGACCGCCTATGGCGCCTACGGCGCCGGCCCCGCCCTGGCCCGGCTGCGCAGCCTGTCCCGCTCGGGCCTGGCCATGTTCCAGGAATCCATAGGCTATATGGGGATCTCGCCGGCTCGACACATGCGCATCCAGCGCATCAGCGACGAGCTGCTGGACGCGGTCTGAGGCGGCCCGGCCTCAGCCCTCCAATCGCAGCTCCACCGGCTGCACCACCAGGCTGCCGTCCCAGCGCAGGTATTCCTCGGTCACCACCATGCCGGCGCTGCGGATGGCCGTGACCTTGCCCCAGTTGCGGCCCACGTAGCTGCCCAGGCTCACCACGTGGCCCACGCCATCCGGGTCCTCCAGCAGGGCGCGGGGTTCGACGCCCCAGAGCACGCCGGTCAGGCGATAGCGCCCCAGCTCGAAGCGCTGGGTCTCACCATCGCCGCCCCCCAGCGGTTCATCCGGCACGAAGCTGCGCATGGGATCGCGCTTGCCGAAGGGGTTGTAGGCGTAGTCCCCCTGCACTTGCAGGGCACTCGAGCGCTCGCTCGCCCGCTGCTGCGCGCCGGCGTCCCCATCACCCGCCATCACCTGTCCTTCCTGCTGGCCAGACCCGCTGCAGCTGACGCCCACCAGCAGACACACCACGCCCAAAAGGCCCTTCATAACGACCTCCTTCGCAGATACCGACCACAGTCTGCCAGAGTGGTCGCCCATCACGGTGTCATTTCCTGTCGTTCCGGACCACCTCGAACAGGCCGCAAACCCGCGCCAAGCCGCAAGATCGGGATCCTCTGCAGGCCATTTTCCACGGCCATCGCCGGAATCGGCTGTTAGAATACGCGCCGCATCCAGCAGGGTCTATGCCTGCCCGCCATTTTCCGGCACTCGAAGCGGCATTTCGGCCCAGCCCAGCCCGACGAGGCTCCCATGACCCCCCTGCACCTCAAGCGCGGCGCCATCCTGCTGCTGGCCAGCGCGAGCAGCGCGCTGCTGCCCCAGGCGGCGCAAGCGGCCTGTCCAGGCTTCGTCACCATCGTGGACACGCTCACCTGTTCCTCCGACATCTCGGGCCAGGTGTCCGGCAGCGCCTCCTCGAACCTGGGGAACTCGGGGAGCCCCTACACCTGTGGCACGCCCTACTCCCCGCTCGTCCAAGACGCCGGCGAAGACGTCTACTCGTTCGCCTGCATCACCAGCGGCACGGTCACGCTGGACGTCACGGGCATGGACTGCGATCTGGACATCTACGTGCTCAACTCGGGCTGCGATCCCACCGCCGACTGCGTAGCTGGCTCCACCGCCGCCATGTCGGTGGACGACTCGGTCAGCTTCACATGCGTGGCCAACTCCATCTACTACATCGTAGTCGAGGCCTACGGCTACTCCTCGGGCGGGGGCAGCGACTACTGCGGCACCAACGAGGGACACTACACCCTCTCCTTCGACGTCTCGGCCGGCACGGGCTGCCCCGAAGACTGCGACAACGGCCTCGACGACGACCTCGACGGCCTGGTGGACTGTGACGACGGCGACTGCGCCGGCGAAGCGATCTGCTGCGACGATGACAGCGACGGCTACTACTCCGACTCCGCGCTCTGCGGCGGCAACGACTGCGACGACAGCGATCCCACCATCAACCCCGGCGCCACCGAGATCCCCTACGACGGCATCGACCAGGACTGCTCCGGCGAGGACCTCACCGACAACGACGGCGACGGCTACGACGCGCTCATCGCCGGCGGCACCGACTGCGAC
>CAYVQL010000262.1:0-16294 GCA_964454135.1 uncultured Enterobacterales bacterium | reverse complement strand
GCCGCCGGCGTGGCCGCCGCCGCCGCCGCCACCGGCGCCGTCGCGGGCGTTGGCGGTGCCGGCGGCGCCGCCGCCCCCGGCGCAGCGGCCGCCGGCGCCGCCGGCGCTGCCCGCGCTGTGGGAGGTGCCCTCGCCGCCGCCGCCAGCGCCGCTGCCGTCGTAGCCGTCGTCGCCGCCGTCTCCGTCCACGCCCGCGTAGCAGGCGCCGCCCCCACCGCCACCACCCGCGGAGCTGCCCCCCGCGCCACCGGCGTAGCCCAGCTCCGAGGCCTCGATCAGCGAGCTGGCGTCCACGCTCAGATCGCCGCTGGCGCGGAAGGCCACGATGCCGCCCGTAGCGCCGTCAAAGGCGGCGGTGGTCAAGGTGGCGCCGCTCAGGGTCACGTCGGCGTAGTTGGGTACGCGCTGGGCGGCCACGGCGTGGCTGATCCCGTCGTAGTCGCTCTGCAGCGCCGTGGTCTCCACCGTGGTGCCCGAGACCGAGACGACGCGCAGGAACTCGTAGCTGCCCACGCCTGCGTAGTCGCTGGGGTCGCCCTGCAGGTCGATCAGCAGCAGCTCGTCGCCGGGCTCCAGGCCATCTGCGTAGTCGGGCAGGTCGAAGCTGGTATCGCCCGCGACCAGGCTGCTGGTCATGGACCAGGCCATGCCGTCGGGCATGCTGCGCGAGCCGCTGGCGTCGGCGGACAGGTCGAAGCTGGTGCTGGTCAGCACCAGGTCGCCGTCCGCGCCGCTGCCGGCCGGGGTGCCCAGCAGCCGGGCGATGCCGCTTTGGACGTGCACCAGCGAGGGATCGTAGTCGTAGTCGCTGGCCGGCTCCAGGATCCAGCTCTCGCTGTCCGCCAGGGCGCTGCTCATGCAGAGGAGGAGGGGGATGAGGACGGCGCGGCGCATGATGGCTCCCAGGGCCTTGAAGACGCTGCGAATCATCATGGCGTTGTCCCAGTCCGCTGTCCAACGAGTAGAAGAGGGGGGCGGCCCGCGTCTACATCCAGAGATCGTAGGCGGCGCCGGTGCGCACGGTCTGCAGCGCGTCAGCGAACCAGGCGCTGGATCCTTGCTGGGACAGGGCCTGCAGCAGGTCGTCCAGCTGCGCTTCGGGACAGGGCTCGTAGCCCTGCCAGCGACCCTCGCGGCAGTGCAGGCTGCAGCCGCAGGCGAAGCTGCGCAGGAAGGGCCCCCCCACGACCTTCTCCGCGTCGCACAGGGGGCAGCGCTCGGGTGCGGTGGTCGTGGCGGTCGGCTGCAGCGCCAGACCGTAGATGGGGCGCGGCTTCTCCAGGCGGGGCACGACGCGCTTGCGGGCGCAGGAGGCCGCCTTGTACAGCTCCTGCCGCCGGCACCAGCCCCAGAGCGCCTGCAGCAGGGTCTCTTCCGAGGGCTGGTGGCAGACGTTCAGGCTGTGGGGCCCCAGGGCGGCTCCGCAGGCGTAGGTGGTCGTGCCGTGGCGAACCGCCTCACGGGGACTGCGGCAGACGGGACAATGGGCGGGCGCGGCTTGCGGGCCCCGGTGCAGCGTGATGACCGGCTTGCAGGGATCCGCGCTGGGGCGGCGTTCTTGGTGGTGCAGGGCGTTGAGCATGGCGTGGCATCCGTGGGCCAGGAAGGACAATCGCGTCTTTCCGTTCACCATGTCGTACCGAGCAACGGGCTTTTTTGTGACCGTGCTCCGCGAAAATGACCGACTGCCTGCCCGCCCGTCCTGTCCCCGGGCTGCGCTGGGCGCGTGCTGCTGCCGCTCAGCGCAGGCGGGGCGGCCCCTCGGATGGAGGGGCTCGTCGCTTCTTCCACGGCTGCCGCAAAGAGCGCTTCTCGTCCACGGTGGTGATGTGCTGCCTGGTTCGCTCGTCCGCTGCGAGGCTGGCCGGATCGCAGGGCAGGGGCGCGCCCCAGGGGCTGTACAGCGCCGTGCGCGCGTCGTCGTACAGGGGCTCGCCCGCCACGCGCCGCAGGGCCTGCTGCGCCACGGCCAGGCGCCGGGCCTCTTTCTTGCGATCGGCCTCGCTGGCCATGGAGCCCAGCGCAGGCGTGTAGGCGTCCTTGTTCAGCAGGGCGTAGCGGTAGCCCAGCTGGCCCAGGGCCTGGCGGTCCCCGTCGCTCCATTCCAGCGTTCCGGGGATCCTGGAGCGGCTGGCGGCCTGCAGCAGGCTGCGCAGGTAGCTGTTCTCCGCGGCCAGGCGCCGCATGCCTTCGGGCACCATGAAGGCCCGCTCCTCGGCCATACCTCCGGAGATGGGGTGGCCGTGGATGGTCTGGTGGTAGAGGTGGACCTGCGTGAAGGCGTAGGGCAGCTCCACGACGGCGCCCTCCGGGGAGGCCGCCAGACAGCGGTAGCCGGCGGGGATGGGCGCTGCCCAGACCGGAAAGGGCAGGATGCCCTGGAACCAGAGCTCCACGACCAGGATGGCGCTGGCGGCCAGGGCCGCCAGGGCCTGGGGACGGCGGCCGAAGCGCGAGAGCCAGTGGATGGCCATCACCGCGGCCAGGGAGCCGGTCACCGCGATCCACGCGTAGGCCCGCAGCGGCCACCACAGCCGCCTCATCACGGGCAGCAGCTTGACCAGCAGGATGTAGAGGGGATTGCCCAGGTTGTAGCTGCCCACGACCAGCAGCGGCCCGATGGCCAGCACGGCGGCAATCAGGGTGATGGCAGCCCAGGGCCCGCGGGGCAGCCGTCCTGGGCGCAGCAGGTAGACGCACACCAGGAGCAGCGAGATCCAGGGCGTGACGGAGTAGCTCAAGCTGGGCACGACCGCGCCGTGTTGGGTGGTCCAGTCGGCCACGGTCAGGCTCAGGGGCTGCCAGCTGGACAGCACGGCCAACACACCCTCCGTGGTCCCCAGGGAGATGCTGGAGAGGGTCCAGCGCTCCACCTGCAGCATGCCGCGCATCTGCCCATCGCCCACGGCGCGCAGCACGGGCAGGGCCACGGGCAGGACCAGGGCCAGCGCCAGCGTCCCGATCAGGGCGAAGCGCAGCAGCACGCCGGCGGGCCCCGGGTCGCTGCGCTCGCGGCGAGCGCGCAGGGCGAGCGCAGGGGCCAGGCCCAGGCAGATCAAGCCCGTGAACAGGGCGTAGAACCAGTACTGGTAGCCCATCAGGGCCAGCACCAGGCCGGCCAGCAGGGGCCAGCGCCAGGGCCTGCTCGTGGAGGCGCGCCAGGCGCAGAGCAGGAAGAGGGGCAGCAGTCCCAGCAGGCCCTGGGTGGGCCGACCCTGGGCCAGCTCGAACAGCGCGTAGGGCGAGCAGACGAAGAGCAGGCTGCCCATGCCGCAGGCCAGCAGGTCGTCGCTGAACTCGCGCGCCAGCTTGTAGAAGGCCCAACCCGACAGGCCGATGGCCAGCAGCAGGAAGAGGTTGTAGCCCAACATGGGGCCCAGCAGGGCCTGCAAGGGCCAGGCGGCCAGGGCGTCCAGCAGGTTGGCGCCCGAGTCCAGCAGGATGTCCTTGCCGATGGGGTGGAAGATGAGATCGGTGTGGAGGAGCCCCTCTCCCGCACCCAGCTGGCGCCCCACCAGCCAGTAGAACCAGACGGTGCCGTAGCCGTCCACGCCCTCCTCGCCCAGAAAGGCGCTGCCCAGGCGCAGCAGCGCCGGACCGAGCAGTGGAAGCAGCAGCAGGGCGCAGGCCAGCAGCAGGACCAGGCGGGAGTGGTCGCCGTTTTTCTTCGGGGACGGCGGGTCGTCGTTTGGCAACGGGTGCTTCCGGGGGTTTTCGCTCAGGTATCACCCCGCTGGCGTGGGCGCGGGCCCCTGCGGGACCATACCAGCAACGGGATATCGGTCCATGAAGAACGCCCCCCTCTCCCTGGCTTGCGCCTTGCCGCGAACCGACACCGCCCCCCGCTGGACCTGGCTCCCCGCGCTGCTGGCCTGCGCTGTCTGCCTGGCGCTGCAGTTGGGGCCGGCGCTGCTGGCGCCCCATCGGCGGGCGGTGGGCAGCTGGCTGTCGGAGGGGCCGTCCCATTTGTGGGGCTTGAGCGCCGCGGCCCACGGCATCCTGGAGCACGGCCCCTTCCTGCGCGTGGCCGAGGTGGGCTTCCCCGGCGTCTACCGCGACCACCTGATGGATCCCATCTCGCTGCTGGTCTTCGCCCCCGTGCTGCACCTGGCCGGGGGCGGGGTGACGGCCGAGATCCTGGCCTGGAACGCGCTGCACGCCGCGGCCATGCTGCTGGGGGCCTGGGGGTGCTGGCGGCTGGGACGGCTCATCTACGCCCATCACCCTGCCTGGCCCTGGGCCACGGGCCTGCTGGTGCTGGCTTTTTGCGCCAGCCCCTTTTGGGTCAACCAGGCCGAGTCGGGACGCAGCGAGTACCTGGGGGCCGTGCTCTGGCCCTGGCACCTGGCACTGCTGCTCGAGGCGGTGCGGAGCGAGCGCCGCTGGCCCTGGCGCCCATTGCTGGGGGCCGGTTTGCTGCTGGGCGCCATGGTGCTGGGGGGCTGGTATCTGGCGGTCTTCGTCGCCTTGATGGAGCTGCCGGTGGGTCTGTACCTGCTCTGGCGGGGCCCCTTCAAGATCCGGTTGGCGCGTCTGGGCATCGTGGCCAGCATCGCCCTGCTCTGCCTGCTGCCAGCGCTGCTGGCCTTCGCAGGGCACAACGATCCCAGCTACGCCCATACCTCGCCATCGGCGCCGATTCTGGCCTGGTTCAGGCTGATCCCGCGCCCCAGCCTGGACAATCACCTGGAGCCCCTGCCCTACGTGGGCGCGCTCTGCTTGCTGCTGGGTCTGGTCGGCAGCATTCGCCATCGTCGCCGCGGCCTGCCCTGGCTGCTGCTGGCGTTCTGGGGGCTGGCGCTCTCGGCCGGCCCTTTCGTGGTCACGGGCCTGGATGGAAGCAACCTGCAGTACCTGGAGCGCGGCCTGCCCATGCCCGCCTTCTGGGTAGGCAAGCTGCCCTTCTTGTCGCAGGTCTCCTTCTTCGGCCGCATCAGCTGCCTGGCTGCGCTGCCTGCGGCGGTTGCCGCCGGCATGGGCTTCACAGTCCTGGCTCCTCGCCGAGCGGTCCTCGTCTCGGTGTTGGCCGCGGCCCTGGCGGCCCTGCTGCTGGCGGATCACTTGAGCTATCCGCGGCAGCAGCAGCTGCTCCGGCCCAGCTTCGACCACCGGGCGCCCGCCGGCCTGGTGCAGGCGGCCCAGTCCCTGCCGGCTGGCGGGCTGCTGCTCTTTCCCATCGAGCTCTCCAGCCCGGGCCAACACACCGAGCACGGGCGACTGCTGCTCTGGCAGCGCCAGCTGGGCCACCCCATCTCCGCCACCCGCAGTCCCTTTCCCGATGCCACCGGCGACTGGTGCACGCTGACCCGCCTGGTGGCCCGCGTCCAGCGTCATTCCCATCAGCAGGGCGCATCCTCCGCCCAGCAGGTCGGCTGGCGAGACAAGGCTCGGGTGGCCGGCGATCTGCGCAAGCTGGGAAACCAGGGCTTCTCCGCCGTGGGTCTGCTGCGCGGCCTGGCGCGCGCCGAAGGGCTGGAGCCCATGTTGCGGGAGCTCTTGGGCCCGCCGAGCCACGAGCTGCCCGAGGCCCTCTTCTGGGTGATCGGCGCGGGGGAGCCGGAACCGGGCTGAGGGATCAGGGATCCACGCGCGAGCGCTTGCGGCAGCCGCTGGACTCGCACCAGGAGAAGTGCGGGGCGTCGACGGCCGGCAGGGCCAGGTCCGGGAAAGGCAGGTCCAGCGCTTGCGCCAACTCCGGCGCGATCACCGCCGCCAGCGCCTGGTTGCCGAGCGTGGACAGGTGCACGCTGTCCCGGAACCAGGCCGGGGGCTCCAGCCCGCCGCCCGCCTGCCGGAAGACCGCGGCAGCGTCCGCCAGCCGGGCGCCCTCTTCCCACGCCACCAGGCGAATGGCCGACACCGACGAGCGCGTGGCTCGCAAGGGCAGGGGGTCGCTGTCCCGCAGCTGGTCCAGGGCCTGCATGCCGGCCTGGCGGTCGCCCTGGTCGGCCAGCAGGCGCGCGTGAAGCCACTTCAGGTCCGCGCAGTCGGGCCGCATATGCAGAGCCTGCTCCACGTCATCCAGGGAGATGTGATCCACCGAGACCACGTCGCGGGCGTTGCCCAGGCCGCCGAGGCGCCGCAGCTGGGCCGGGCAGCGCCACTCCAAGGAAGGCGCCACCGGGTTGGAGACCACCGTGGCCAGCACTACAGGGATCTGCGCGGTGTGCAGGCTTCGTACGATGCGCCCCAGGCGCTCGTACAAGTGCAGGTTCACGCGGGCGCGCTGCGCGGCGTCCAGCGTGAAGCTCCCCCGGTTGTCGGGCATGGGCAGCACGAAGACCTGCCGTGAGAAAAGGGCTTCCAGCAGCTGGAAGAGACGCAGCCGCCCCAGCTGGGCCCTGGCTCTGGCGATCAGGGCGTGCTCGGCGTCGCCGTAGCGGTTGAAGAAGACGGCGTTTCCCAGGTCGTTGTGGCCCGTGTAGATGACCACGGCGTCGGGAGCCAGCTCCAGCACTTCGGGCAGCAGGGCCACCAGGTGCCCCGTGTCCAGGCCGGGGCCGCCCAGGTTCACCGTGGTGACGCCCAGGGCGCGCCCCACGGCGGTGGGGGCGGCCTGGGCCAGGGCGTCCTTGCTCTCGCCGGACCAGATGGAGCTGCCCCCCAGCCAGACCACGCGCCGCTCGTCCGGGGAGGCCTGCAGGGGGATGGGCTGCGCGAAGTCCTTCTGGTAGCGCGGCAGGAGCTGGCCCTCCTGGCGCTGGAAGAGCTCGTCGGAGCCGTCGGGCATGCGGGCCACCAGGGTGGGCTGGGGCACGCCTGCCAGCTGACGCGCCAGCAGCTCGGCGCAGGCCAGCAGCGCCAGGGCCACCAGCAGACCGACGGCCAGCTTTCCGGACCAGCGTCCTTGCCGCAGCGAGCTCGGATCGGAGGTGCTCATGGGAGCACTCTATCCCCTGCGCCGCGCGGCCGGATCCACTTGCGGCCAAAGCGGGAGGCGTTACGGCTTTCGCCTGATCCAAGCCTGCAAAAAACGGAGCGGCGCCATGGAAGGCAAGGGCCTGTACGAAGACGGCATCGAGCAGGCCTCCAAGGCCTACGCCATCGGCGAGAACCTCCTGTTCGTGGTCACCATCGCCGTGGGCGCGGCCGGGATGTACCCCCTGCTCAACTTTGCCGGCATTCCGCTGCTGTCCATCGCCTACGTGGTCTTCCTGTCGGTGATGCTGGGCTTCACGTTGCGCAAGCACCTGTGCACCCACTGCTACTACTACGACAAGTGGTGCCACTGCGGCTGGGGCAGGCTGGCAGGCAAGCTGGGCTACGCCGCCGGCAGCGGCAACCGCGACCTGGGGGGCAAGCTGGGGGGCGCCACCTGGGGCACGCTGATGCTGCTGCCCATCATCGCCATGATCGTCGGCTTCGTGCTCAACGGTTTTTCGCTCTTGGCCATCGTTCTCTTTGCGGTCTTCTTCCTGCTGGTGGTGGTCAACATGGTCATGCACATCAAGGACTGCAAGAGCTGCAAGGCGCGCTTCATCTGCCCGGTGAGCGCGGCCAAGAAGGCCTGATCGCGCGGATTAAGCGCTTGAAAGGCCTGCTGCGACGGGGTTAGGACGAAATGGATCTCCGCGCCAGGCCCCGTCCCCTGGCGTGCTTCTCGCCCCCGGGGCGACAGGCGCCATCATTCGCAAGATCACCAAAGAACAACTGAAACGGAGAGTCTCGCCATGACCACCAGAAACTGCGCCCTGCTCCTCGCGCTGCTCGGCAGCACTTCCTGCACCAGCTCGCTCTTCAATGTCTCCGTCACTGGCAACCTGCAGGTGCAGGGCGACATGCCCGCGGACTTCAGCTTCGAGCTGTACTCGGCCACCGCCAACTCGGACGCCTTCGACACCTCCTACTGCGAGGAGACCTCCTCGGAGTGCTACGGCCGGGTGGCCGTCAACAAGCTGGACAGCGCGACCACCATCGAGAGCGTGACCATCGACGGCGACCAGTTCACCCTCGACGGTGTGGCGGCCGACCTGGCCTACATCCTGGTGGTCACCGACAACGACGATGCCGTGGACTGCTCCACCGACGTGGTGGGCTTCGACGAAGAGACCAAGGTCATCAACGCCGAGTCGGCCATCGCCATCGAGGCCGACGGCTCCCTCGACGTCTTCGAGCTGCCCCGCGACGTGCGCCTGAGCTGCGCCGCCCCGGCCACCGAGCCCGATCCCCCGGCCGACACCGAGCCCCCACCCGACCAGGACGAGGACATCGCCGGCCCCGACGACCCGGCCGACCTGGGCTGGACAGCCTTCACCATCACCGACAAGACCGGCGGTACGGTCTACGCCGACGCCAGCGCGGGCGACACCGTGGCCACGGGCATCGACTGCGCCAACCCCCCCTCCAGCATCACGCTGCACGGCACCACCGCCAACACCGACCTGAGCGAGGCCTATGTGCGCATCCAGTTCGGCGAGGGCGAGGAGGCCACCTACTACGACGCCACGGCGGGCGTCTACGGCGGCGAGCTGGAGCAGGCCCAGACCCTCACCGGCGGCCATGCCATCGTGCAGCTCGACACCGACGACATCGCCGACAACGGCGGCGAGAGCTACACCATCACCTTCTGCGAGGAGGAGCCGCCGGCCCAGGAGCTGCTGGTGATCGTCTCGTGGGACAAGGACGACACGGACGTGGACATCCACGTCACGGCCGACGACGGCACCGAGGTGGCCTACTACAACATGAGCACGCCCTGGGGTGACCTGGATATCGACGACGTGGACGGCTACGGGCCCGAGACCGTCACATCCAAGCCCGATGCCGAGGGCTATATCTACTCGGTGAATCTGCACTACTACAGCGACCACGGCAACGGCCCCACCGACGTGACCACGCGCGTGGTCTACCTGGACCCGGACAGCGGCGAGGTCTGCGACATCGCCACCACGGATACCTTGTCCAGCTACGACTGGGTGCACGTGGGCGACTTCGGTCCCGGGTTGGTCTGCCCGAACTAGGGAGACCTACTCCCCGAAATCGCAGCTGCCATCCCACCCCTGCTCCAGGCAGATCTCGGGGTGGGCCAGCTGGGGGCTGCCCGCCCTGGCGCTCTCAGCCAGCATGGTCAGCTGTTCCCTGGCGGCCTGGGCGGCCAAGGTGTCGTCGTCGATGAAATCGTGGATGTCGAACATCTCCTCGCTGGCCACGTGGAACTGCTCTATGGCGCTGGCGGCGACCACGGGCTCGCTGGAGTGGTCCAGGCCGGCGATGTCCTCGATGCAGGGATCCAGCTGCACGGCCCCCAGCGAGGCGGCCAGGATCTCGCTGCCCAGGTTGGGCAGGATGGGATCTCCGATGCTCTCCTGCAGCAGAAAGGCCATGCCCTGGTCCAGGGCCAGGTCGGCCCAGACCGCGCCGTCCACGTCGTCCCAGGCCAGCTGGCCTGCGATCAGGGCCAGGGCCTGGTCCAGCTCGTCGTCGTAGGTGGTGGCCATGACGGCCTCGACGCCGTACTCGTAGAGCCAGGAGCGCGGGATCAGGTGGGACCAGCCCGCGCCGGGCACGTTCAGCGCACCCGCCTGCACGCTCGGGTGGGCGGTCGCGAAGACCACACCCAGGGTTCCGCCCATGGAGCGGCCGGTCCAGAGGGGAGCGGAGAGATTGGGCCGGCGGCCCGCCGCGGGGTTGTCCAGGCCGGCCAGGCTGTCGGCGGCCAGAGCTTCTTCCAGAGAACCCTCCAGGGCAAGCGACAGGGCCATGCCATCGGCCAGGGACTGCAGCAGGCCCGCCGTGGAGCGGGAGGAGCCCTCAAAGAAGCGGCTCAGGCTGGTCAGGGTGTCCAGCAGCTCGTCCTCGTTCCAGCCCGTCCAGGCCAGGTTGGCCTTGGCGTAGCCGGCGCTGGCCAGCTCGTCGTCGAAGCTGCCGTCCGTGACGCCGCCGCCGGTGCCGTGACCGTAGAAGGCCACGGGGTAGTCGCCTGTCCCCACCGGCACGAAGACGCGAAAGCTCACTTCATGGCTGCCCTGCTGCAGGGGCAGGCCATCCTCGTCCAGGACCAGCCAGCCCTCCTCGTCGGTGAACAGGGGGACGTCCTCGATGCGTCCGCTGACGCGCAGCGCCACCGGATCGTCGCGCAGCTCGGCCGTGTCCACGACCGCGCTCCATTCCTCGACCTGGCCCATGGCTTCGAACAGGGCCTGGGTCCGGCGCCAGGGATCCTCTTGCGAGCGGGTGGTGAAGTCCCAGACGCGCAGCACGCCGCCTGGCTCGATGCCCGCCTGCTCCAGCAGGCTGCGGGTGGGAGCGTGGTAGGCCCGCAGGGCCTCCTCGGAGGGATCGGCGGGCGCCTCGAGCTCCAGGGCCACGCGGGTCAGCCGCTGTACGGGCAGGGCGGCGCCCTCTGCGTCGCGCAGGCTGTCGAGCACCACGGCCACGTGATCCGCGTTGGCGGCCAGGGGGGCCAGGGGGCGGCCGATGAGCAAGGTCTCTGGCGTCAGCTCGCCCTGGGTCAGCTGCTCTGTCAGCAGCGGCACGGCCTGGCCGTAGCCCTGGCGCCCGGGCTGGGCCTCCAGCAGGAGCAGGGCGCCGTCCAGGCTGCTCTCGTCCAGGGCGGCCTCGAAGCCCGCAGCCAGGCCCGTGATGCGGGAGAAGCCCTCGGCCAGGTTGAGGAACGAGGGGTCGTCGTCGATGGGCAGGGCTTCCGGAGCCAGGGCCAGGCGCAGGCCGGTGGCGCTGCTGGCGTCGGGGACGGTGAAGGCGTTGGAGGGCCAGGGCAGCAGGCAGCGCAGCGCATCCTGGGCGTCGCAGCTGGCCGAGAGGGGGGCGCGCACGCCGGACAGGCGGTCGATCTGGGGAGGCACGGCGTTCGGGGGGGCGGTGCAGGCCAGGAGCAGGGGGAGGAGGGGGGCGAGCATGGCGGATCGTGGTCCTGGGTTGTGGGAGCAGCTGTATCCCTTGCTCGTACCGAGGTCATGGTACACTGCGGTCAGGCGAAACACCATCCCTGGGGATCGCGTGTCGCTCTTTCCCGCCCTGCTCCTCTACGCCCTGGCAACGGCCGCGGAGCGGTCAGTCGTGGCCCGCAAGCTGGCCGAGACCCAGGAACGCATCGCGGGACCCCTGTTGGTGGGCGTCTCCGTGCAGCGGGCGGGCTCCAGCTTGCAGTCCTTGGAGCGTGAGCTGCAGGGCTCGCAGGTGCGGCTGCGCCTGCTGGAGGGCGATGGAGAACCGCGGGCCGGCCTGGAGGCGGCGCTGGTCGAGGCGGAGCTGCCCTGCGGGCTGCTGCTGCGCATCGCCGAGGAGCGCATCGGGCTCTCCCTGGTGGGGGAGTGCGACGCTGGCGCTGCCGCTGGGGTGGGGCCGCCCGCTGCGGCCGCGCTGCCAGCGGAGCCGTGAAGCGACGATCCCTGGATAGGGGCTGGCTCGCGGCCGACTACGCTCCCTCGCTCCCAGCAACCCGCCCTCGGAACGTGTACCCCCAGCCGAGCTCTGCCAGTCGGTGGTGGTCATAGCCCCGGGAACATCACGAGGTAGGCCGGGCTTGCACAAGCACCTGCCTCCGAGTCCGCATAGCATAGGCTCCCGACAAGGACATCGTCGAGGTCGTCTCCATTCACGTCGCCAGCTCCGTCAAGGGAATATCCAGCGTAGACGTAGTCCTCCTCCACGTCTTCTCCGACCAACCTGGCATCCGCATCGGAGAGGGAAATGGAGGCAAGGGATCCGGAGCCGAGGACCAGGGCGGCGAACCCTCGAAACTCCCCGTCACGGTGCCATGGCGTTCCTATCAACATATCCTCGAAGCCGTCGCCATCAACATCGCCCGCCCCAGCGACGTCGGTTCCTGCTTCACCGCTTTCATCGGTGAACTTGGCGTTCGCTTCATCAAGCATGAGACTGACCGGTGATGCTGCTCCGAGCAACAGATAGGCAGCGCCGCCATCGTCGCCGTCGGTATCGTCTCTGGGAGCCCCCACGAGTATGTCTTCGAAGCCGTCGCAATTCACATCTCCAGCCCCGGCGACACTTGCTCCGGCATAGTCATCTGCATGCTCTCCAGCGAGCAAAGCATCGGCGTCCGCTAGCGACATGGTCGCAAGAGCCGGTGATCCGAGAACGAGGTATGCCGCTCCAGCATCCTCTCCGCCACCATCGTGTTTGTAGGCTCCGACGAGCAGATCTTCGAAGCCGTCACCATCGAAGTCACCTGCTCGGCTGACCGTTATCCCGGCCCTGTCATCGTCCGCCTCTCCGATCAACAGCGCATCCGCATCGGAAAGCAAGAAGTGGGATGGCGTTGCCGAGCCCAGAATGAGGTACGCCGCCCCCGCGTCTATCCCACCACTATCACTACCATAGGCTCCCACCAGAAGATCCCCAAATCCGTCACCGTCTACGTCGCCCGCACCGGCCACGGAACAACCTGCTTTGTCATCATCCATCTCCCCGGTGAATTTCGCATCCGCATCTTCCAGCGAAAGATCAGAGGGCGATGCAGAGCCTAGGACAAGGTAAGCAGCCCCGGCATGATACCCGCCACCATCGTTCTGGCGGGCACCTACCACCACGTCGTGAAAGCCATCACCATCGAAGTCACCTGCTCCGGAAAGCCCACTCCCTGCGGCATCGTGATCTTGTTCTCCCACGAACACAGCGTCCGCGTCAGCAAGCGGCATGTCAGCGGTGGATGTCGAACCAAGGATCAGGTAGACAGTATCGTCGATGTCTGCACCTACGAGCAGATCGTCAAGTCCGTCGGCGTCCACATCGCCTGCTCTGGCAACGCTCGTATCTACCCCACTCCCATTCTCCTCTCCCGTGAACTTCGCATCAGCATCAGCGAGCGAGCGATCACTCACGTCGCAATATCCGCCGCTACCGTCGCAGTCGTCATCAATGCCGTTGCCGCAGACCTCCTCTGCGTCCGGATTCACGGAGATATCGCCATCATCGCAGTCAGTACCGCCATAACCGTCGGAGTCGTAGGCATCCCCATCGGCGTCGTAGTCGCTTGCGCCGTCGCAGTTCTGGTCCAGACCATCGTACCAGGTCTCGGTCGCGTCCGGGTTCACGGAGGAATCGCCATCATCGCAGTCCGTGTCGTCAGACACATGGCCTGGAGGCTGTGCGCAGGAAGTGGTTGTTGAATTGGGATCACCGTATCCGTCGCTGTCAGAATCCGCGTACCATGCCGGGGCCTCCAGGGAGCTGTCCGGATCGACAGTTCCGTCGCAGTCATTGTCGATCCCATCGCATACTTCGTCGGCGGACGGGGTCACCGTGGAGTCGCCATCGTCACAATCATCACCGCCAGCCAGATCCGAGTCGAATCCGTCGCCGTCCACGTCCGTCAAGTCATCTCCGTCGCAGTCTTGATCGATGCCGTCGTAGGGTATCTCCGTCGCTCCCGGGTGGACTGATGCGTCGTCGTCGTCGCAGTCCTCATTTCGACAGTAGCCATCGCCATCCGCATCGGTGGGGCCAGTGTCAGGTGGTCCGCCCGGGTCATGCGAGGGACAGCCCAAGAGCAACAGAATCATCGCGAGTAATTCGAACTGATGGGATCTTGTCGTACGCATCGACACCTATGGAACAGGGGATGGCGTCCAGCAGGCGCCAGGCCAGAGTATGCACTGTACCTTCCTTTTCGTCAAGCCGGGCCAGGCATGTCGGCCGCGCGAGGCCCGAGGCCCGTGAGGCCTACCCTGACGGAGGCCAGCACCGGCTGGAGCCCATCTATTGCCCCCGGCACGCCAGCCAGGTCGACACCTCGAGGGCGGCGGGAGGCATCACCACGGCTCGAAGCTGCATCCGCTTCCCGCAGTGCGGGCAAGCCCAGCCTTCAGCTCCCTAAGTCCGGATGAGATCCAGGAGCCGACCATGTCCGTCTTCAAGAAGTCCCTTCCAGCTGTGCCGCCCAGAACCCGCTGCTGCGTGGAGGAGTCGTTGTCCCCGGAGCGGATTGAGGACGGCCCCGGCCATCCTCGCGGCCAAAGTGACCTTTGCGCTGCTTGAATAGGGCCGAGTTTTTCGATGCCGAGCCACTTCGTGAAGGTTCTCCTGCTTGCATGCGAGGCCGGTCGAGTTGGTCCATCAGAACACGACCACCACCCGCCCCGGGTAGCGCCAGATCTCAAGCGCCCTCCATTCATCGCTCGGCAGCCGCCAGCGTATTCGGCGCGCTCCATGCACGACTCGAGGGAGGCCTTCGAGTTCGATCTCCTCCACGGTGACCCGGCCAGCGTGAATCAGCCGGAGATGACATGCAGGACATGCGGTTATGCCGTTCCAAAGCTGATTTCCGCCCCCCTTGTTGCGCTCGTGGCAGTGGTGGGCGTGGACCCGCAGCGTGCGGCGGCGGCACTCGGGGTTCTGACAGCGGAAATCGTCTCTCTCCTTGACCTTGCCGAAGCCCTTCTGGGGTTCGGGGCGCACGTTTTCGAGGAACCAGCGCGCCGCGGCGGGCAGATCGGCGTGCACGGACTCCCAGCGGGGCTGAGGGGGAGGGGCGAGAACGGCCCGCAGGGCCACAGCCAGCATGGGGCCGGGCCTGGACGCAGGTGAGCGGTGTCCGGTCTCTGTCGCTTCCCGCTGGGCCCCGCTTCCGGTCTCCGTCGCTTCTTCTTCCTCGGCGGGCGCGATCCCCATGGGCGCGGCCCCTGGCACGAGCTCGCGCGCCAGCTCGATGGCCTGCCGGTACTGGGCCAAGAGCTCGCGCGCCACGCGCCTGCTGCTGCCCACCGCCTTGACGGCGCGTCGCAATTCGCCCTTGCCGGTCCAGCGGGCCACGCGGAGCCAGTCCTCGACATCTTCTTCGCAGGCCATGTCGGCCACGATGCGGGCGCGGTCCAGGTCCAGGCCGCGGGCCACGGCCTGGCGCACCGGCACGAGCTCGTCGATCAGCAGGGCCAGGGCGCGAAGGCGCTCCAGGCTGCGCTTGCTCAGACCCAGGCCGTCCTTGGCCAGGCCGCCCAGGCTGTGGTAGCCCATCTCGGGACAGAGCTTCTCTTTGATCACGATCTGGTAGGCCCGCCCCAGGGCCAGCACCCGCATGCGGCGCACCTGCTGCAGGTTCTCCAGCAGGCGGAGCCCGTGCTGAAGATCGCGCGGCTCCACCCAGGGCCCCACCAGGGGCGTGGCCGGATCGGGCGCGTCGCACCAAGAGTTCTCGCCCACGTCGGGCACGGGCGGGGCCTGGCGGGCTTCGGCCAGGATCTCCCTGCCGCTGCGCCTGGCGCGCCAGGCCTTCAGGATGTAGCGGTCGGCCTGCTCGTCGCTGACCGGACGGCCCATGCAGAGGCGGGCCAGGTGGCGCGCCTCGCGGATCTCGGTCAGCTGCTCGCCCTGCAGATCCACGGCCCAGCGCAGGGGCTCGGGCCCGTCGTCGGGCTGCGGGCGCTTCTCGCGCCAGGCCTCCACGCGCCCCGCCAGCGCGTCCTGCAGCCAGCGGATCTGCTCGTCGGGGCCGATCTCGCCCACGGCCGAAAAAGCCTGCTCGAAGCTGATCAAGCCCAGGCAGACGGCCGCCTGGATGCGCGGAAGGCCGCAGGAGGCCAGCCGCATCAGCTGGTAGGTCTGGCTGCGGGCCCAGTCGGAGCGCTCGCGCATGAAGACCGCGAAGCTCGGATAGCCCAGGTGCGACAGGTCCTTCTGCCGGAACCAGGCCAGCAGGCGGGCCAGGCGCAGGTCCAGGGCCTTGCCGCCGCCGGCCAGGGCGGCCATGCGGCCCAGCAGCGTGCGGGCCGCCCGCTCGCGAGCCGTCCCTTCCTCGGCGGCGTCGTCGTCGACATCCCCGGGCCCCTCCAAGCCGTGCAGCCAGAGCTCGCGCACCCAGCCGCGGTACTCGGAGAAGGGCTCGGGGTCGCGCGTGGGCTGGGATTCCTGTGGCGCCGTGGGATCGGACTCGGGTCCGTCGCCCTCGGCCGCCATGGGAGGCAGGCCAGCGGGTGGGGAGGGGTAGGACAGGGGCCTGGGTGGGGCGCCATCGCCTGGGGGAGTCCAGGAGGCGGAGCGAAGGAAACCCAGTGGGCCATCCAGGGGAAGCCCTCCCGCATCGTAGCTTTGCATGGTGAAAACCACGTATCCAGCTCCGTGCTCGATGGCAACTGGTGTCGGACAAAAAATGACCGAAAGGGAGGGCTGAAATGTCAAAGTTTTGTCATGGCGACCTGTTGGTCGGCACCACGCTGATGGTGGCCCGAGGTTCTACCCAGGTGAAGATGGTCAGGACCCGGAGAGCGCCCGACGATGTCGGAAACGGCCGCATGCCGTCTCCCTGGACGATGCGGCGGACGTGCGTTTTTCGGCACCGACCATTTCCGCCGACAATGTCGGCGGAAACAGTCGGCGCCGT
>CAYVQL010000261.1:0-16471 GCA_964454135.1 uncultured Enterobacterales bacterium | reverse complement strand
CTCACGGATAGGAGCAGCATCGACCGAAGACTCGTCGAAGTCCATGCCGTCGTCCATTTCCGCACAGCACACGTCGCGGAAGATGACGGCGAGTTGGTCCGGCGTGGGACTGCCCCTTCCCAGGAGATCGATGTCTCTTGTTGGCCGATGTTCGAGGGTATCGGCCCAGAGCGCGAAGAGCATTGCGCCCTTGAGGACGAAGCGATCAGCATGACGGCTGACCGAGAGTCGGTACAGGAATCTCTCAAGCGCGTACCGCATCAGTACGACGTGGAAATCCTCGCCCCGCAGTCGGCTGCGGGCCTGCAAGCGCTGTCGTACCGAGGCCGCTGATCTCGAAGGACTCAAACCAGCGCCTCCAGGTACGGGCGAACCACGTTGTGTACCCGACAGATCCGAGCAGCCTTCCAGAGCTCGTCAACGGATCCGACTCGCTGACGGAGGTAGTCCTTCAGGGACTCCACCGCGACATCGAGCCCCACTGTCGAACGAAATTTGAAACAGTCGGCCACCGCCTTCGCTGGCGAATAGACGTTGACCGGGACTCCGTCGATATCATGAGTCTGGACTCCATGAATGAAGGCACTGCGTGAGAACCGGAAGAGACGGACTTGAGGGGTATCGATCACCGGTCTGCGGGTGCCTCGTTCGTGCGCCAACCACACCTCGAACGGCAGCTCCGTCGTCAGCCCGTGGTAGGCGAGCGCTGACAACAGGCAGATGACACCACGCGGGACTCGTCGAGAGACTTCGGCGAAGGTGTGAAACTCCGACGTGTCTACATCCGGCAGTTCGTACAGACCGCGGCTGACACGAACGAGGTCCCCATCCCGGACCATGCGGCTCAGAGTCGCGTAAGGGACATCGGCCTCACGGGCTGCCCGTGCCGTCAGGATGCGCTCAGCACGGGCGAGTTGGAGCGCTCTCTGCCGATGTGTAGTGGATTCTGTCATGCTTGCAATCGTAACCACTTCATGAGAAGTGGTCACGATTCAAATCCGACTGTTCCCACTGCTCCCGCTCCCTCGACTCAAACCCCCTCTCGTACAGCAAGGCCAGAGCATCATCCACAGGGCGCCCTCGAATCTCCCGCCAGAGCCTCTCCGTCACCGGTCTCCCCCTCGTCTCTGCACGACGCAGCCTTTCCTTCACCGGACCGGGAACAGTGAGAACAGTCAGCGCCTGGGTGACCCTGGCCCTGCTCACGTCGAGGTGGCGAGCGAGGTCAGCCCGAGTCCTCACCTGCTCTCCATCGATCATCGCCGTCCACCTCTCGGCCCTCTCCAGCACCCCCATCACCGTACGCCTCTCCTTCGCCTTCTTCTTCTTTCTACCTTTCTTAGTTGGAGATGAAGAGAGGGAGAGAGGCTGCTCGTAGCGCAGGACAAGCTCATCCCCGGCCTCGATCCCAGTTCGTGACCGGTCAACGGTGGGGAGCCATTCACGATCAAAGGCAGAACTCCGGACATCTCGGGTTCTGCCTTCAGTCGTTCAGGCGCTCTGCAGCGGCAGCCACCAGCACCGGCCACAACCACGTCCGAAGATCCCGACAACCCGTGCCAGCTCGAGAGTCTGATCGCCGCCGCTCTTGCGCAAGAACGCATGCCACTGCACCTGCTTCATCTGGTCTTCCGCGAACTCATCGCTCAACCCCACAGGCAGGATCTTCGGAATGGCGGTCCCCCGCCGGGCGAAGGTCGAACGTACGGACTCGACGAGGACATCGTCGAACTCGAATGCCCGCCTGAGCAGATCGAGATCGTAGAGGTCCTTCATTCGGCTCGTGGTCATGCCGAGGATGACCAGAGCCTCGAGCTTCTCCGCGACTACCGTCTCCTTGGCGTACGTGCGCATCGCCGATGTGGGCAGGTCGAGCAACGAAGAGATCTCCCGGTCTACCGGTTCCGGCACCACGGAATCGCCCATCCCGATGTCGACCTGCACCTTGAATCTTGCCCCGGAGAGGTGTCCAGGTACGACCGCACGGATACCGCTGTAGAGAGCCTCCTCACGAATCGGCGCCCCGACGATGGCTTCGGGATCGAACACGATGCCGTCCTCTGGGCAAGAGACCTCGACCACCTCCTGGAAGACGCCGATCAGGCGCTGCAGGTCGGGGGCGCCCCGTCCCAGAAGGTCCAGGTCCTTGGTGGCGCGATGAGGTTTTCCGAACCACAACGCGAACAGCGTCGCCCCCTTGAGCACGAACGCATCAGCATGGGACGATTTCGACAACCGGTACAGCAGCCGCTCGATGGCGAAGCGCATGAGCAGACGTTGAAAGTCCTCACCATCTCGCCGAGCACGATTGAGCAGGCGGGCCCGAACGGACACTGCGTGGTTCCTCTCGCTCACGATAGGGACTCCAGGTATGGCCGGATCACGGTCCGCACTCGGCACAGCCCAGCCATATGCCACAGAGCCTCCCGCCCCTCTCGATGCGCGCGGAGGTAGTCTCGCAGCGCTGTGATCGCCACTTCGAGACCCACCCGGCTACGGAACTTGAAGCAATCGGCCACGGTTCGGGCGGGATCGGTGACGGCGACATCGAGGCCCTCGATACTGTGACGGGTGACTCCTTTCTCAAGGAATCGTGGCGCGGTCCAGGTGAGTACCAGCTCGGGCGTGTCCAGCCTCGGCACCTGGCTTCCTCGCGGGATGGCAATCCAGACGGCATGGGGCAGCTCGTCGGTCAGCTCGTGGAAGGCCAGGGCCGAGAGCAGGTTGACGACCGCGCGCGGGACGCGAGCCGCGACCTCGACGAGCGTGTGATGCTCCGTGATGTCCGCCTCCGGGCAAATGTAGAGGCCACGCGCAGCCCTGACCAGTGCACCCCGCTCGACCAGTCGTTGGAGCACGGCCCGCGGTATGCCCAGCGGGTTCAGATCCCGTGCTCGGATCACACCCCGGATTCGGGTGAGCTTCAGGACCTGTTCGGGATGGGTGGGCGGCATGCTACGGTCACTCGCTACATAGCTCCAGATGACGAGTTAACGTATCACCTTGCGCGCTTTGAGGCTTCCCCAAGCCCATGGTCACTGCTGCTCTCGACATCCCTTCCCTTCGCGCCAGCTCCGACCTCGTCGCGTACACCTGTCCCCTGAATAACCAGTTCCCTGGCCCGCGATGCCGAATATCTACGAGGTGCGCAGTAGGATCCAACACGGCCTCGGGTGGCGGTTCCGCCTTGCCAAAGTGGCCGCATTCAGTCAACTTGACCTCCATGTCCCAGCTTCTGCAAATCATCGCGGGCAGCCTTCCCGCCGTCCTCCGCGGCTGCGCCGACCTGACCATCGAAAATATCTCCCTCCACCAGCAAGTTGCCGTGCTCAAAGGAAAGCGGCCCGGACCACGCCTGTCATCGTCTGACAGGTCTCTTTCGGGTGCTGCTCCGTCGGTGCTGGTCCGGCTGGGAGAACGCGCTGCGTATCGTCCAGCCTGCAACCGTCGTGCGATGGCACCGGGCAGATTTCCGGTCCTTGCGCGAGCAGGGCCTGCTGGACCGCACCCAACCCAATACGCCGAATCACCCGGTTCAGGCGCACAGATCGACCTCAAGGGAAAACCTGCAGCAGCGATGAGTCATCGTCTCACGACCGTCGAGCGGGGGGCCAACTGATGCTCCAGGCTCGCCTCGAAGGCCTGAACCGAGATCAGCTCATCGCGCTGGTCACCAGGCTCGTGGCCCGCCATCCGGACCTGATGGATCTGGTTCGCCTGCCTCTGCCGGGAGAGAGCCAGCCCGTGGATACGGCCAGGATCCACGCCCACGTCAGCGGCATCCTCTCCGGCATGGGCGACGACTGGGAGGCCTCCAGCCGTGCGGAACACGAGCTCTGGCCCCTCGTCAAGCTCGGGCACCAGTACCTCGAACGGGATCGGATCGCGGACGCCGCGGCCGTGTTCAAGGCCATCATCGAGCCCATCCTGGCCTGCTATGAGCAGCTCTGGGACCACGAGAGCGAGATCGCGGGCATCGTCGAGGAGTGTGTCGAGGGGCTCGGTGCCTGTCTGGGCCAGGTGAACGTCGCAGCCGAGCGGCAGGCCATCCTCCGAGCCATCCTCGGCGTATACCTGTGGGATGTCCTTGAGAGCGGTGGCTACGGGATGGACGACACGCCCCGAGCCATCCTGCGCGACAGGCTGTCCGACGATGAGCACCGTCAGGTCGCCACATGGCTTGTCGAGGCACTCCAGGCCTCCGAGAATGGGCCAGGTCGCACGCGGTGCCAGAGCGTTGGCAGGTTCGCACTGGAGCTGTCCGGGTCAGGCCTCGAAGACACCGAGCTTGAGCACCTCTACGTTGTCGCCGCCCTCGACCAGGCGAGGCTGGAGCTACTGCTGGGCCAGGGCCGCCAGCGCGAGGCCGTCTCTCTCCTGCGAGAGGCTCCGCGTGGGGCAATCGTGCGGCTCGCCTCCAGGCTGATCGAAGCGGGCCTCGCAGAGGAGGCAGTGATCGCGGTCGCCGAGCACCCCGCGGTGTACGAGCCCAATGGAAGCCAGGTACGAAATTGGCTACGCGAGCGTGGTGTGTCGCTGCCGGACAACATCGAGGTGCTGCTCCGAGCCATCAGCAGCTTCCAGGCTCGCCCGAGCGTAGGACGCTACGAGCTGCTCCGCTCGGAGGCCGCCATCGCTGGCCAGTGGCCAGCGATGCTCGCCCGCGTAGGCGAGCTGCGCAAGGACCTGAAGGGCCTGATGCCGATACGAGCCCGCGTCCAGGCCGATCTGGGCAACGCGGAGGCAGCGCTCGCTGAGCTGGAAGGCCTCAAAGGCAGCGCATGGCGCAGCGCGGCTGTCTCCATCGCGCGTTCGCTGGAGAACCACGATCCGGCTACCTCGGCGATCCTCTACCGTCGCCTGTTGGGGCAGCTCTCGGCTCGACGCACCAAGGCCCAGCGGACGAAAGCCGCATACCTTGAGGAACGGCTCGCCAACCTGGAGGCTCGACCTGACTGACCGCTCGCCCCAAGCGACCACTGGCGGCCCCCTCGGGAGTCCGCCCGTCGCAGTGGGAATCCATCTTGACCGGGTCGTAGCCCCCGTGTTCACGATCCGGGAGCACAAGATAATGGGTCACCCTACGGAGGCTCGACGCGGATAGGGGTGGGCTCGGGACGCTTCATGAAGACCCCGGCCTGTACCAGAACACAGCAGTGAACTAGCTGCTCGCAAACTGCTTCTTCAACCCCATCGTCGCCGCCGCCCTCGACACCCCCTCCCCTCTCGCCAACTCCGCCTTCGTCGCGTATACCCCCTCATCCAGCATCCGCCGCCACCGCGCCCAGCGCTCCGGCTCGGTCTCCTTCGAGACTCCGATGTAAACCTCAATCTTCGTCTTCTTCCGCTTCCCCGTCTGCACCCTTGCCTCGAGGGACCAAGTTCTTGCTATCGCCCAACCAGGGGAGCCATCCTGGTCCATAGGCAGAACTCGCCAAGGCGCATGTTCTGCCTTTGGCGACTGAACCTGTTGCAGCAGCGGGTAGACCAGTTCTCTGGCCATGCGGTTGGCATCATCGATGGCCTGTTCCAGGAGCCGGAGATCCTTGGCCGCATCACGGACGACAGGCAGCAGGAGCACCGAACAAACCCGATGAGCAGGAAGGTCCTCCACCCTGCCCGGCGCCATCGCACGACGGTAGCAGGCTGGACGACATGCAGCGCGTTCTTCCAGCCGGACCAGCGCTGACGGAGCACCTCGCGGTGGTGTGTCAGGCGCCTCGAGCGGCGATCAGCGCCCGCGCTTCCGGCGCCGTGGCCCGACCCGCCGCCGCCGCTGGGGCGGGCTGCCCTGCACTGGGAGGTCGTGCAGTTCGAAGTCGATGTAGTGGCAGGGCCCGGGTTGCTGGCCCTCGAGGTCCCAGTTGTGGAAGGAGTTGCCCTGGCAGAAGCGCCATTCGTCGCAGCTGGCGCAGCGGCCCGTGCGCATCCAGCGTCGGTCGCGGAAGACCTGGAAGCGCTGCTCCCACACGTCCACGAAGCTGTTCTCGAAGACGTTGCCCTGGCGGAAGCGGCGGTCGATGTTGGCGCAGGCCAGGATGTCGCCGTCAGCCATCACCCCGCCGATGTTGACGCCCGCGCGGCAGAAGTAGTGGTGGTCCCGCACCCGGAAATCCAGCAGGGGGCCCATGTAGTTGGACTCGCTCAGGTAGACCGGCAGCCGGTCGCGGGCGCGGAAGGCCATGATCTTCTGCAGCATCAGGCGGAACTGCTCCCGGTCCAGCAGCAGCTCGGCGCTGTCCTTGGCGCGGCCGATGGGGGAGATGGGGATCAGCCGCCAGCCGGGCGCATCCAACTCGCACATCAGCTCGAAGATCTCGTCGAGCAGCCCAACGTTGCGGGGGTTGACCACGGTGATCACATCCATCACCTGCAGCCACTCGGCGGCGATGAGGCCCTGGACGGTACGCAGGGTGGCCGCGAAGCTGCCCTCGCGTCTACGCAGCCACTCGTGGGCCTCCTCGGGGCCGTCGAGGCTGACGCTGATGCTGCTGATCCGGGCCTCGCGGGCTGCCCGGAAGGTCGACTCGTCCCACAGCACGCCGTTGGTCACCATGCCCCAGGGGAAGCCCAGCTGGCAGACGCGGGCGCCCAACTCGAACAGGCGCTCGTACATCAGCGGCTCCCCGCCCCCGATCATCACCGTGATGCGGCTCGGATCGTAGGCCTCGCGCAGCTCCCCGAGCACCTGGACGATGGTGTCGAAGGGCAGGTCGGGGGAGGTGGAGCTGCGGGTGCAGTCCGAGCCGCGGTGGCGGCAAGCCAGGTTGCAGCGCTGGGTGACCTCGAACACCAGCATGCGCAGGTCGTGCAGCCTACGCTGCAGGTGCTGGTAGAGGGGCACCGCCTGGCGACGGGCGCTCTGGATAAGCTCCTTGCTGCGGTCCTGGTTGCCCACGGGCTACTCCGGTACGGAGATGGGCTACGATAACCGTGTGTTCGTCACGGAACGAACCAGGTGAGCGAGTGCGAGCCGAGCATGGGCCGATCTCCGGACGCAGCGCGGCGGCCGTACGAACATGTCTGGAGGAGGCCTTTTGTGGTACGATTTTCTCCAGCCTCCACTGGAGACCAAGACGAGACGCCACCTCCTGTTGCTCACCAGCGCCTTCTTCGGCTTCCTCGCCGGATGCGATGACGACGACAAGCGCTGCACGTCGGATTACTCCTGCTGGACATCCGACGACCATGATGAGGACGGCTACGACGCCTGCGTCGACTGCGACGACAAGAACGCGGCAGTCAATCCCGGTGTCCACGAGCTATGCGGAGACGGCATCGACAACGACTGCAACGACCGCACCGATACCGAAGACGCGGAGGCCTGCCCGACGCCCGGGGAGCCATCTGGAAAACCGTCCAGGACCGAGCCAGCGAGTCGGCCCCGCCCCCACCCAGGTACGACCGAGCCAGCGAGCCAGCCCCGCCCCACCCAGGTGCGGATCGAACGAGGTCGCCCGGGCGAAGCCAAAGACTGAGACGGCGAGCCTGAGCTGAAGCTGACGCTCACTGTCGTCTGTTGCTGCAAGCGCAGGCGGGCCAGTGCCATCTGCCGGACGCCCTGGGTGACTGACACGACGCGCTGGAGCTTCTCGGCGGAGCTCATACGTCGATACGCTTCGATGAGGACGCGCTCGGCATCGACGCGCTGCGGGCTCCAGGTCCGCCCCTCGAGGTTCTGCCACAGGATGCGCAGCTGCCGGGCGTTGGAGGGCAGCGCCTGGCTGCTGTACAGCAGCTGGTTCCAGTCACCGCCCCGATCGTCCATCTCCACCGCGAGATCGGTCCACGTCTCGCCGTCCTCCGCCATCGTGCCCCAGCGCCCCCAGGGCGATCAACAACAGGTGGAGGAGCTTGTTCATCCAGCGTTCGGGGGCGCATGGGGCATCAGGTCGGTATGCTTCCCTGATAAGCTGCGGTGCATGCCTCGGTTTCTCCCCCTCCTCCCGTTCGTGTCCCTCGCCGCTGCGGCGCTGGGGCTTCCGGCCTGCCAGCGGGGCGGGGCGGAGCTGGCCGAATCCGGGGAGACGGCGGACGCCGACAGTGGCGAAGGACCACTGATCGAGACGCTGTTCATCAACGAGCTCCTGGCCTCCAACGACCAGGGCCTGCTGGACGAGGATGGCGACAGCTCGGACTGGATCGAGCTGGTCAACGCCGGTGACTCGGCCCTGTCCCTGGCGGGCTGGGCGTTGAGCGATGACGTGGATGACGCGGAGCCCTGGCTGTTTCCGGACGTCGTGCTGGAAGCCGGTAGCTACCTGGTGGTCTTCGCCTCGGGCAAGGACCGGCGCCCGGCGGATGGCGCCGAGCTGCACACGGACTTCAAGCTCGACATGGACGGCGAGGCCTTGTCGCTATGGGACGCTGCCGGCCGATCCCAGCCCTCCAGCGTCTTCGAACCCGCCTATCCGGAGATGGTGACCGACCTGTCCTACGGCCGCGACGCCTCCGGGGACTTCGTCTTCTGGCTCGAGCCCACGCCGGGCGAGCCCAACGGGGGCGAGTCCCTGTCGGGCTGGGCCGCGGAGCTATCGTTCTCCCACGCGGGCGGGACCTTCACCCAGGCCTTCTCCCTCGTCCTGCAGGCGGACTCGGCCGACGCCACGATCCACTACACGCTCGACGACTCGGAGCCGACCGAATCCCACGGGGAGATCTACACTTCTCCCTTGGAGATTCACGAGACCACACGCGTGCGGGTCAAGCTCTTCGAGCCGGACAAGCTCCTGCGCCCGGTCCAGAGCCTGGTCTACATCGCGCTGGACGAGGAGCTGGCCGAGTTCGACTCCGACCTGCCCATCGCAGTGGTCGATTCGCGGGGCTACGACTTCAGCCAGGACGACGATGCCAGCGGCGAATACCCCTACGTGCGCTGCTACGCGGCGTTCATGGACAGCGCGGAGGACGGGCGCGCCATCATCACGGGCCAGGCCGACTTCGCTGGGCAGGCCGGCGTGCACGTGCGCGGGGCCAGCTCGGCCGGTTTCCCGAAGAAGAGCCTCAAGTTCGAGGCCTGGGACGAGGACGACGAGGATTTGAGCGTCTCCCTGCTAGGCCTGCCCAGCGAGGCCGACTGGGTCCTGCACGCCCCCTACTTCGACAAGACCCTGATGCGAAACCACCTGGTCTACGGCTGGTGGGCGGACCTGGGCTACGCCTCTCCTCGCAGCCACTACCTGGAGCTCTTCGTGCATTCGGGGCCGGGGCCTGTCGGCGCCGATGACTACGAAGGGGTCTACCTGCTGCTGGAGACCATCGAGCGGGGCGAGCAGCGTGTCGACATCACCGCGCTCGAGCCGGAGGACGACACGGAACCCGCCATCACGGGGGGCTACATCGTGCAGTCGACCAATATCAATCCCCACTTCGTGCTCGACACCGGGATCTACCTGAAGCACGTCTATCCCGACGTGGACGACATCACTGCGCCGCAGGCGGTCTGGATCGAGGACTACCTGAACGCCTTCGAGTCCACGCTCTTCGGCCCCGGCTTCGACGATCCCGAGAGCGGCTACGCCAGCTACATCGACCTGGACTCCCACCTCGACTACGACATCTTCCGGGAGCTGGCGCGCAACATCGATGGCGCCAGCAGCTTCATGTCCCTCGATCGCGGCGGACTGCTGACCATGGGGCCGCTCTGGGACTACAACCAATCCCTGGGCATGACCTCGTTGTTCCCGGCCTCGGGTAGCTACGCCGGCGAAGAGGGCTGGAGCAGCGAGGGTTGGAACCAGGCCTATATGGATGCCAACGACAACAGCATCTGGCTCAAGTGGTGGGGGCGTCTGGACGACGACCCCGAGTACCAGGAACGCTGGGCCGAGCGCTGGGCCGAGCTGCGCGCCGGGCCGCTGGAGCTGCAGGATCTGCTGGACGATGTGGACGAGACCGCCGCCGTGCTGGAGGAGGCGCAGGCCCGCAACTACGAGCGCTGGCCCGTGTTGGGCACCTCGGTCTGGATGACCGGCGATCCCCCGAGCCCACGGGAGGCACCGGGTTGGGAGGTGCGCGACACCTACGAAAAAGAGGTCCAGTGGATGAGGGCCTGGCTGGAAGCGCGCGTGCAGTGGATCGACGAGCAGCAATAGGCCCAGGGAGCGGCGCGAGCGGTTCAGCGTGCGCCGCCCCGTAGCACCAACCCCCGCACGGGCGATTTTCAAGAGGTAGACCTCGCACTGGCCGCTGACACCCCCGTTCCTGCCAGCACTGTTGCGCATGTGCTACATCAAGCACTCATGCTGTTGCGCTTCTGCAACCACCAACGAAGGCGGCGACCATCGAAGGCTCGTTTGCCAATTGGCATGGAACTTGCGCTTGGCATCCCCCTCCCTAGCAGACGAGTGAACCTCATGAAATCCAGTGCCTTCGGACTTCTCTGCCTCGCCGCAGCTTTCTCCTCCACTGACGCGCACGCCGTCGCCAAGATCGACATCGGCGACAAGGGCCAGCTCAAGCTGCTCGGCTGGGGGCAGGTGCGCGCCGAGATGAACATGGTCTCCGAATACCAGGACGCAGAGACCGGTGAGACGGTGGAGGGCGGCCTGGACACCGATCTCTACGCGCGGCGCTACCTGCTCAAGGCGGCGGGGAATGTGGGCAAGGTGGGCTTCGGCTTCTCCACCAAGGTGCTCAACGTGGGCAAAGACGGAGACTGGGGCACATTAGGCTGCTCCGACCTCTACGTCTCTTTCATCGCCAACGACAACTTGACCTTCGACTTCGGCAAGTACCTGCTGCCGTTTTCGCGCCACGCCATCGAGTCCACGTCCGCGCTGCACGGCCTGGACTGGCATACGGGCGTGATGGGCTACTCCCCGGACATCATGCTCCTGGCGCGTGGTCACCTGGCCAACAAGAAGCTCGCCTACCGCATCGGCGTGGGCGACGGTGTCGAGCCCAATGACTTCTACGAGGCGCCGCGCCTGATGGGCCGCGTGGCCTTCAACGTCTTCGACCACGAGCCCGGCTTCTACCTCTCCGGCACCTACCACGGCAGCAAGAAGGTCCTCTCCTTCGGCGCCTCCTACGACATGCAGCCGGGCATGGGCCAGAAGAACAGCCTCTACGCCAACTTCGCCTTCGATGTCCTGGCCGACATCCCCATCGGCGAGAACGTCTTCACGGCCTCTGCCAACGTCTACCTCTACGACGCGCCTGGCCAGGCTCTGGCCGACTCGGCCAAGCCCGAGGGTGTGGGCATGTTCACCGAGGTCGGCTACCACATCCGCAAGGTCGAGCCCATGGTCTCCTTCGAGCTGCTCACGCCAGCCGACGGTGACGCGGGCAAGCGCATGGCCCCCTACGCCGGCGTCAACTGGTGGATCATCGGCCACCACGGCCACATCAAGGCCTACGCGGGTGCCGTCAACGTCGATGGCAGCGACACCTGGACCCCCGGCCTGATCCTGCAGGGCGGCACCCTCTTCTAAGAAGCGCACCTGGGGGGGGATGACGGAAAACGAGAAGAAGCTGAGTTACGGGCTCCGCTGGGTCAGGAGAGCCCTCACGGCAGCTCCTCCCGCTCCCCACCTCGCGGCCCAGCGCGATACGGCCTGTCTTTCGCTTCCTGCCAGATCCGCAGCGCCTCTCGACCCCGAGCGAGGAACTCCGCCGATGTGCAATCCGCCCGCCGCATCGCCGCTGGAGAACGCCGCCCACACCGAGCGCCCGGCCTTCGATCCCGCCGCCATCCGCCGGGCCTTCGAGCTGACCGACCGCGTCGTCGAGGCCTGCCCGCGACGGCTCGCTGGCACCGACTCCTGCCGCCGGGCCGCCGAGCTCATCCGAGAGCGCTTCGCCGAACACTGCGAGCCGGGTTCGGCGGTCATCGAGACCTTCCGCTTCCACCCCAAGGCCTTCATCAAGTTCGTGCGGCCCGCGATCCTGTTCGTCTACCTCGGGCTGCTCCTCGTCTGGCTGGACCAGGGACTGTTATCGCTGCTGGTCTCGGTGTGGGTGACCATCGCCTTCCTGGCCCAGGTCGCCTTCTACAAGGGCAGCTTCGACTTCCTGTTCCCTGCCGCCACGGGCGCGAACGCGCTGGGGCGGATCGACCCTCCGGGCGAGCTGCGCCAGCAGATCATCGTCAGCGGCCACCACGACGCGGCCTACGTCTTCCAGACCCTCGATCGCTTCCCGCGTTTCTACCCCTTCGCCCTGGTGGCCACCCTGGTCATGGACCTCTTCGCCATCACAGCGGCCATCGTCATCCTCGCCGACCCCACGACCATCGACACCGTGCGGATGGTGGTCATCATCGCCACGGCAGCCTGGACGCCGTTCATGCTGGGTCACTGGTTCATGACCGGAAACGCCGTGTCGCCCGGCGCCGGCGACAACATGATGGCGGTGGCCGTCGCCAGCGAGGTCGGGCTCGCGCTGGCGAAGGCGAAGCGGCGCGGCGAACCCCTGCTTGTGCATACGCGGGTCGTGCTCGCCTCCTTCGACGGCGAGGAGAGCGCTCTCAAGGGGGCCCGCGCCTATTGCGAGCGGCACGGCGCCGAGCTCGCGGATCCCGCGATCCCCACGCGGGTGCTCAACCTCGATTCCCTCTACCGACTCGAGCACCTCTGCCTGCAGTCCACGGACATCAACGGTTTCGTCCCGCTGTCCAAGGCCATGAACGACGACCTGCAGCGCATCGCCCACGCCCAGGGGCAGCCCCAGGTCAGCGCCCGAGGCATCGCTTTCGGAGGTGGCGGCACTGACGCCGCCGAGTTCGCCCGCCGCGGCGTGGAGGCCACCACCGTCCTGGGCATCATCCCAGACGCCTCCTCCCTCACGACCGACACCGTGTACCACTCGCCGCGCGACACCACGGAGCACATCGAGGAGGCGATCGTCGAGGCCAGCTTGTCCCTGGTCCTCGCCTACCTGGTGGAGAAGGACGTGGAGCTGCGCGGCGACGCCCCTCCATGACGGAGCCCCGTCGCCAGAGTGGGCTGGAGTTCTCTATGATAGAGGCGCAAGCCCTCGCCCGACGCGAAGGAGAACTCTTGCCGAAGCCCCTCGCCCTGCGCCCGGAGAGCCGCGCCGTCGCGCTCGCCCTGGGAGCCATCCTCGTTGGATGCCATGGCGGTGTGCAGCTCCCGGTTGTCCCGGACGAGGACGCCGGGACAGACAGTGGGGTCGAGCTCCTCCCTTCGGCGACCACGCCCTGGCTACGCCAGGAGACGGCCGCGCCGGGCTCGATCAGCTTCGACGAGATCCTCTACCACTCGCCCTTCGACGGGAACCTCGAGTGGATCGAACTGTACAACCCCATGGTCCTCGACATGGACCTTTCGGGCTGGTCGCTCGACGGGGGCGTGGCCTACGCCTTCGACGAGGGGACCGTCATTGTCGCCGGCGGAACCCTCGTGGTGGCTGCGGATCCGGCCCTGCTGGAGGACGAGACCGGGTTCGCGGATGCCCTGGGCCCCTACGACGGCCAGCTCTCGGACACAGGCGAGAGGATCGATCTGTGCAACAACAGCGGCCGACTGATCGACACCATCGCGTATGGCGACGACGACCCCTGGCCCGTCCAGGCCGATGGCTCGGGGTTCTCCCTGGCCAAGATCGACCTCGACTCGGCCAGCGACCACGCTGAGAACTGGACGGTCAGCACCGAGCTCGGCGGAACGCCCGGCGAGAACAACCTCCTCGATCCCCTCCTGCCCCCGACCACGCAGGTGCTCGTGCCGGAAGATGCCACCTGGAGCTACGACATCTCGGGGGACTACCCCGCCGACGACTGGGCCGAGCCGGACCACGACGACAACGGCTGGGACAGCGGCCAGGCCATCTTCTTCGCCGGTGAGGCCCAGGGGGACGAGGAGGCGACCGTTTGGGCCACGGCGGACAACTACTACGCGCTCTACCTGGGCCAGATCGACGGCAGCGATCTGCGTCTGGTCGGACAAGACGCCGACGGCAGCTGGACGACGGTGGAGGACTTCGACCTCGAGGTGACGCCCCAGGACCACCTGTACCTGGCCGCCTGGGAGGAATCCGGGGACTCCTACAGCCCGCAGATGACCATCGCCGAGGTGGAGCTGCCCGACGACCTCGTGGGGACGGACGCGTCGTCCTTCGAGTGGGTCCTGGGGCCCACCGACGACTGCCCCGGTGCCCTTCCCGCCAATCCACCACCCACCGAGGAGGCGCTCGGGGTCCTGATCGAGGACGCCAACGCCGACGGGTCCTGGGTGCCGCCGGCTGTTGAGGCCGACCGCAACTCGAGCCCCTGGGGCGGGTACGTCAGCGGCTCGTTCACCGACGCGGCCAAGTTCGTCTGGGGCGACAGCTTCGACAACGACTCGGTGACCAACTCCGAGAACACCTACGCGCTCTTCCGCTCCCAGCAGCCCCTGATCGCTTCGAGCGGGAACATGAAGCTGCCCGCGATCCCCACCACGATCACCTTTCGCACAAGCTTCTCCTTCCACGGCGACCCGGCCTCCACCGAGCTGTACCTGGAATGCACCCTGGACGACGGCGCCGTGTTCTACCTCAACGGCGTGGAGGTTCTGCGGGAGAACATGCCGGATGGCGCCGTGGACGCCTCGACCCTGGCCGCCGAGTCCGTCGCGGATCCTGCCGACATCTACGCCGACATCTCAGCCGAGGCGCTGGTGCCGGGGCCCAATGTGCTGGCGGTGGAGGTCCACCAGGCCGAGTCCGACGATGGGGACATGGCCTTTGGTTGCGAGCTGACCGCCCAGACCTGGCCCGGGACCGTCGAGCCGACGATCATCCTGAACGAGGTCGCGCCCGCAGAGGACTCGCCCTTGTGGGCAGAGCTGCTGAACCTCAGCCTGAGCGCCCAGGACAGCGGCGGCCTCTTGCTGGTCTCGTCGGCCGGCGACGAGCTGGTGCTCTCGGCGGGAGAGCTGGAGCCAGGCGAGATCCTGGCGCTGGACGACGTCGGCTTTGCCGGCGAAGAGGGCGACGTGCTCTTCCTCTACTCCGCCGACGGCAGCGCCCTGCTCGACGCGGTGAGGCTGCAGGATGGGCTGCGTGGTCGCGCAAGCGACGGCGGCCCCTGGCGCGTGCCGCGCGAGGCCACGCCGGGCGAACCGAACATCATCGACCTGACCGTCGACGTGGTGATCAACGAGATCCAGTACCATCGCGCGCCCCTGTCGCGAGAAGGCGAGCCCGTGACGGCGCGCTCCGAGGAGTGGATCGAGCTCTACAACCGAGGCGAGCAAGAGGCGAACCTGGGCGGCTGGCAGCTGGTCGACGCCGTGACCTACCAGTTCCCGGCGGGCACGGTCCTGGAGCCGGACTCCTACCTGGTGGTCGCGTCCGATGCGGATTCCCTGCAGGCCGAGCACCCGGATGCCACCGTGCTGGGCGATCTCACGGGCCGTCTGGACAATGGCGGCGATCGGATCCTGCTGCTCGATGCGGCCGGCAATCCGGCGGACGAGGTGCGCTACTTCGACGGGGGTCGCTGGCCCGCGGCGGCCGATGGCGGGGGTTCGAGCCTGGAGCTGCGCGACCCGTGGGCCGACAACACCGCGGCCGAGGCCTGGGCGGCCAGCGACGAGAGCCTGCGCTCGCAGTGGATCTCGTACAGCTACGGCGGCCTGGCCGAGCCGAGCGCCGTGGGCCCCGACGGCGTCTGGGAGGAGCTCGTGCTGGGCCTGCTGGACGCAGGAGAGGTGTTGATCGATGACATCAGCGTGATCCAGGATCCGGACACGAGCCCCGAGGAGCTGCTCTGGAACGGGAGCTTCGACGCCTACGACGAGCACTGGCGCCTGCTTGGGAACCATCGCCACAGCGAGGTGGTGGCCGACCCCGACGACCCCGCGAACCTGGTGCTGCGCCTCGTGGCCACCGGATCCACCGAACACATGCACAACCACGCCGAGACCACCCTGCTGCAGCCCATCGGGACGCGGGAGTACGATCTCTCTTTCAGGGCCCGGTGGATCTCGGGCAGCAACCAGCTCAACAGCAGGCTCTACTTCAACCGCCTGCCGCGGACGACGCTGGTGGAGCAGCCCGATCTTTCAGGAACGCCTGGCGAGCCCAACTCGACGCTGGAAGACAACCTGGGCCCGACCTTCTCCGACCTCGGCCAGGACGTGGCCGTACCGGCGCCCTACGAGCCCGTGTGGGTCTCCATCTCGGCGGAGGATCCCGACGGCGTGGAGGCGGTGACGCTGTGGTCCTCGATCGACGGGGCCTCTTTCCAGGCCATGGCCATGGCCGAAGCGGAACCAGGTCGCTGGGAGGCGGAGCTCGGGGGCCAGGCGGCCGGCACCATCATGCAGCTCTACGTGGAGGCCGAGGACGGCCTCGGCGCCACGTCCGTCTTCCCCGCGGCCGGAAGCGATTCGCGGGCCCTGATAGCCGTCGACGACGGTATGGCCGAGACCAACGGTCTGCACAACTTCCGCATCATCATGACCCAGGCCGACTCGGATTGGCTGCACACCGACGTGAACCTGATGAGCAACGATCCGGTCGG
>CAYVQL010000260.1:0-16474 GCA_964454135.1 uncultured Enterobacterales bacterium | reverse complement strand
CTAGGGGGCGGCGCTCGCGGGTGCTACCTGCGGGGCCGCCCCCTCCCTGCGTCCGGGAGGTCGTCTCGTTCTTCGCGGCCCGGGCTCAGGGCGCGCTGACCTCGGCCAGGTCGATGGATGCGCGGGCCGCCTGCAGCTGGGGTACGGGCCTGCCGCTGTAGTGCAGCGAAGCGGCCAGGGACAGGCCTTCGTCGTAGCGCTTCCAGGCCTTGGTGAGCAGCACCTGCGAGTGCTTCCGCAGCTGCTCGCGGAAGATGACGCGCTGCTCCATGGTCAGCCTGCGGGGAGGTCGACTGGCCAGCAGGGCCTCGTGCAGCGAGCGGAAGCCGTCGCCCACCACCAGCAGCCCTTCCATCAACCACAGCGGCTCCTCCAGGTGGCCCGCCGCGATGACGTCGTCCTGGGCGTGGCTGAGCAGGGAGGAGCGCAGCTCCAGGCGCTGGCCCTGCTTGCGCTCGATGCAGTCGAAGTGCAGGTCCTCGGCGGCATCCAGCTGGGCCCAGGCGCGGGTGACGAGGGCCTTGGCGCGCAGGTAGGTGACCAGGTCGCTGCCCTGGCTGGCCGCCAGGGCCTGGTTCAGCAGGGCCAGCCCGGCGCGCTTGCGTCCCGAGCGGACGAGAGAGATGCCGCGCTGCAGGTCCAGGGTGAGCCGGTCGTGCAGGTCGAGTCCCTCGCCCGTGCTCACCCGGGCCAGGCTGCGCTTGGCCTCTCTGTGGCGCCCCAGGCCTTCCAGGCAGAGCGCGCGCCGGAACCAGCCGTTCTGGGCCTCCGGCGTATCGGCGTGGAGCTGTACCAGCTCGTCGTAGACGGCCAGCCCGTCGGCGAAGCGCTGATCGCGCTCATGGCAGAGCCCCAGCTGGTAGAGGGCCGCGGCGCGCTCCGGGGGATGGGGATCCTGGTCCAGCACCAGCTGCAGGCGCATACGAGCCCCGTAGGTGTCTCCGCGCAGCCTGCGCTGCAGCGCCTGCTCGATGATCTCGGCGTTGGAGAGCCCTGAGCTCTCCTCCAGCTCGGCCGAGCCCGTGATCACCAGGGGCTCGAAGAGCATGGGCGTTGTCCGATGGGCGCAGGCCGTGACCAGGAAGAGGCAGGCGAGGAGCAGGTGCAAGGAGGTCGTTTTCATAGCTCTTCCGGACATCGGATCCGAGCTCCGGTTCCGGTCTCGAGAAACAGGTTCCCCCCCGGTTGGAGGCCGGGGGGGAGTTCCCGCCGTGGCGGTCGAGCCGGAAACGATACCCCCTTCCCTGGGAAGGTGGGTCCAAAGTCGGCGCTTCAGGCTTTCTTCTGCGAGTGGAAGACCTGCTCACCACGTCGACACGACAAGATCCTCGAAAGCGGCGTGGGGGAACCTGTTTTCCCGGCCAAGGCACCAACCCGGCAGGACCTCAAGCATAGATCCATACGGGCCGATTTTGCAAGCGCTGGGGCGCAGGGCTTGGCATCGACCCCGCTGAGGCGTAGCCTGGAGAGGCTCCCAGATCTGGAAGGCTCGAGGTGAAGGAAGACCGCAAGATCCGGCCTGCAGCGCGCTATCGTGTGGTGCTGGTGACCTTGCCCGAGGGCGGCCCACGCGCTCTGCAGCAGGCATTGCCGGGTCATCATCTTCCCAGGCCCGATTCGCTGCCGGCGGTGGTGCGTGTGACCACTTCCCACGAGGCGGCGCGCGAGGCGGCCGAGCGCTTGGTGGCGGCGGGAGCCGGGGCGCTGGTGCTGGAGGAGCTGGGCGAGCGGCGCGTGGTCTGCGAGCAGCACCCCCCCCAGCTGATTCGTGGCAGCTGTCGGAGCTGCGGGGCCCCTGTCTGCGCAGCTTGCATCCTGGAGGCCGAGGGCGAGCGCCTGTGCGGGATCTGCGGCGCCAAGCACAGGAACCAGGATCACCGGATCAAGACGCGTCAGCTCTTCGTGGTCTTTCTCTTCGCGGTCTTTCTGTACCAGGTCTACCGCTTCTACAAGGCGGACAAGGTGCTGCGGCGCGCTGGCAGGCCCATTCCCGTGGCCCTGCTGCAGTTCGTCCCGCCCGGCGCGCTGCATCACCCACTGGTCCGCGGCCTCTCCGACCTCTTGCCATCGGATGACGAAGGCCTCAGCTATGCGGACGTGGCCAGCTTCTTCGACAAGGAGCGGCAGCGCTACACCGGGCATTCCTCGCCTGCCATCCACCTGTCCGTGCGTGGCCCCTGGATGGAGCGGCCCTCGCCTCCCTCGCCGGACGAGGGGGACTCGCTGCTGAGTGCGGTCTGGTCCTCGCTGCGCTACGCGCGCTATTGGCGGCGGCTGGGCGAGAGCCATGGCGTCTCCCACCGGCGCTACCCCATTCGGCTCTTCGTGGTGTTCACCGAGGAGGGTGGCGATCAGGCGGCCTACTCGCGGGCCGACGAGGGGGGCAGGCTGGCCATCACCTACATCTCGTTGGAAGAGACCAATCCCACCTACGCCGTTCTGACCATGATCCACGAGCTGGCCCATGCTCTGGGTGCCAGCGACAAGTACGACGAGTGGGGCCACGCCGTCTACCCCGAGGGCTACGTGGAGCCCTACCGGGAGGACATCTATCCGCAGCGCTACGCCGAGATCATGGCCGGGGACATCCCCTACGGGCCCAGGGAGGAGAGGGAGGCCGAGAGCCTCGATCAGCTGCGCATCGGCTACGCCACCGCAGCCGAGATCGGCTGGATCAGCGAGGATGTGGCCGAGGCCTTCTTCCGCGCGCCGGCCATCACGCCCGATCAGAAGCTGCCCTCCGACGAAGATGGGGAAGATGGGGAAGATCCGGACCTGCCCGCCGGTTGACATGGATGGCGCGTTTCCATAGGTGAAACTGACCCCTGCCCGCGACCTCCCATGGCGCGGCACCCCTCCGGAAGACAACCCTCCCGCCACCCATCCCCTCCGCGGCGCATCCATGCAGCCGCCCTCATCCACCGAGGCCCCGACCCACCGAGGCCCTCTTCCGCCGAGAAACCCATGTCCCGCCTACGCCTGGCCTGCACGCTGCTCCTTCTCCTCTTCTTGCCCGTCCTGCTGGGCAGCCGCTGCAAGAAGGGTCCTGACGAGACGCCCGACGACGAGCTTCCCGCCTTTCCCACGCCTCCAGCCGTAGAGCTGCAGGTCATCTCCATCGATCCGGCCAATGGAGCGGCGAATCAGCCCTTCAAAGCTATGATTTTCGGTGCCGAGTTCGCAAAGGGCGCCCGCGTGGCCTTTGGCAACGCCCAGGCCGCGGCCGTGGGCTTCAACGACGAAAACAGCCTCAATGTCACCGTGCCCGCGCTGGAGATCGGTAGCTACGACGTCACCGTCACCAATCCTGGCGGCGAGAGGGCCGTGCTGCGGCGCGGCCTGACCATCTCGGGCCTGGAGGTGGGGCGCGGCTGTCGCGAGCTGACCGTCTACTTCGACTTCAACAGCGCTGATATGCGTTCAGACGCGGTGGGCACGCTCTCTGCCCAGTCCGACTGCCTGCGGAACTCGCGGAGCAAGGTCCGCATCGAGGGCCACTGCGACTCGCGGGGCACCACCGAGTACAACCTGGCACTGGGGGAACGCCGCGCATTCGCGGTGCAGCGCCACCTGCGAAACATGGGGGTCTCTCCCGCCCGCATGAGCGTGGTCTCCTACGGCGAAGAGCGTCCCGCCGATCGTGGCTACGACGAAGCGGCCTGGAGCCGCAACCGGCGCGCCGAGATCATCCTCAAGGACTGACCCATCCTCAAGGAACCAGCCATGCTAGCCACAGTCCTTCTCTCGAGCCTGCTCGCCGGTTGCGTCTGGGATCGCACCGGTCAGTCCGCCAGCGAGACCTGGCACCGCGAGATGGCCATCCAGGTCACCCGCACCCAGGCCCTGCAGTCTTCCGTGGAAGACGCCCTGCAGCGCGTCGAGCAGCTGGAAGAGGTCACCAGCGCCCGCGGGCAGGACGAGATCATGCGCATGGAGACCGTCGAGCAGCTGCGTATGGAGGTGGCCCGCCTGCGTGGCGACCTGGAGGTCTTCCAGCACGAGGCTGGCCTGAGCACCGAGAGCAGCGGCAAGTTCATGGACGACGCCGACTTCCGCATGGCGTGGCTCGAGAGCCGAGCCGAGGCCCTGGAGGAGGCCCTGGGCCTGGAACCTCCCGAGGCTCCGGAGCGGGATGAGCCCGGCGACACCGGTCTGGTGGCCGAGGCCGAAGGCGAGCAGGAGCCTGGCGAGGATGGCGAGGCGCAAGAAGAGGCCCTGGAGGAGCCGTCGGCCGAGGCCGGTCCCGAGGAGCTGCTGGAGCTGGCCATGGGGCACGACCAGGAAGAGCGCTACCGCGCCGCCCGCACCATCTACGAGCGCTTCCTGAAAGAGAACGGGGAGCACGAGCGGGCCGCGGAGGCCTGCTATCGCCTGGCCAACACCTGGTTCCGCGAGGGCGAGTACCAGAACGCCATCCTGGCATTCCAAGAAGTGGTGGATCGCTTCGGCTCCTCCGACCAGGTTCCCTGGGCCATGCTGCGGCAGGGCGAGAGCTTCGGCGCGTTGGGCCAGAGCGAGAACGCCACCCTCTTCTACGACGACGTGATCCGCCTCTACCCCAAGAGCGAGGCGGCCAAGCAGGCGCGCGCCAACAAGAAGCGCTAGTCAGAAAAAGGGTGAGCCGGCGGCCCTTTCTGAGCCGCCTGGCGGGTTAGCTGAGGGGTATGCGCGCCCCCCGTCCCCTGGTGATGGGCATCCTGAACGTCACCCCCGACTCCTTCCACGATGGCGGACGCCACTGCGACGCGCAGCGGGCCCTGACCCAGGGTCGACGCATGGCGGCTGAGGGCGCCGACTGGATCGACGTGGGGGGAGAGTCCACCCGGCCCGGCGCCCAGCCCGTGGATCCGGCGCAAGAGCGCCGGCGCGTGGTGCCTGTGATCCGGGCCCTGCGGCGCGCGCTCCCGGCTATGCCCATCAGCGTGGACAGCTCGCGGGCCTCCGTGGCGCAGGCTGCGCTGCAGGCCGGGGCCACGGCGGTCAACGACGTCAGCGCCCTGGGCGACCCCGAGATGGCCTGGCTGGCCGCCGAGAGCGGCTGCGACCTGGTGCTGATGCACATGCGCGGCAGCCCAACGGATATGCAGCGAGAGCCGCGCTACGACGACGTGGTCGCCGAGGTCCGGGAATTCCTCCTGGCACGCGCCCAGCGAGCCATGGAGGCGGGCGTGGCGCGGCAACGCATCTGGATCGACCCGGGCATCGGCTTCGGCAAGACGGTAGAGCACAACCTGGCCCTGATCCGAGGACTGCCCGTGCTGTCCGACAGCGGCTTTCCCGTGCTCTTGGGAGCGTCGCGCAAGTCCTTCATCGGCCACCTGCTCGACCTTCCGTCCACGGAGGATCGCCTGGAGGGCTCCCTCTCCGTCGCCGCGCTGGCGGTCTGGCTCGGGGCGCGCATGCTGCGGGTGCACGACGTGCTGCAGACCCGTCGCGCCGTGGACGTGGCCGTCGCCATCCGCAGGAGCCAGCCATGATCGTCGATTTCTTCTCCACCGTCTGGTGGACCGTCTCCAACATCCACTGGAACGACATCGTCGACATCGCCTTCTTGTCGTACCTGATCTACCGCGCGCTGCGGATCTTGCAGGGCACAAGGGCGTTCCAGAGTCTGCTGGGGCTGGTCTTCGTGCTGCTGCTGTACGTCCTGAGCGCCAGCATGGCGCTCTACGCCCTGAACTGGATGCTGGAGAAGTTCTTCGTCTCCATCGTCCTGGCGGTCATCATCCTCTTCCAGGACGACATCCGCGCTGGCCTGGCGCGGGCCGGCGGGCGCTTCTTCCGCTCAGCTCCGGTGCGCGGCAGCACGTCCATGCTCGAGGACATGGTGCGGGCTTGCTTCTCCCTGGCCTCCCGGCGCATGGGCGCCCTGATCGCCATCCAGCGCTCGGCCAGCCTGGACGAGTACGTGGAGCCGGCCCAGAAGCTGGACGCCGTGGTCAGCCAGGAGCTCATATTGTCCATCTTCCACCCCACCAGCCCCCTGCACGACGGCGCGGTGGTGGTTCAGGAGGGGCGCCTGGCCGCCGCCAAGGTCTTCCTGCCGCTCTCCCTCTCCAAGGATGTCAGCCGCTTCTTCGGCACGCGCCATCGGGCCGCCCTGGGCCTGACCGAGCAGACCGACGCCGTGGTGCTGATCGTCAGCGAGGAGCGCGGCACCGTCAGCATCGCCATGAGCGGCGCGCTGACCGCCGTGTCCGACATGAACGAGCTGCGGCAGCGCTTGCAGGAGGTGTTCTCGGGTACCAAGGGCGACGATCCGGAGCCCCAGGCCGTGGAGGGCAGCCGGTGAATCTCAAGAGCTTCATACGTCGCCTGCGGCGGCCCACCCTGGCCGGCGTCACGCCCGCCCTGCGCGCCGCCTTCACGGAGAACATCGGCTTCAAGCTGCTGTCGGTGATCTTCGCCTTCGGCATGTGGGTCTGGGTGCAGGGCGAGCAGGTGGTGGAGCAGAAGGCCCAGGTCATCGTGGACTGGGTGCTGCCCGACGAGCTGGCGGTGCTGGGGGAGCTTCCCAGGAGCCTGGCGCTCACGGTCAGCGGCACCCAGGTCTTCGTAAGGCACGTCCGGCGTGCGGAGCTGCGCATGACCGTGGATCTGACCGACGCCAGTCTGGGGGCGCAGCACGTGCAGTTCCAGGACCGCACCATCCAGAACCTGCCCCAGAACGTGCGGGTGGTGGGCCTCTCTCCCACCCTGGTGGATTTCGAGCTCGACGAGAAGATCCGCAAGCGGGTCAAGGTCTCGCCTATCACCATCAGCGCACCCGCCAGCGGCTATCAGCTGGTGGAGATCGCGCTGCAGCCGGACACCGTGGAGCTGGAGGGGCCCCTGAGCCTGGTGGCTGGCATCACCGAGGTCCCCACGAGCGTGGTGGACATCGGCGGGCTGCGAGAGGATCTGCGGCAGGAGGTGCTGCTGGGCCGCATCCCCCAGGGCGTGGTGCGCGTGGAGGATGAACCCATCGTCCTGAGCGTGGACGTGGATCCCGTCTCGGCGACGCGCAGCTTCGAGCAGGTCCCGGTGACCTTCCGCAGCTCGGGTTGGCTCTGCGACACGCAGAGCCTGCACGTCGTGCTGGCCGGTCCCGTGGCGGATATCGAGAGCATCGACGACGACGACCTGATGGCGATGATCACGGTGGAGGACGACGTGCCCCGGGAGCCCCAGCAGGCGCGCTTCAGCAACGGACCTGTGCGCTATCGCCTTTTCTTTCCCCACTCCGACAGCGTGGTGGTGCGCAAGGTGCGGCCCGAGACCATCGAGATCCGGCCTGCCCAGGAGTGATCAGCGGAGGCGCGTATGGCTGAGCGGCTGAGTTTTGGCACGGATGGCATCCGGGGGCGGGCAGGGCTTTTCCCCATCGACGGCGCCACGGCGACGCTGCTGGGCCTTCAGCTGGGCGCCGGCGGTGCCCGGGTGGTGCTGGCCCGCGATACCCGGCCCAGCGGCGCCCAGCTCTGCCGCGCCCTGGCAGTCGGGGTCAGGGCCGCCGGGGGCGAGCCCGTCGCCGTGGGTGTGCTGCCCACCGCGGGCCTCTCCCTGCTGCTGGCGCACGACTGGGGCGAGCGGGGCGTGATGGTCACGGCCAGCCACAACCCGGCCCACGACAACGGCCTGAAGGTGCTGGGGGCCGACGGGCGCAAGCTGGCGGACGACGAGCAGGCGGCGCTCGAGGAGGCGCTGAACCGAGCTTTGGCCAGTCCCCCCGCCCCGCTGGATGCGGACGGTGCGCTGGACGAGGCCCGGCACGAGGAGGCGGTGGCCTTCTACCTGTGGCGGCTGCTGCGAGCGCTGCCCCGCGGCCGCTGGCTGGAGGGCCGTCACCTGGTGGCCGACGCCGCCCAGGGGGCCGGCTGCCGCACCCTGCCCGCCGCCCTCGAGGCCCTGGGAGCGCGGGTCACGCGCTTGGCCTGCGATGGCGACGGCCAGCGTATCAACGCCGGCTGCGGGGTGATGGACCCCGCTGCGCTGGCAGCCGCCGTGTCGCAGCAGGGCGCTGACGGCGGCGTGGCCCTGGACGGCGACGCGGATCGGGCCCTGCTGGTGAGCGCCAGCGGCCGTCTGCTGGACGGCGACGCCCTGCTCTACCTGCTGGCCGAGGCGCCCGCGGTGGTGGGCACGGTGATGAGCAACTCCGGGCTGGCGCTGGCCCTCCGGAGGCGCGGCATCGAGCTGTATCGCACGCCCGTGGGCGACCGCTTCGTGGATGCGGCCCTGCACGAGCGCGGTCTGCGGGTCGGGGGCGAATCCTCGGGGCATATCTGCCTGGCGGACGGCTTTCCCACGGCCGACGGGGCCCTCAGCGCCCTGCGCGTCCTGGCAGGGGGGGGCGATCTGGACCAGCGCCTGGCCGACTACCAGCCTTTTCCCCGGGTGCAGATCAACGTCCCCGTGGCTCGGAGGCGTCCCCTGAAAGACCTGCCCCAGCTGGTGGCCGCGCAGCGAGAGGCCGAGGCGCTGCTGGGGGAGGGGGGGCGCAGCCTGCTGCGCTACTCCGGCACCGAGCCGCTGCTGCGCGTGATGGTCGAGGCGCAGCAGCAGGAGCTGGCGGACAGGGTGGCCCAAGAGCTGGTGGCAGCGGCTCGTAGCGCCCTGGGATAGAAACTGCGGCCCCAGACCAAACCGGGAGGAGAACATGATCCGTCGTCTCGGACTGAACATCGACCACGTGGCCACCCTGCGCCAGGCCCGCAAGGCGTCCTACCCCGATCCCCTGGCCGCGGCTCTGATCGGCGAGCTGGCCGGCGCCGCCCAGATCACATGCCATATCCGCGGAGACAGGCGCCATATCCTGGATGGTGATCTGGTACGTCTGCGGGCCGCGGTGCAGACCCTGCTCAACGTGGAGCTGGCCATCACCGACGAGATGCGGCAGATCGCGCTCGAGACCAGGCCCCACCGCGTCACCCTGGTGCCCGAGCGCCCCGGCGAGGTGAGCACCGAGGGCGGCCTGGATGTGGTCAAGCACCACCAGGCCATCGCCGCCTTCAGCGCCCAGATGCAGGCGGCCGACATCCTGGTCTCGCTCTTCGTGGACCCGGATGCGGACCAGGTGCGGGCCTGCGCCATGCCGGGCGTGGACATGATCGAGCTGAACACCTCGCTCTACGCGGAGGAGGGCGGCCATGCGGAGCTGCGGCGGCTGTCGGAGACCGCTCGCCTGGCCGAATCCCTGGGCCTGGAGGTGGCTGCGGGCCACGGCCTGACCCACCACAACCTGCCCGAGCTGGTGGAGGCCGTGCCCGAGATCATCGAGTACAACATCGGGCATTCCATCATCGGCCGCGCCGTGTTCACCGGCCTGGACCAGGCGGTGCGCGACATCATCGACATCCTGGCGGCCGGCGGATGATCCCCGTCTCCACGGCCGCCCAGGTCCGCGCGCTGGACGAACGCGCCATCCAGCACGTGGGCGTGCCCGGGCCCGTGCTGATGGAGAACGCCGGGCGCCTGGCCACCCAGGCCCTGCTGGAGCGCTTCCCCGAGCAGGCGCGCCAGGGCGTGCTGGTGCTCTGTGGCAAGGGCAACAACGGTGGTGACGGCTACGTGATGGCACGGCACCTGGCCCTGGCTGGCGTACCCGTCAGGATCTGCGGCATGCAGGGCCGTTTCTCGGATGACGCGGCGCTCAACCGCGGCATCTGCGAGCGCATCGGCGTGCCCATCGACAGCGAGTGGAGCCCGGAGCAGGGCTTTGACGGTGGTTCTGGCGGCGGCGGGCCCGGCCTGTTGGTGGACGCCTTGCTGGGTACGGGGCTCTCGTCGAACCTGCGCGGGTTGATCGCCCAGTGGGTGGAGCGCATCAACGACAGCGGCCTGCCCGTGGTGGCCGTGGACCTGCCCACCGGCCTGCACGCCGACCGGGGCGCGCCCCTGGGCAGCGCGGTGCGCGCCGCGCTCACGGTCAGCTTCGGGCGACTGAAGACGGGCTTCTTCCTGGAGCCCGGACCGGATTTCTGCGGCGAGGTGCTGCTGGCGGACATCGGGCTCGACGTGGCAGAGCGGCTGCTCGCTGACCGCCTGCCCGGCGGAGCGGCGGACATCGGCGCCACGCTGCGCATCCCTGAGCCGGCGGACGTGGCTTCCTGGCTTCCTCCCCGGGCTCCGGGCGCGCACAAGGGCAGCAGCGGGCACCTGGCCATTCTGGCCGGCAGCGGCCAGAAGGCGGGCGCGGCCGTGCTGGCGGCCAACGCCGCCATGCGTGCAGGCGTGGGGCTGGTCACCCTGTTCATTCCCCGCGAGGGCTGGAGCCGCCTGGGCGCGCTGCGTCCCGAGGTCATGGTCGAGGAGCCCGCCGATTGGGATCCGGGTTCCTTCTCCGCCCTGGCCGTGGGGCCGGGGCTGGGCATGGCGCCCGAGCAGGTGGCGCGCTGCCGCACCCTGTGGCGCGAGGCGCCGCTGCCGGCCGTCTTCGACGCCGACGGCATCAACGCGCTGGCCGGCAGCTGCGCGCGGGCTCCCTGGCCGCGCCTGATCACGCCCCATCCGGGTGAGGCCGCGCGCCTGCTGGGCAGCAGCGCGGCCGAGGTGCAGCGCGACCGCCTGGGCGCCCTGCGCGCGCTGGCCGTCCACGCCTCCGTGCTGCTCAAGGGGCGCAACAGCCTGGTGAGCGGCGATACGCCCGCGCTCAATCCCACGGGCGGACCGCAGCTGGCCACGGCCGGCGCCGGCGATGTGCTCACCGGCCTGGCGGGCGCCCTGCTGGCGCGCGGCCTCGACCCTGAGCGCGCGGCCATGGCCGCGGCCTTCCTGCACGGCTACGCGGCCGAGCTGGCGGGCGCCGCGCCCATCGTGGCCGGGGATCTGGTCGATGCGCTGCCGCGCGCCCTGCACGAGGTGGGGCAGCGCGGGCCTGCGGTGGCGCGCATCTAAAGTAAAGACCGAGCGGCCGGTGGCCGATGAGTGGGGTGAAGGTCCCCCCGCACCACCCGCCCTCGAGGTCCTCATGCGAGCCGCGCTCCCGCTCTTGCTGTTCTTTGTGAGCTTCGCCGCGCGCGCCGACTGGATGCGGCAAGACGAGAACCTGCTGCAGAACAGCCTCTCGGTGCGGCTGGCGCTGGCGGCCAACAACGTGGATCCCAGCACCACCAGCGCCCTGGTGGCCAGGAGCGGGCCGGGGCCGATGGTCAAGCGCTACCACCGCATCAAGGGCAGAGAGGAGATCATCAGCACCGAGGCCACCACGGTGGCCCTGCTGGAGCTGGACGAGGAAGCCGCGGCCGACAGCCAGCAGACCTGGCGCGTCGAGGCGGGCGAGATCTGCGCATCCATCGAGCCGGGCGGCTTCGAGACCGCCGGTGGCCAGCTGAACGCCATCAGCCCCTACGGCCAGGCCATGGTGGAAGGAGATCCCATGGCCCAGCTCTTCCTGGGCCAGAACGAGGGGCAGCTGATCACCTGGTTGAAGCCCGGCGAGCAAGTGACCATGGTGCAGGCCGTCAGCCGCAAGCGGGGACGCAGGGCCCAGCGCATCGAGCTGAACCAGCACGACCGTCAGCTGACCATCACGCAGCAGGACAAGGGGGCCGAGGCCTGCTACGGACGCCGCTAGCCCTCGATCTCAGCGCGTCGATTTGCGCAGCTTGATGCCCTTCAGGGCTTCGGCCAGGGCGCCGGCCACCTCGCGCCGGCTGGCGCGGCTGGCGAGCAGGGCCTGGTTGATCTCCAGCTCCAGGTAGATCACCTGGTTGCCCAGGCCGTGGCGCGCGGCGCTGTAGATCAGACCCCGCCGCCCCGAGTAGGGCTCGTTGAGAGCCGTGATCAGGCCCTGGGCTTTGATGGTGCCGGCCAGGCGCCTGGCCACCGACTCGTAGGGGTTGAAGAGCACGCCCACGTCCAGGTTGCGCTGCAGCCCGTAGAGCGCGGGGACGAAGCTGTGCATCGACAGCAGCAGAAAGTCGCCGCCTTCAGGCAGGCGCCGCTGGATCAGCTCGTCGATGGCGTCGTGGTAGGGCTTGTGGTAGCGCTCGATGCGCTCGCTGCGCTCCTGGACCGCCATGAACTCGTTGAAGCCCAGCACGTGCTGTTCCACGCGTGGCAGGATCGCGGCCGGGTCGTTGGGATCGCGGTTGGCGTCGCAGAGCAAGCGGCTGAAGCGGGAGAGGACGGCCATGGACTCGGTGCGGCGCACCAGCTCGCGTACGAGGTCGGCCACGCCGATGTCATAGGCCCAGTGGGTCTGCATCCAGGGCAGGTCGGCAGGTTCGGGCTCTGCGAACTCGGGCAGGCGATTGCTGGCGTGCTCGCAGGAGAACAACACGCGTCCGCGGTCGGGCCAACCGTAGAGCTCATGGGATTCCAGCACGTCGTGGATGATGGGACTGCTGTTCATGGGTCCTCACGCAGCGGGCCAGGCCTCTGCCACAGTATAGTTCTAACCGGCTGCGTCGGGGCCAGCGCGCCTCTGCGCCGTGCTGGCCGTATCTTGGTGGCGGGCTGTGGGCAGGAGCTTGTCTCGCGGCTCGTCTGCGCGCGGGATAGGGCTTTTCCGCCTCTTCGGGGCCCCTCTGGCTCCTCTCCACCTCGCGAGTCTGCTGGTTCCCATGGAAGTGAGCCCGAAGCCCACTGCGGACCGCCGGCGCGGATTGTCAGTCGCGCGGCGTCGGGATCTCGGCGCTTGCCTGCTCTTCGCAGCGGCGCCCTTGCTGTTGCTGCGCGGCGCGTTGGGTACCCACCGTGCTCCCGGCCTGGACGGCGAGCGCTTGTACACGGCTCTGTACAGCGCGGCCCAGGTGCGCCGTTGGCTGGCTGGGCTGGCGCTCCCGGGCAGCGCGGATGTGGCCTGGGACGTGGAGCGCTTCTGGCCGGCCGAGCCCGCGGCGGCCTTGCTGCAGGGTCTGCTATCGGCGCTGGTGGGTGACGGTCTCGCCCTGGGGCTTACGCTGGCCGCGGGCATCTGGTGCGCGGGCTACGGGGTCTGGCGCCTGGCCCGCGGCCAGCTGCCCGCCGAGGCCGGCTACTGGCCGCCACTCTTGGCCGGTCTGGCCGTGCAGCTCTCGCCGCCGGTGCTGCGCAGCGCCTGGAGCGCCGATCTGGCGGTGCTGGCCGTGGGCCCCGCCAGCCTGGCCCTGGCCAGCTCCCGCAATGGCGCGCTGCTGGCCTGGAGCCTGGTGGCCGGGGGCTGGAGCGAGGCGGCGGGCCTGCTGGTGGCGGGGGTCAGCGCAGCCCGGCGGCGTTGGCTGGGCGCTGCGGCGCTGCTGCCCCTGCTGGTGGGCCTGGGCAGCGAACCCAGCGCGTTGCCGGGCGCGGCACGCGCGGCCCAGGCCGTCAGCGCTCCCGTGCCGGCCTACGTAGGAGTGGGGCGAGCGGTGTTTCCCCGCCTGCAGGGCGCCGAAGACGAGCGCCTGCCCCTGGGACCGGCTGCTGCCGCGCCCGGGCCGATCCAGCCACACGATTCCCACAGCGGGCTGCCCCCCGAGCCCCCCTCGCTGCCCCCCCTGGCCGCCCCGGTCCAGGTCCAGCCTGGCCCCCTGGCGCTATTGGGTCGCGTCCACGGCGGCCCGCTGGCCATGATCGCCTGCCTGTTGGCGCTCTTCCTGCGCCCCAGCCGGCCCTGGGGCGTCCTGGGATTGGCCAGCGTGGCGCTGCTGACCGCCGGCCTGGGGTGGATGCCCCTGCCCGGTGAGCAACCGAGCGGTCCGAGCGCCTGGATCGTAGGCGCGCTGGGCTGGCTGCCAGGCTGGACCGGCAGCCCCACCGACTGGCTGCTGCCCGCTGTGCTGGGGGCCGGTCTGGGCCTGGGAGCCCTGGCTGCGGTCAACGCCCCTGCGGGCATCGCCGCAGCCGTGGCGGTGCTGGTGGCCACCCCCCTGCAGCCCTTGCGGCCCGGGTTGCCCATCACCAACCTGCCTCCCGAGCCAGCCGTGGAGGCGCTGCGCGACCTGCCCGCCGGCGGGGTGCTGCACCTGCCCGATCCGGCGCGGCCCTACCTGCAGCAGCCCCACTCCGTGGCCGAGCTGCTCTACCTGGCCACGCGTCACGGTCACCCCGTGCCCACCGGCGCCGCTCCTGCGCCGGATCCGGCCCTGGTGGCCCACGCGGCGACGCTCATCGATGCCTCGCTGGACCAGCGCGCGGCCGAGGCCATCTGGCAGGCCAGGCACCTGCCGCCCCTGGTGGCCGCCCGCGAGGCGGGCTTCGTGGGGCTGCTGGCGGACAAGCGCTATGGCGACGCCCTGCTGGCGGATGATCTGCAGCAGCGGCTGGGACCGCCCCTGGCGGAGGGGGCCATCTGGCGCGCCCATGTGATCGGGGAGGAGCAGGGGGACTGAGCGCTACTCGGCTCGAATTTGACTCTCGGCCAGTATTTTTCTACTCAGCCGGGGGCGGCCAGTCCATGCCCAGCTCGCGCAGCAGGAAAGCCCAGCTGTCGGCGGCCTCCTCGATGCGCATGGACTTGGGCTTGCCAGCCGAGTGACCGGCTCGGGTCTCGATGCGGGTCAAGATGGGCCTGGGCCCGGCCTGGGCGTGCTGCATGGCGGCGGTGAACTTGAAGCTGTGGGCCGGCACCACCCGATCATCGTGGTCGGCCGTGGTCACCAGCAGGGCGGGGTAGCTCGAGCCGGGCACGGCGTTGTGCAGCGGACTGTAGGCGTGCAGCACCGGGAACAGCTCGGGGTCGTCGGAGGTGCCGTAGTCCGAGGCCCAGGCCCAGCCGATGGTGAACAGGTGGTAGCGCAGCATGTCCATCACGCCCACGGCCGCGATGCCCGCGGCGAAGAGCTCGGGCTTCTGCTGCGCGCAGGCGCCCACCAGCAGCCCGCCGTTGGAGCCGCCGCGGATGGCCAGGCGCTCGGGATTGGTGTAGCCCTGGGCAACCAGCCACTCTCCGGCTGCGACGAAATCGTCGAAGACGTTCTGCTTGTTGGCCAAGGTGCCGGCCTCGTGCCACTCCTCGCCGTACTCGCCGCCACCCCGCAGGTTGGCCACGGCGTAGACGCCGCCCATCTCCATCCACTGCAGGTTCGTGACGCGGAAGCTCGGGGTCAGGGGGATGTTGAAGCCGCCGTAGCCGTACAGCAGGGTGGCCGCGTTGCCGTCCAGCGCCACGTCTTTGCGCCGTGAGACGAACATGGGCACGCGCGTGCCGTCCTTGCTCTGGTAGAAGACCTGCTCGGTCAGGTACTCGCTGGGATCGAAGTCGACCTCGGGCTGGCGCCAGAGCTCGCTCTCACCCGAGGCGATGTCGTAGCGGTAGATGGAGGAGGGGGTGGTGAAGCCCGAGTAGGCGTAGAAGGTCTCGCTGTCGTCCTGCTCGCCGCCGAAGCCCCAGACGCTGCCCAGCCCGGGCAGCTCCACGCTGCCGGTGGGCTGTCCCTGCAGATCGAAGATGCGCACCTGGCTGTGGGCGTCCTTCAGGTAGTTCGCGACGAGCTTGCCACCCACCAGGGAGACGCCGTCCAGGGTCTCCTCGGCCTGGGGGATGACTTCCTGCCAGTTCTCGCGGTCCGGCTGATCGATGTCGATGGCGATCACCCTTCCGCGGGGCGCCTCCAGGTTGGTCTGGAAGAGGAAGCGCGAGTCCTGGTTGCCCAGGAAGTGGTAGGAGGCGTCGAAGTCGTCCAGCAGCGGCTCGACCTCGAAGCCCTCCTCGTCGAGATCCTCCAGGTAGATGCGGTTCTTCTCTTCGGTGCCCTGCCAGACGTGGATCACGAGCGTGCGTCCGTCCTCGGTCACCGTCGAGCCGAAGCCCCACTCGGGCTCGTCGGGGCGGGCGTAGACCAGCTCGTCTTCGGATTGAGGCTGGCCCAGCTGGTGGTAGTAGAGCTTCTGGTTCAGGTTGACTTGTTCCAGGGGGCTCTCGGGCTCGTCGTAGCGGCTGTAGAAGAAGCCCTGGTTGTCGTGGGTCCAGGATGTGCCCGAGAACTTGACCCACTTCACCTCGTCGGGACCATCCTGGCCGCTCGCCACGTCGCGCACGTGCCAGGTGCGCCAGTCCGAGCCGCCATCCGCCAGGCCGTAGGCCATGGTCTTGCCATCCTCGCTGATGGTGTAGCCGGCCAGCGAGACGGTGCCGTCTTCGGACAGGATGTTGGGATCCATCAGCAGCTGGGGCTCGGCGCCCAGCTCGTCCGCCCAGTAGATCTTGCTGTGGTTCCAACTGCCGTCGTTGTAGGCGTAGAAGTAGCGGTCGCCTTGCTCGAAGGGCATGCCGTAGGACTCGTAGCTCCACAGGGCCTCGATGCGGTCGTGGATGGCCTGGCGGGCGGGGATTTGCTCCAGGTAGGAGAAGGTCAGGGCGTTCTCGGCCTCGATCCAGGCGCGGGTCTCTGCGGAGTCGGGATCCTCGAGCCAGCGGTAGGGGTCGGCCACGGCGGTGCCGTGGTAGTCGTCGACCACGTCGCCGCGACGGGCTTCGGGGTAGGCCCAGGCGGGTTGCTGGGCGGCGTCGGTGAGCTCGGCGGGCTTGGGACAGGCGGAGAGCAGCAGGGCCAGGGCGGCGGCGGTCATGGTGGGGGCTCCGGGTGGGAGG
>CAYVQL010000259.1:0-16663 GCA_964454135.1 uncultured Enterobacterales bacterium | reverse complement strand
CCAGGGTGGGGATCCAGGCATCACGCAGCCATTCCTGCTACAATCCCCACCCACGGAGGTCCGCCAGCCGTGTCGCTTTCCGTTCGTCCCGCCTCGCTCGCCCTCGCTGCCCTGCTGCTGCTGCTGCTGATCCTGGCCTGCGGGGGCGGCGCCGATCCCAGCTCGACCGAGCCGCAGCAGGACCTGTCCGGATCCAGCCTGAGCGATCTGCTGGGCAACGAACCAGTCCCGGCGCAGCAGGAGCCAGCCCCGGCGCAGCAGCAGCCCGCCCAGGCGCAGGCCGTCGCCGAACCCAGGCCTCTGCAAGAGCCGGTCCTGGAAGAGCCACCTGAAGAGCCACTGGGAGGTGTGGCCCAGGAAGAGACCCCCGAGACCGAAGAGTGCCAGGCCGCCCGCGCTCGTCTGAAGGAAGAGCGAGCGCGCGTCGACGAACGACGTGGCCCCGTGATCGCCGCGGCAGAGCGCAACCTGAACGCCTCCCAGGATCGCTTCAACCAGTGCCTGAAGGGAAGCGGACCCTGCAGCCAGGACGCCGAGGCCATCTCCCAGGCCTCTGCACGCGCCAAGCAGGCCGAGGCGGCCTACTCGGCGGCCCTGCAGCGCATTGGAGAGATGGAAGCGGCCCTCTACCCCCTCGAACAGGACGTGGATCGGGCCTGCGGCCGGCGCTAGGCCCCCCCAAGGCGGATGACGTGAACCTGGGCACGCGCTTCATGGAGGCCTACCACGGCCTGGTAGGCAAAACGCACAAGCCACTCTGGCAGCGCACGCTGCTGACGACCATCCACGGCGCCATCGCGCTCTGGCGGGCGGCGCTGCAGGACCAGCTCTTCGTGCGCGCCGCCACCCTGAGCTTCTGGACCCTGGTGGCCATCGTACCCGTGCTGGCCCTGGCCTTCTCCCTGATGGGCCCCCTGGGGCTGCTGGACAACGTGGCCGTCAAGCTCAAGGACCTGCTCTACTCCACGGTGCTGGCGGCCTCGGTGGCCGAGGTGGGCCCCTGGCTGGATGGGCTCGTCAGCGGCATCAAGCTGGAGACGCTGGGGGTGGCCGGCTTCCTGGGCGTGCTCGTGGCGGGCTCCAAGATGTACTCCAGCGTGGAGCAGGCCTACAACGACATCTTCCGCGTGCGCCTGCGCCGGCGCTGGCTGCTGCGCATCACCCTGTTCTACGCCGTGGTCACCCTGGGTCCCCTGCTGCTGTCCATGGGCTTCGCTGCCACCACCTCCATGATGGACGGCATGGGCATGCTGGGGCGGGCCGTGCCCGTGCTGCTCACCACCTCGGCCTTCGTGCTGGCCATCAAGCTCGTGCCTCATACCGAGGTGCGCTGGCAGGCGGCCCTGGCAGGCGGCTTCTCCAGCGCTGTGCTCTTCGAGGCGCTCAAGACGGGCTTCAGCGCCTACACCGAGCTGCTGGGCGCCGCCAACACCATGGTGCGCCTGTACGGCTCCCTGGCTCTCTTCCCCGTCTTCCTGTTCTACATCTACCTGCTGTGGCTGGTGGTGCTGCTGGGGGTCGAGGTGGCCTACGTGGTGCACTACGCCCGACCCCTGCTGGCGGACGAGCGCGATCGCCTGCGCATGGGCGACATCTGGCGCCGCCGCCCCGATCCCTTCTTCGGCCTGCAGGTGATGATCGCGCTGGCCCAGCACTATGTCGGCGGCAAGGGTCCCATCTCCGAGCACCAGCTGGGCGAGCTGCTGGGCGCGCCGAACCGCTCCATCCACGACGCGCTGGACGTGCTGGAAGCGGGCGAGCTGGTGGTGCGCATCGAAAACGGCCGCTACCTGCCGGCCAAGCCCTTGAGCACCCTGACGGGATCCCAGGTGATCCGCTGCTGCCGTGACGTCAGCGTGCCCTCCTGCGATCCGCAGGCGCCGGGGGCCGGGGCTGTCCAGGCCTCCATGGACGCCATCTCGCACACGCTGGACACCTCCATCATCGACTTGGCGCAGGCGTGTCCGCCCGAACCCACCGAGTCAATCGCCCCGGGCGAGGCTCACGGCGCTGCGGCGCGTTCATCGGGTTGATGGGGCAGCGCCGCCGGCCACGCGCCAGCCCTGTTCGCTGGCGGCGCTGGATCGTCTTCGGCATCCTGCTGGCCGCGCTGGCAACGGGCGCCACCCTGGCCCTGCGGGGCCTGGTGCTGCGAGAAGCGGGCGCCGCCCTGGCGCGTCGCGGCTGCACGGCCGCGGATCTCCGCATGGTCCTGGCGAGCCTCCGAGCTGAAGACATCCGCTGCCCGGGACTCAGCATCGCTGCCCTGGAGGCCAGCCGGTGGCCCCGTGAGATCGTGCTGCGGGAGGCGGATCTGGACCTGCTGCAGCTGGAGGGCCTGCGCGGGCAGGGGGCCGGGCAGCCGCAGGGGGAGGCCTTGGCTGGGGGCTTGCTGGCCACAGCCCGGATCGAGGGCCTGCGGCTGCGCCTGGGCGAGCGCGTCCTGGGCGAAGGCCTGCAGGGCGACCTGCAGCCCCTGGCGCTGAAGGGGCCCGACCTGGAGCTCAACCGCCAGGAAGGCCTCTACCAGCTGCGCATGCGCCGCCAGCTCCGGCAGCCCCCCTTGCTGGGCGAAGTCTCCCTGGTCCTGGACTGGGATCCGGCGACCGGCAGCATCCAGGGCCGCCTGGCCGCCACGGACCTGACCCTGCGACACGAGCTGCTGTCCTCCGAGGCTCTGCCGGGCCTGGTGGCACTGGGCACCATCGAGGGAGAGGATGGGGGCCTGCGCCAGCCGCGCCTGCGGGGAACCCTGGAGCTGGGAGGTCCGCAGGCGGACTGGAGCGCGAGCTGGGATGCGCAAGCCGGGTTGGCCATCGAGGCCGAGCTGCGGCAGGGCGCGCTGGCCACGCAGCTGGAGCCCCTGGCGCCGCTGCTGCCAGAGCTGCGCCGCGCCCGGGTCGAGGGCCGCGCCAGCGGCAAGCTGGCTTGGAGCCAGCAAGGCGGGCTGGTCATCCAGCCGCAGCTGGAGGGCCTGAGCGTGGAAGGCGCCGTGGATCCCAGCCTGCCCCTGGACTGGGGGGCCTTCACCTACCGCGCCCTGGATGAGCAGGGAGAGCCCTTTCCGCGCCGCAGCGGCGAGGGCTCGCCGGGCTGGACCCCCCTGGGCGAGATCTCGCCCCACCTGGTCAACGCCCTGCAGGCCGCCGAGGACAGCGCCTTCATGCGGCATCGCGGCTACGACATGCAGGCCATCCGTGAAGCCCTGGACGCCGATCTGGAGGCCGGCCAGGTGCTGCGAGGCGGCAGCACCATCACCCAGCAGCTGGCCAAGAACCTCTTCCTGGATGGTGACCAGACCCTGCAGCGCAAGCTGCGGGAGCTGCTGCTGTCCGCGGAGCTTGACCGCGACCTGGGCAAGAAGCGCGTGCTGGAGCTCTACCTGAACATCGTGGAGTGGGGCCCCGGGCTGCACGGCGTGGCCGCTGCCAGCGAGCGCTACTTCATGAAGCGCCCGGCGCGCCTCAACCCCCGCGAGGCGGCCTTTCTGGCTGCCCTGCTGCCCAGCCCGCGACGCTACTACCGCAGCTGGTATCTGGCGGAACGGCCCAACCGCACGCGCATCGACGCCATCCTGGACAATATGGTCGACGGGGAGTGGCTGAGCGCCCACCAGGCGGCGCGCTGGAAGCGGGCTCGCCTGACCCTGGTGCCGCCACCCTGAGGAGCAGATAGGCTGGCCCCCCTTTCAGGCGCAGGGCCGAGCCCTGTCAGGAGAGCCCCATGCACCAGAGCCAGCTCCAGCTGCCCGCAGCGCGCCAGGGCCTGCACGACATCACCGCTCGCGTGGCCCGCGCCGTGGCCGAGGCGGGCGTGAAGACGGGCATGTGCAACCTGTTCATCCGACACACCTCGGCCTCGCTGGTGATCCAGGAGAACGCCGACCCGGACGTGCAGCGCGATCTGCAGGCCTTCATGGCCAGGCTGACGCCGGAGGGGGATGCGCTCTACCGCCACACCTGCGAGGGTCCCGACGACATGCCGGCCCACGTGCGTTGCGCCTTGACCGCCACCTCCCTCAACATCCCCATCGCACAGAGCCGCCTGGCCCTGGGCACCTGGCAGGGCCTCTACCTCTGGGAGCACCGCCGGCGCGCGCGCGGCCGCAGCGTGGTGGTGACGGTCTGGGGAGACTAGCCCGTGAACTCGAAGAGGTAGGTGCGGCGATCGCCCTCCTTCATCACGGCGTACATGCCCGCGGGTAGGGCCGTGCCCTCTACGTAGCGCGTATGCCGCTTGCCCTGCTTGATCTCCAGCACCTTGGAGGGATCGGGTTTGCCCTCCAGCCGCTCCCACTCGGTGTCGGACTCGAAGCGGATGCCGATATAGGACCAGGGGTCCTCCTTGTCGGGCTCGTCCTTGGTGCCGAAGGTGCGCTCGCCGCTCTCCACCAGGGGGTAGAACTTCATGGAGTCGGGATCGCCCGAGATCCCCAGGTACTGGCCCGCGGTGATCTTGGTGGCCGTCTTGGGCAGGGGATCGGGGTAGTAGACCTTTTCCTCGCTCTCGTAGAGCTGCTTGGACCCGACGTCCGTGACCGTGCTCTGCTTGTTCATCTTGGTGCCTTCGATGATGTAGACACCGGCCCCGGGCGAGCGCCAGACCTTGGTGGTGACCACGCTCGTGGAGGGAACGCCACCCTCGATCAGACCCAGCCCTTCGAAGAGCAGGAACTTCTGACCCGCTTCGAGGCGGTAGGTGTTGCCACCGCAGAGGCCCTCGATCATGAAATTGCCATCCGCCCCCGTGGCGCCTTCGAAGACCTGGCAGGTCATATCCGTCGATGCAGGCTCAGCTTTGGCTATCAGTCGGATGTCTGTGACAGGATCGCCGGTGATGGCGTCCACGAGCTTGCCCTGGTACGAACCGGTGGGCATGCATGCAACTGTCGAAAGAGCGCAGAGCGCGAGGAATCTGCCGATCATCTGAACCTCCTTTTCCTCTACGATATTAACAGAGGAAGGCGATCCTGGGAAAACATGTTGCGCCTCCGGATCCGCATCCACGGAGCATACCATGCGCGAGCCCCGCGCACCTAATTCGTTATCAAGCACTTTCTTCCGTTACTTTCGGCGACCCCGAGCGGGAGCTTGTGCGCGGTCTTCGCACCCGGGATGAAACGCGAGAAGCTCGGGATCCACAGAGACAGCGTGGCGCCCCCTGCAGGGACACCTGGCGCTCTAGCCCCTTCCCCTGCCCGCTTTCAGGCTCGTCAGGCCGAGCTGGAAGCCCACTGCAGCAGGCGCCGCCGCCGCCAGAGCAGCCAGGCCGGAAAGAGTAGCCAGGCCCCCTGGCCGCTGTCGTCTCCACCGCAGCAGCCCCCCTCCGGCAGCGCCGGGGGGCCCGCCTGCTGCGGCAAGGGCGTGCCGTGGTTGCCCGTGTTTCGGGCGTCGTGTCGCATCGAGGCCCACGCCACCAGCCCGTCGGCCGGCCCCTGGGTCTTCCAGGCGAAGAGCTGGGCGCTGCGGGTGGCCACCACCACGTCCAGGTAGCCGTCGCCGTCCACGTCGCCCACGGCGGGCGAGGCGATGACCCACTGGCCGGTGAGCTTGGGCCAGCCCGCGGGCGATTCTCCCAGGGCGTTCCAGGCGTGCACCAGGTAGCCGCCGCTGCTCATCACCGCCTCGGCGAAGCCGTCGCCGGTCAGGTCGGCGATGGCCGGGGCCAGGAAGAACTGCACGTCCTCGATCTGACGCGGCCAACCCTGCATCAGCTCGCCGGTGACCCCGTTCCAGCCGCCCACGGGCTGCTGGTAGTCCCAGGCCGTGGTCAGGGGCAGCGAGGCCAGAAAGAGGGTGCCCACGCCGCCCTGCACCAGGTCCGGCACCCCCTCGCCGGTCATGTCCCCGAAGGCCGGATTCTCGCAGAAGTGCACCATGGAGGGCTCGTCCAGGTTGCTCGAGGCGCCGTAGCGATCCTGGAAGTGGTCCAGCTCCAGGTGAAGCTCGCCGTCGTGGTGCAGGATCTCGGTGCGCCCCAGCACCACGGTCTCGGCGATCTCCAGGTCCCCGTCGCCGTCCAGATCGGCGAAGGCCAGGCTGGTGGGGTGGCCCTCGGCCACGATGGGGATCAGCTGGGCTTCGCCCACCAGGCCGCCGGCCGTGCGCGGCCAGCCCTGCAGCGCGCTGCCGCTGATGGCGTCGAAGAGGAAGGTCACCGAGTGGCTGCCGTCATTGGCGGTCTCGTTGCTGCCCAGGCCGATGTCGGCGTCGCCGTCGCCGTCCACGTCGCCCACGGCCGGGCTGGCCACCACCGGCGCGCCGTGCTCGTCGCAGTTCTGCTCGTGGCAGATGTCTACCGGGTAGGGCCCCCAGTCGGCCCCATCGCCGTCGAAGACGTAGAGCCGGCTGTCCATGCCGGCGGCCACGATCTCCAGCGCCCCGTCGCCGTCCAGATCGTACAGCGCCGGCGATCCCCAGAAGCCCTGGTCCCAGGTGTCATCGCCATCGAACTCCTCGGGCTCGCGCCCCAGGGCGTAGACCGGGAAGCCCGGCCGCAGCTGCCCCTCGGACCAGGCGTAGAGGGCGCCGCCCATGGTGGCGGCCACCACCTCGACGATGCCGTCACCCTCCAGGTCGCCGGCCGCCACCGTGGCCACCAGGCCATCCCCGCCCTCGGGGGACACGGCGCCCTGCTGGTAGGCGGCGCTGCCCAGGTAGTCCTCCATCACCAGCTGGGGCTCGCTGCGCAGCGGGAAGCCCGGCACCACGCCGCCGTCGCCGTAGAAGGCCTGCACCTGCCCCGCCGAGTCCCCCACCAGGATCTCCAGCACGCCGTCTCCGTCCAGGTCCGCCAGCACCGGGCTCGACTCCCCCGAGCTGCCCAGGTCGATGGGAAAACCCGGCAGCAGGTCCGGGTCGCGCTGCACGAAGAAGCTGCGCCGCAGCTGGGACTGGCGACCCTGGTCGTCCTCCACGCGAAGGCGCAGGGTGATGGCTGGCGCGTGCACGCGCTCTACACGCTCCTGGATGGTCTCATCCGTGTCCGGGCCCGCCACGGGCTGGGCGGCGGCCTCCAGCAGGCTGCTATCGACAGTGGCCAGCACTCCATCCAGGGGCGCGCTGCCCTGGCCCGCGGCCACCTCGCTCCAGCTGAGGGGATTCCAGCCGCTGCCCAGCTCCAGCACGTAGGCGTAGCTGCTGGCACGCTCCGCTGAGATCAGGCCGCGCACCTCCACCTGCGCAGCGCTGCCCAGGTCGTGGTACTGGAACCAGCCCGGCGCCGTCAGCTCGGCCACGGGCGGGATCTGTCCCTGGTAGACCTTCTCCACGGCCCGGGCGGCGTTGATCTTGCCGTAGCCGGAGAAGGGATCCCAGGCCTCGTGGGTGGGGTAGGTGCCCGCGATCTCCCGCTCCTCCTCGCTGAGCCAGATGTCGTCCGCCGAGCCCACGATCAGCTGGTAGACCTCGCCCGCGCTCAGCTGCAGGCCGTTCTCCAGGCCCGCCGAGAAGACCAGCCCCGCCACGCCCGAGGTCACAGCCGTGGCGCCGGTGGCGCAGCCCCCGCTGGTGGCCGAGATCACCGAGCGCGGGCCGAAGTTGTTGCAGTTGTAGAAGTTCAGGTAGCTGTAGGGGCTGCCCTCCTCGTCCATATTGTCGGCGCGGATGCTGTGGGCGTAGAGCACGTGGTCGGCCACGGCCGGGAAGTTGTGGTGGAAGGTGTTCTCGTCGCCCGCCGCCGCCGAGATGACCACATCGTTGTCGTGGGCCCAGGCCAGGGCGGCCGCGCTCTCCTGGGAGTGGGACAGGGCGCCGATGGACATGTTGATCACCGAGGCGCCGCTGTCCGTGGCGAAGACCACGGCCTGGGCCACGCGGTTGGCGTCGGTGATGAAGCTGTGGCCGATGCGCACCGGCAGGATGGCGCAGTTGGGGCAGACGCCGATGGTGTGATCGCCGTCGGTGTCCCCCTCGGCGCCGATGTCCTCCATCACGCCGGTGCCGTGGTTGCCGAAGCCGTCGCGGGTGTACTCGCTATAGGGATCGTTGTCGTGGGCCTGGAAGTCCCAGCCGGCGATGTCGTCCACGTAGCCGTTGCCGTCGTTGTCCACACCGTCCCAGTCCGCGCCCCAGGCCGCATGGATCAGATCCGAGGGATCCAGCAGATGATCCGCCTCGTCCACGCCGGCGGCGATGTCCACGCGCGGATCCTGGGCGTAGTCCTGCAGGTTGACCAGCCCGTTGCCGTCGAGATCGTGGCTGTCGGCCTCGCTGCCGTCGGCCTGCTGGGGCAGGGGCAGCTCGCCCTGGTTGATGCGCACCTTGTTCACCAGCTGGTCCTCGTCCCACTCGATGCCGCTGTCGAGCACGGCCACCACCACCTCCCACTGACCCGCGCTGTAGCGCCAGGCGCGGTCGGCATGGCAGCCCGAGCCGATCTCCAGCTCTTCGGGACGCACCGAGTCGCGGGCGCTCTCGGGCACCGAGGAGATCATCCACCAATCCCCGTCCAGGTCGGGGGGACAGTCCTCGGGGCTCTCGGCCGCGTCGCAGTCCGGGAAGACGTCCATGGGCACCTCGGCGCCCAGCTGCGGCGCCAGCATTGAGACCAGGAGGGCGAGGTGCATGGGGACTGCCTACTATGAGGGGGGGCTATTCCAGGGGCGGGCCGGCGCGCAGCCAGGAGCCGTTGACGGAACGCACGGCCGCGCGCAGCAGCAGGAAGGTGGCCAGGGCCAGGGGAGCGCAGAGGGCCAGCAGGGGCAGGTCGAAGGGCGGGGTTGCGACGAGCGCGCCCCGGGTGAAGGTCTCCTGCTCCGTGAACGGGCGCAAGACGCCGCCAGGCATCAGCAAGAGCTGGCAGCTGGCCAGCAGCGCGCAGCCGGTCTCGGCTGCCAACACGGGCAGCACGAAGGGGCGGTTGCGGCGCGGGTCGGCCCCGGCGAGCAGCGCGCAGCAGGCCGCCGCCGCCAGCAGGCCCGCGCCCAGGGAGAAGGCGGAGCTGGGAAGCTCCCAATGCTCTCGATTCCAGACGAGCAGAGCCAGCAGCGCCACCTCCGCCAGCAGCAGCGCGAGGAAGAGCAGGCCGCTGCTCAGCATGAACCAGCCCAGCCTGCGCTCGGCAGGGCTGAGCAGCGAGGGCTGGACGGAATCGGTGCTCACACGCTCCTCCGGTGTAGGGGAGGCTAGCTTCGCACTGCCTCGCTGACCACTGGAAATGCTCGGGAGATGGGGAGGGGTTTCCCGAGCGTCGGTCCTGGAGTGCGCGCATTGGGCTGGCCAGGCGCCCGCCAACGGCCTAAGACCGCCGCCGGCAAGCCCCCGCGGAGGAAGGATGGAGCTGTCCCTGCAGCACTTCGCCCCCTGCAGCCCTCGCACCTGGTGGGAGCTGTTGGAAGATCCCGCCTTCCTCGCCCACACCGACGACGCCGCCGGCATCCGACGGGAGACCCTGGCGAACGAGCCCGGGGCTGGCAGGGACGGCCGGCGCCTGCTCCACGTGCGCTGGACCTCGGCCCGTGAGCTGCCCAAGGTCGTGCGCAAGCTGGTGCGCGCCGACCGCATCTCCTACGAGCTGATCCAGCACCTGGATGATCAGAACCTCATGCTGGACTGGGAGATCCTGCCCCCCATCTCCAGGCACCGCTTCGAGGGCAGCGGTACTTTCCGCATCGTCCCGGCGGACGGCGGCAGCCGACGGCATGTCACTGGCAATATCCACGTCCAGGTGCCCATCGTAGGCCGCCAGATCGAGCGCCGCCTGGCCGCGGCCATCGCCCAGGGTCATAGCAAGGGCGCGGAGACGGTGCGGCGCTGGTTGGAGGATCATCCATAGGAGAGCAGGGCGCCCATGGCGGACCCCACCACCCACATCGTCGTCACCGGCGCCCGGGAGCACAACCTGCAGGCCGTGGACCTGGCGCTGCCGCGGGACGCGCTGACCGTCATCACGGGGCTGTCGGGCAGCGGCAAGTCCTCGCTGGCCTTCGACACGCTCTACCAGGAGGGCCAGCGACGCTACCTGGAGTCGCTCTCGGCCTACGCGCGCCAGTTCCTGGGGAAGATGGAGAAGCCGCGGGTGGAGAAGGTGGAGGGCCTCTCCCCCACCCTGGCCATCGACCAGAAGGGCATCAACCGCAACCCGCGCTCCACCGTGGGCACCGTCACCGAGCTGCTGGACCACCTGCGCCTGTGGATGGCGCGCCTGGGCCAGGCCCACTGTCCCGTCTGCGACCGCGTCATCCGCCCCTCCACCCCAGCCCGCATCGCGAGCAGGCTGCTGGAGGAGCGCCCGGGCGCCCGCTGCGTGGTGATGGGCCCGCTGGTGCGGGAGCGCAAGGGCGAGTACCGCAAAGAGCTGGCCGACCTGCGCGGCAAGGGCTTCGTGCGCGCCCGCATCGACGGCCAGCTGCGCCTGCTGGACGAGCCCATCGAGCTGGCCCGCTACGAAAAGCACAGCATCGAGGTGGTGATGGACCGCCTGGTGCTACGGCCGGAGCGGCGTGAGCGCCTGCTGGAGGCCATCGAGGCCGGCTTGGCCATGGGCAAGGGCACCGTCACGGCCCTGGCGGACGGTCAGCACCTGACCTTCTCCACGGAACGCGGCTGCCCGGACCACGACATCTACCTGCCCGAGCTGGAGCCGCGGCTCTTCTCCTTCAACACCCCCCAGGGCGCCTGTCCGGAATGTGACGGGCTGGGCCACATCGAGGGCTTCTCCATCCCCCTGCTGATGGACCCCGAAGCGCCCGCGCGCAGCGCCTGCCGGGCCTTCAAGGACGGGCACCTGCCCTTCATCACGACCGTGGACGAAGCTGTGCTGGAGGACATCATCTCACGCCTGGGCGGAGACCCGCAGCTGGCCTGGGGCCAGCAACCCGTTCAGCTGCGCCAGGGTCTGCTGCAGGGCGCGGATCTGCACTACACGGTGGTCAAGACCGCCGATGGCCCGCCCCGCGTGCGGCGCCGCCAGTGGAAGGGCCTGCTGCACCTGCTGGACCGCATCTGGCACTTCACCCGCCACCGCCCCCTGGCAGCCCTGCGCCGCCGGGAATCCTGCCAGGGCTGCCAGGGCGCGCGCCTGAACGAGGTGGCGCGGGCGGTGCGCTTCGCCGGCCGCAACCTGCCCGAGCTGGTCTCCATGAGCGTCTCGCAGGCGCGGGCCTTCTTCGAAGAAGTGCTCCTGGAGGCGCGCCAGCGGCCCCTGGGAGCCCCCATCCTGAAGGAGATCAACCACCGGCTGCGCTTTCTGGACGACGTGGGCCTGGGGTATCTGACCCTGGACCGGGCCACGAGCTCCCTGTCGGGCGGCGAGGCCCAGCGCATCCGCCTGGCGGCCCAGGTGGGCAGCGGCCTGCAGGGCGTGACCTACATCCTGGACGAGCCCAGCATCGGCCTGCACCCGCGGGACAACCGCCGCCTGCTGGACACGCTGCTTTCGTTGCGGGACAAGGGCAACACGGTGCTGGTGGTGGAGCACGACGCGGAGACCATCACCAGCGCCGACGAAGCCCTGGAGATCGGCCCCGGCGCCGGCCGGAAGGGCGGAAGGATCACGGCCCAGGGCCCGCTGCAGGCCTTCCTGGCCCAGGACTGCATCACCGCCGCCTACCTGCGCGGCGAGCGCAGCATCCCGCTGCCCGCGCGCCGTCGGCCCCTCAGCGGCCAGCAGCTGCGCATCCTGGGCGCCCGCGCCCACAACCTGCACGACCTGGACGTGGCGATCCCCCTGGGCGCCTTCACCGTGGTCACCGGGGTCAGCGGCTCCGGGAAGTCCACCCTGCTGATGGACATCCTGGAGCCTGCGGCGGCCGCGCAGCTGCAGGGCGCCCAGCGCAGCCCCGGCGAGCACGCCGGCATCGAGGGCCTGGAGCAGCTGGACAAGGTGGTCTGCATCGACCAGGACCCCATCGGCCGCACCCCGCGCTCCAACCCGGCCACCTATACCGGAGCCCTGACGGGCATCCGTGCCCTCTTCGCCCGGCTGCCCGAGTCCAGGGCCCGCGCCTACAAGCCAGGGCGCTTCTCCTTCAACGTGCCGGGGGGGCGCTGCGAGGCCTGCAAGGGGGCGGGGGTGCAGGTGCTGGAGATGCAGTTCCTGGCCGACGTGCACGTGCCCTGCGAGGAATGCGGCGGGCGGCGCTACAATCCCGAGACCCTCCAGGTACGCTATCGCGGCCGCACGATCACCGACGTGCTGGCCATGTCCGTGGTCCAGGCCCTGGAGTTCTTCCAGCACCACAAGGCCATCCGAAGGCCCCTCGAGACCCTGGCCAGGGTGGGGCTTGGCTACCTGGCCCTGGGCCAGCCCTCGTCCACCCTGTCGGGAGGTGAGGCGCAGCGCATCAAGCTGGCCCGCGAGCTGCAGCGCCCGGCCACGGGAAGCACGCTCTACCTGTTGGACGAGCCCACCACCGGCCTGCACTTCGCGGACATCCAGCGCCTGCTGGACGCCCTGCAGGCCCTGGCGGACGCGGGCAATTCCGTAGTGGTGATCGAACACAACACGGACGTGATCAAGGTGGCGGACTACATCCTGGACCTGGGGCCCGGTGGCGGCGAGCAGGGCGGCCGCCTGGTGGGCCGCGGCACGCCGGAGCAGATCGCCCAGCTGGACACCCCCACCGGTCGCGTGCTGGCGCGCCTGCCGGAGTTCGATCCCAGCGCCCGCCTGCTGGCCGCCGAGGCCCGACCGGCAGCCCTGCGCCCCGGGCGGGGCGGCCGCGACATCCGCATCCGCGGCGCCCGGCGCCACAACCTGCAGGGCGTCGATGTCACCATCCCGCGGGAGGCCATGACCGTGGTGACCGGCGTCAGCGGCTCGGGCAAGAGCTCGCTGGCCCTGCACACGCTCTTCTCCGAGGGCCAGCGGCGCTACGTGGAGAGCCTGTCCACCTACGCTCGCCGCTTCCTGGGTCGCCTGGACCAGGCGCCGGTGGATCACATCGAGGGCCTGGCGCCCTCCATCGCCATCGAGCAGCGCCGCGGCAGCCACAACCCGCGCAGCACCGTGGCCACGGTGACCGAGGTCTACGACCTGCTGCGCCTGCTCTGGGCCCGCATCGGGCGACCGCACTGCCACCTCTGCGGCCGCCCCGTGCTGGGCTTCGACCCTTCCGCGGCTGCCCGCTACCTCAAGGAGGAGCTGCCGGTGCGCGGACGGCTGCTGGCGGACCTGGCCCCAGCGCAGGATCCCGCCGCCCGCCAGCAGGAGCTGCTGCGGGACGGCCTGCTGCGCCTGTGGGACGGTCGACAGGACCGGGCCATGGAGAGCGACGAGGCGCGGGCCCTGCTTGCCGCGGGAACCACGCTGGTCATCGATCGCTTCGACCTGGCGCGGGCACCCGCCGCGCGCGTGGCTGAGGCCGTGCAGCTGGCCTACGGCTACGGTGGGGACCGCGCCCGCTTCCAGCCCGTCCGGGGCGAGGCCTTGCTGCTCAGCTTGCAGGCCGAGTGCCCGCAGCACGGACAGGTGCTGCCCGAGGCGCTCACCCCGCGCCACTTCTCCTTCAACAGCTACGTGGGGGCCTGCCCGCGCTGCGACGGCCTGGGACAGCGGCGCTCGCCAGCTGGGAAGGGCTCGGCCAGCCAGGCCTGCCCCGACTGCGGCGGGGGACGTCTCAGGCCGGCCATTCTGGGCGTACACCTGGGCGGGGAGAGCATCGCCGCATTCTGCGCGCGCTCAGTACGCCAGGCCCTGGCCTTTCTGGATGAGCTGGATCTCAGCGCCCGCGAGGGCCGCATCGTGGACCAGCTGCTGCCCGAGCTGCGCGCCCGCCTGGGCTTCTTGCGGGACGTGGGCTTGGACTACCTGACCTTGGACCGGCGGGCCCACACGCTCTCCGGCGGCGAGGCCCAGCGCATCCGCCTGGCCAGCCAGCTGGGCAGCCGGCTCACGGGCACCATCTACGTGCTGGATGAGCCCACCATCGGCCTGCATCCCCGGGACATCGACCGCCTGCTTGACACCCTGGCGGGCCTACGGGACCTGGGCAACACCGTGGTGCTGGTGGAGCACGATCTGGCCTGCATCCGGCGGGCCGACCACGTGATCGACCTGGGCCCGGGCGCCGGACGCCAGGGCGGCCAGGTAGTGGTGGCGGGCGCACCTGGCGAAGTGGCGGCCTGCGCCGAGAGCCTGACGGGCGCCTTCCTGGCGGGTCGCCGCCGTATCGCAGCCCAGCTCTCGCCGCGCACGGGCGGCCCGCCCATCGTGCTGCGCGGCGCCAGGGGTCACAACCTGCGCGGCCTGGATGTCTCCTTTCCCAGTGCGGCCATGACCGTGGTGACGGGCGTCAGCGGCTCGGGCAAGAGCTCGCTGCTGATGGGCACCCTGGCCCCGGCCCTGGCCCAGCGCCTGGGCCGGCGCAAGGCCAAGGCGATCGACGCCGGGCTGCCCTTCCACAGCCTGCAGCTGCCTCCGCAGCTGCAGCGCCTGGTGGTGGCCGATCACGCCCCCATCGGCCGCACGCCGCGCTCCTGCCCGGCCACGGCCACCAAGCTGCTGGACAAGCTGCGCCAACACTACGCGCGCCTGCCCGCCGCCCAGGTGCGGGGCATGACGCCCGGCGATTTCTCGTACAACCGCGCCGGCGCCTGCCCGGCCTGTGGCGGCCGCGGGGCGGTGCTGGTGGAGATGCACTTCCTCTCGGATGTCTGGATGCCCTGCGAGGAATGCGGCGGGCAGCGCTACAGGGAGCGCGTGCTCGAGGTGCGCTGGCACGGCAAGAGCATCGCCGACGTGCTGAGCATGTCGGTGGAAGAGGCCATGGGGCTCTTCGCCAACCACCGGGCCATCGGCGGCATGCTGAAGACCCTCTGGGAAGTGGGCCTGGGCTACCTGGAGCTGGGCCAACCCGCCAACACCCTCTCCAGCGGGGAAGCCCAACGCGTCAAACTGGCGGTGGAGCTGACCCGACGGGGCCGGCGGACCGTCTACCTGCTGGACGAACCCACCACCGGCCTGCACCTGGCTGACACCGAGCGCCTGGTGAAGCTCCTGCAAGCCCTGACCGACCAGGGCCACACGGTGATCCTGATCGAGCACTGTCCGGAGGTCATCCGAGCGGCCGACCACGTCGTCGATCTGGGCCCGGAAGGCGGGGACAGGGGTGGTCGGCTGGTGGCCCAGGGCACGCCGGCCCAGCTGGCCAGGCAGGCGCAGAGCCATACGGGTCGCGCCCTGGCGGGGGTGGCAGCGGAAGAAGCTGTCCAGCCCTGACCCCGGACGCGTTATCGGGATCTCCCTCTCGGTGAACGCCTTGCCTACCATCGACTTCGGCGCGGATATCCTGCACCGCGCGCTGGTCGCGCTGGACCGCGGACCCAGCGTGAGCGGCCAGATCGGCGCGCTGCAGCGCATGCCCGAGGAGGGCCGGCTGCGGGCCGGGTCCCAGCGCCTGCACTACCTGGAATGGCCGGGCCAGGGCCCTCCCATGGTGCTGCTGCACGGCCTGAACAACAGCGCATGGATCTGGGCGCGGGTGGCATCGCTCCTGGCCGATGGCCGGCGCGTGCTGTCCATCACCCAGCGCGGGCATGGCAGCAGCAGCCGGCCCAGGCAGGGCTACGGACTGCTGGCCACCAGCCAGGATCTACGGGCCTGCCTGGACGCCCTGGAGTTGGAGCGCGTGCACCTGGCGGGCCACTCCTGGGGCGGCAAGGTCTGCTGCCACTTCGCCACCGCTTTCGGCGGGCGTCTGCTCTCGCTGACCTTGGCCGATCCGGCGCCCCCCAAGGGCCTCAATCCCCTGGTGGGCTCCTCTCTCGGCCTGATCAACGCCGTCTTCGCCCCCGAGCGTGGCCCCTTCCCGGACCGCGCCAGCTGGGAGGCCGGCATGACGCGCCTGGCCCATCACCAGGCCGGCGACGAGACGGATCGCCTCGCTTGGCAGGCCATCTTCCACGAGCGCCCCGACGGCAGCTGGCATCCCCGCCTGCGCCAGGAGGCCTTCGAGGAGATCGTCCTGGGCGCCCTGCCCCAGGATCTGAGACCACAGCTGCCCCGCATCTCCTGCCCGGTGCTGCTGCTGCTGCCCAGCCTGGGCCTCTCCTTCCTGCCCGGTGAGTGGCGCGCCCTGCGCCGCGCAGCGCCGCTGCGGGTCAAGCGCATTGTCGGCAACCACACCTTCGTGCACAGCAACCCCGTGCCCGTGGCCTGCGAGCTGGCGCGCTTCATGGAGCGCACAGAGGACCGTCAGGGGTAGCAGATCGCAGAGGCGCCGGCGCTCTGGCAGCTCTGGTCCGCGGGGCAGTCTCCGTCCCCGGAGCAGTACAGCAGGCACCAGTGGGCCTTGCCGTCGCTCAGCAGGCAGAAGGCCTGCGCGTCGTAGTCCGAGCTGCAGGTGCTGGTGTCGTCCTGGCCTTTGCAGGTGGGCGAGCAGATGCCGAGCTCCTCGTTGCCCAGATCCTGGACCCCGACGCAGTCCGTGCCGTCGTCGCACAGATCGCCCTTGACATCGCAAGTGCAGGGCCAACCCGAGTTCAAGGGGCAGTTGGGATCCGTATCCGGGTCGGTATCGCCGTCCGTGTCCGTGTCGCTGTCCGTGTCCGTGTCAGCTTCGGGTGAGTCGCCGCCGTCATCGCAGGCCACCCCCCATGGGCCCAGGGCAAGGCCGGCGAGCAGCAGGAGCCAGCAGTTCCTCATCTCTCCTCCAGCGTTTCTCGGTCCTCTATCATGAAAACAGATGGGGGAGGGGAGGCCCCCTCCCCCATACCGCGCTCCG
>CAYVQL010000258.1:0-16664 GCA_964454135.1 uncultured Enterobacterales bacterium | reverse complement strand
CCGTTGCAGAGCTCATCGGCCCCGGGGAACACGTCGGAGTTGGCGTCGTCGCAGTCGCCGGCCTGCGCGCAGTAGCCCGCGGGCGTCTCGCAGGCCTCCACGGTGACGTCCTCGGCGCCGTAGCCGTCGCCATCGGCGTCCTGATACCAGGTGCTGGTCACGTCCTCGTCCGTCTCTCCGTCGCAGTCGTCGTCCAGCTCATTGCAGAGCTCCTCGGCGGTCGGGTTGATGGCGGCGTCGCTGTCGTCGCAGTCGTCGCTGTTGGCCACCCAACCGGCGCCCGGGTCGCAGTCGTCGGTGGTGTTTTCGGGATCGCCGAAGCCATCGCCGTCGCTGTCGGCGAACCAGAGCTCCTGCACGTCCTCGTCCACCTCGCCATCGCAGTCGTTGTCCGCCCCGTCGCAGCGCTCCGATGCCTCGGGGTGGGTCTCGGGGTCGTTGTCGTCGCAGTCGCCGCCCTCGGCCACGTAGCCGCTGGGTTGCTCGCAGGCCTGGGTGCTGGCGTCGGAGTCGCCGAATCCATCCTGGTCGCTGTCGGCGTACCAGGTCTGTTCCAGGTCTTCGTCGATCAGGTCGTCGCAGTCGTTGTCTACGCCGTCGCATTCCTCTTCGGCGTCGGGGTGGACGGAGGCGTCGTTGTCGTCACAGTCTTCGTCGGCCGAGTATCCATCGTTGTCGGCGTCGACGGTCTGCGCCTGCGTGTCTTGGGGCTGGCCGCTCTCCTTGGGATCGTCGCTGCGGCAGCCCAGCGCCGCCAGGAGGAAAACGAGTGGGAGAGGGCGCATGGGGCCTCCGCAGACAGGGACGGGGTAGCGTCCCCATGGTAGCACAGCGCGTGGCTGGGCCGATCAGTGGAATTCGGCCCGCAGCTCGTCCAGCAGCAGGGGGCGCGGACGCGGCTCGCTGTCGGGCTGCACCGCGCCCTCCTCGCAGGGTGGGGGATCGCCCCAAGGAGCGTAGATCGCCAGGCGGGCGTCCTGGTAGACCGGCGCTCCTGCCAGGCGCAGCAGGTTGCGCTGCAGGCGTCGCAGGCGGGCGGAGCGGGCGGCGGCGCCCATGTCGCGGGTTTCGGTCTGCTGCTGAAAAGCGTCTTTTTGCAGCACCAGGTAGCGGTAGCCCAGCTGGTGCAGCTGCTGGAGGTCGCCCGGCAGCACCTCGTTTGGGGGCATGTCGCGGCGGGAGATCTCCTGCAGGGCGCGCAGCAGGCTGTTGTCGTCGCGCAGCTGGCGCATCCGCTGCGGCTCCAGCATGGAGGTGGCCTCGGCCATGCCCCCCAGCAGCGGGCGGCCGTGGGCGGTCTGGTAGTACAGGTGGGCCTGGGTGTAGCCGTGGGGCAGCTCGATCAAGGCGCCTGGCGGGCCGGAAGCCAGGCAGCGATAGCCGGCGGGCACTGCGGCCGACCAGGCGGGGAAGGGCGCCAGGCCGCACCAGCGCAGATCCAGCAGCCAGAGCAGGGCCGCGCCCAGCACCAGGGCGGCTTGCAGGCGCGGCCGGCGCAGCTGGGCCAGGGCGGCCGTGGCCGCCAGGGGGACCAGCAGCGCCAGCCAGGCGTAGGCCCGCACCGGCCACCACAGGCGGCGCAGCACGCCGACGCTCTTGGCCAGGGCGATGTATACCGGGTTGGGCAGGTAGGACTGCCCAACCACCAGCATGGGGCCCAGGGCCAGCAGCCCGAGCAGCAGCGCCATGGCCAGCCAGGGCGCGCGGGGCAGCTTGCCCGGCCGCCATAGCCAGGCCAGCACCAGCGCGATGGAGATCCACGAGCTTTGGTAGTGGTTCACCTGGAAGTACTCGCGGCCGTCGCTGTGGGCGTACCAGGTGCCGCCGGCTCGCAGCAGGGGCTGCCAGGTGGCCAGGGCCACGGGATCGCCCTGCACACTGCGCAGAGGGATGTGGGCCAGGCTCCAGGAGGCCGTGTCCAGCAGGCCCGGCACGGCCTCGTCACGCACGGCCAGCAGCAAGGGCAGCGCCACGGGGCTGACCAGCAGGGCGGCCAGGCCGGCGATCAGGGCGAAGCGCGCCGCCAAGAGGCCGCGCCGCTGACCGGCGGGGGGGCGCAGCGACCAGCAGCACCCCAGCGCGAGACAGGCCAGGCCGGCGAAGAGGGCGTAGAACCAGTACTGGTAGCCGATGGCGGCCAGGAGGAGCCCTGCCAGCATGGGCCAGCGCCACTGGGCTCGGTGGCCGCTGCGCCAGCAGGCCCACAGAAAGAGGGGCAGCAGCGCCAGCAGGCCCTGCGTGGGTCGCCCCTCGGCCAGCTCGTAGAGGGCGTAGGGGTGGAAGGCGAAGAGCAGGGCGCCCAGGCCGATGGCCAGGCGGTCCGTGGTGAACTCGCGCGCCAGCAGGCAGAAGCTGGCGGCCGCAGCGGCCAGGCCGGCCAACACGAAGAGGTTGTAGCCCAGCACGGGTCCGCAGAGCGCCAGCAGGGGCCAGGCCAGCAGGGCGTCCAGCACGTTGGCGCCGGTATGGCCCAAAACGTCCTTGCCGAAGGGGTGGAAGAAGAGGTCGGTGTGGGTCAGGGAGCCCAGGTCGGGCAGGCTGCGACCCACGAACCAGTAGAACCACTGTGTGCCGTAGTGGTCGGCGTCCTCCAGGCCGACGTAGTGGCTGCGCAGCCGGGGCAGCAGCGGGGCCCAGACGGGCAGGGCCAGGATGCAGGCGGTCAGCAGGAGCAGGGGAGGGGTTCGCCGCATGCAGGAGGGCTAACCAGGTACAGCCCCCCCGGTTCGACCATGCAGGGCTTCCGAGGGGAGATCAGCCTGGGGCCGGCGGCGACGGCGTAGCCGTAGCGAGATTTTGGCCCAGGCATGCGCTTGGGCGGGCACGGAATCCCGGCGTTCGGTGAGGACGACTTCCGGGGCCGATTCGAGCCGAGGCTACGCCGGAGCGCAAGCAGGGCCCACCCTCGTTGGCCGCCCGCGCCTCGCCACTCGTGGAAGCCGTCTCATGTGTCGTGGAGCGGCCCACAGTGCTGCATCGGGGATCCGCAGCTCAGGGCTCGTAGACCTCCGTGGCCAGCTCCAGCTCTTCGTCGCACCGATTCCAGCCGAAGCGCGCGGCCACGGGTGCGGCCTGGTCGCTGGCCATGGCCACACGCTGCGGACGGGGCTCGTGGGGACGCGCTGTGACGAAACACGATAGCTCCTTCGAGCCAAGCCACGAAGAAACGACGCGCTGCGTGCCCATGTCCCGCCCCCTCGCCACCGCCCTGCTCGCCCTGTTGGCCCTGGCGCTGCTGATCCCCGTGCTGGCGCCCGTCGTGCCGCGGCTGCACGAGCACTTCCTGGGCCTGGAACACGTGGATGCCTATGGAACCCAGTGGTTCTACTGGTTCGTGGGCCATCAGCTCGCTCGGGGGCAGGGCTTCGGTCACACCGATCTCTTCTTCTTTCCGTGGGGCAAGGACGTCTTTCTGCACACGGGCAGCAATGTGCTCGACGCCCTGGCTGCGCTGCCCTTGCGGGCGCTGCTGGGGCCGGTGCTGGGCTACAACGCCTTTGTGTTGCTGGGCCTGGCGGCCTCGGGCTGGGCCTTCTACTGGCTGGCCGGCGAGTTTACGCGGGATCGCTTCGTGCGCGGCAGCGCCGCACTGCTCTTCGCCCTGCACCCCTACCTGCTGACCGAGCTGACGGACGGGCGGCCCACTCAGGCCATCATGGTCTTCCCCTTGCTCTTTCTGCGCTCGGCCTGGCGCACGGGGCTGCGTCCGGGCTGGCGCGACGCCGCGTTGGCCGGCCTGTGGCTGGCGCTGGCGGGCTACCAGTACTGGTACTACGCCCTGTTCGGTGGCCTGCTGGCCCTGGGTCTGGGGCTGTGGCGCGCGCTACGCCCCCCGCCCGAGAGCGGAGGCCGAAGGCAGGTGCTGGGCCGCTTCGCCCTGATGGCCGCGGTCTCGGTGGGCCTATGCCTGCCCGTGGCCGGGCCCCTCTTCTGGCTCTCCTCGCAATCCGGGGAGGTGCCCGGACTGTTGGACACGGCGCGCTGGTCCCTGTTGGCCTCGCCCCCGGTGACCGAGGACGGCCAGCAGGTGGGGCTCTTTCTCTGGCAGCCCCTTCGTATGAGCACGGGCCTGCTGGTGACGCGCGGCCAGGAGGAGTTCTTCCTGCAGGGGGACAGGCGCACGCCCTTGATCTTGCTGGCCTGCCTGGTCCTGGCGCTGTACAGGCCCGGACGCTTGCATCGGGGCCCCTTGCTGGTCATGCTGGGCGTGGCCACGCTGCTGGCCATGGGACCGCTGGTGATGCTGGGGGAGCACGCCCTGCCCAACGCGGCCTATATCGGCCTGGTGAAGCTGGGCGGGCCCCTGCGCCGGCTCTGGTGGCCCTCGCGGGCCTATGCCTACATCGCGGTGCTGTCCTTGCTGGCCGTGGTGGCAGCCCTGGACCAGCTGCGGCGCTGGCGCAGCTGGCTCGCGCCTCTGGGTGCCCTGCTCTGCGCGGCCAGCTGGGTCTGGACCCTGCAGCAGGCGGGCCTGCTGCCCCTGCCCAGCTGGTCGGCCCGCGTGCCCGCGGGCTACCGCTGCCTGGCCAGCGGTGCGCCCGGAGCCGTGATCGAGCTGCCCTACGCCTGGACCCAGGCCCACCTCTACTACCAGAGCGTGCACGGGCACCCCATCCTGGGCGGCATGATCGAAGACAATCCCAGCTTCACGCCCGACGAAGCCGAGGCCCTGCGCCAGGAGAACAGCTGGCTGGCCCGCCTGGTGGCCACCAGCACCGCCGGCCGGCCCGTGACCAGTTGGACCGAGGCCGACAAGGCCGCCATGGGCGAGCTGGGCTACGCCTACCTGGTGCTGCAGAAGGACGCCTTCCTGGAGCGGGCCCTGTCCAGCGCCCTGGAGGCCGTGGCGCGGGCCGAGCTGCGCGGCCTGCGCAAGGAGGTGATGGCCCTGGCCGGAGATGCGGTCTACGAGGACGCCCGGCTGGCCATCTTCGCGCCCTGGGGGGCGCCGGCCCCCTGCGAGCCGGGCCAGGTGCAGGGCGACCAGCGGCCCGCGGGCATCCCGAACATGGGGGGACCCACCTGGAACGATCCAGGAGACGGCAGCTTCGAGAGGGTGTTCGAGTAGGGGCGGTCGTGGCGTGGTAAACACCTGCTCCGACCCAGGCACTGCTGTCTTCCCTACCCGAGGAATCGCCCATGCTCGCCCACGTCGCTCTCTTGCTCGTCGCCCCCCTGCTGGCCGCCAAGCCCAAGCTGGAGCTGCAGCTGGACGAGCACAGTATCCAGACCCGCGACTACTGCTTCGCCAGCGGCCTGCGCGTCTCTTTTCAAGAAGACCACAGCCAGCCCGTGGTCAGCGTGACCTCGGTCATCGACCGCGGCAGCGACGCGGATCCGCCGGGCAAGGAGGGCATCGCCCACCTGGTGGAACATCTCTGGTTCCGCTCCCAGCGCGGCGAGCTGCCCACGGTCTGGGACCTGCACGAGGAGATGGGCTCGTCCATCAACGCCTTCACGGCCCCCGATGTCACCGCCTATATGACGGTGGCGCCCAAGGCCATGCTGCCGGCGGTGCTGGAGCTGGAGGCCGCCCGTCTGATGGACGCCATGGAGGGCGTCACGCAGCAGACCGTGGACACCGAGCGCGAGGTCGTACGCAACGAGCTGCGCGAGGGCGAGGCCATCGACCTGGGCCTGGCTGCGGTCTTCGGCAAGCTCTACCCCCAGGGCCACCCCTACGCCCGCACCACCATCGGCACGCGCTCCACCCTGGACGGCATCACGGTGCAGGACGTGCAGGACTTCGTGAAAGATAACTACGCACCGGCCAACGCCACCATCCTGGTGGTGGGCGACCTGTCGCTGGACGACGCGCCCCAGCTGCTGTCGGACCACCTGCCGCCCGAGCTGGTCTTCCACCCGGACCACCCCGAGGGCCCGGCCAGCGCCGAGGCCTGCCCGGTGCGCATCCAGGGTCCCGGCGAGCTGCCCCCCGATCCGGCGGACCGCAGCATCGAGTGGCTGCAGGCCCCGGTGGAGCGGCCGGTGGTGATCATGGCCTGGTCGCTGCCCGGCGCCTGGCGCCCGGACACGCCCCTGGCGGACCTGGTGAGCCTGACCCTGACCTGGGCCGTGGGCAGCTATATCAACCCGGCCGGCGCGGCCTCCTGGCGCGACCGGAACGAGGCCGAGTGCGGGCTGTGGCCTGGCGAGCACGCCTCCACCGCGCTGTGCGCCATCGAGCTGAAGCACGACGCCGATCCGGAGAAGGTCATCAAGCGCGCCGCCGACGGGCTCTACCAGCTCTGGGATCCCCAGACGCGGCGCTTCCAGGACCGCTACTACAACCTGGCCAGCATGCACCTGATGGCGCGCATCTTCCGCAGCGCCGACGAGGTGGCCACCCTCTTCGGCGGTCGCTCCAGCGACACGGCCTTGTTCACCCACTTCACGGGTTCCTCGTCCTACTACTCCACCAGCTTCAACTGGCTGGGCGCGGTCAACGGCCAGGACGCGGCCCAGCTGGCCCACCGGTACCTGAACCGCGATCGCTACGTGGCCGTGGTCATCGAGCCCTTCGACGAGGGCAGCGCCGGCTGGTCCGCCGATGAGGGCTACACCGGCCACCCCCGTGAAGCTGTCACCGACACCGTGCTCGACCAGGAGCGCATCGACGGCGAGCTGGTGGAAGCGCTCACTGTCGAGCCCGACCTGGGAGAGCTGCGCGACCTGCGCCTGGACAACGGGCTGCGCCTGCTGATCCTGCCCTACGGCTCGGTGCCCATCGCCCGCACGGCCCTGGCCGTGCGCGGCGGCGACCTGCACGAGCCGGCACCCGGGCTGGACCGCCTGGCTTGGGACCTGGCCAGCTCCGAGCCGGCCGGGCTGGAGGTGGAGCTGGAAGAGGCCCCGCTGCGCATCGGCGGCGAGTGGCAGGACTTCCAGCATGGGGACATGCGCGTGCTGCAGGTAAACGGCTCGTCGGCCAACCTCGAGACCCAGCTCTGGTTGCTGCGCCAGCGACTGGACGCCATGAAGACCGAGAAGACGGATCGACGCGCCTACGCCCGCGACCTGCGCCGTGAGCTGCAGTACGAGCGCGAGCAGCCCCAGCACTGGGCCTGGCAGCAGGCCAGGCAGGCGCTGCTGGGCGAACATCCGCTGGCCCATGGGCTGAACGACGAGAGCATCGCGGCCCTGTCCGACTACGGCGACGAACAGGCCGACGCCTGGCTGACGCATATGTTCCAGCCCGCCAACGCCAGCCTGCTGCTGGTGGGGCGCTTCGATCCCGACGAGGCCGAGCAGGCCGCGCGTCGCTGGTTCGAGGACTGGACGCCGCGCTCGCAGGTCGGCTCGGCGGTGGCCTTGCTGGATCCGCTGCCCGATCCCGGTCCGCGGCGCGTCCTGGTGCTGGATCACCCCCAGGTCAGCCAGACCGAGGTCAGCTTGAGCTGCCAGCTGGCCCCTGCCGAGCCTGGTGGCACAGAGCGTTGCGAGATGTTGGCCGCCATGCTGGACGAGCTGGCCTGGACCTCACTGCGCGAGTCGGCCGGCGTCACCTATGGCGCCGGCGCTTGGGCCCGGGAGTACGCCGGAGGGCCAGCCCTGCTGCACATGTCCGCCACGGTGCAGAACAACGCCGCCGGCCTGGCAGCCAGCAGCTTCCTGGACCTGGTGTCGCGAGCGCGGGCCGGGGACCTGGATCCCGACCTGCTGCGGCTGCTCAAGCTGGGGCGCGCGCGCGGCTACGTGCAGCAGCAGCAGAGCACGGACCAGATGCTGCGGCGCCTGGTGGAGCCCCTGGCCCTGGATCACGGCTGGGACCAGCTGACCGAGCACGGCGCCCGGCTGGCGGCCGTGCAGGTGGAGCAGCTCCCACGCCTGGTGCAGCCCTGCGCCGGGCACGAGGTGCTGACCCTGGTGGGGCCTGTCGAGGGCATCCTGAGCCAGCTGGAGCAGGCGGGATTGCAGGCCGAGGTCTTCGACTGGCGCACAGAGCGCGATCGCCTCTGGGCCGAGTACGATCCCAAGGGCTGGAAGTCCGAGCAGAAGCGGCGGGCCAAGAGCGGGGGGTGAGCAGGGCGGACAGGCGGGCCGCGCCCTGTCATGCTGGAAGGCGAGGAGGAATGATGGATTTTCGATGGGGAGCTGTGTTGTTGGGGCTCGTCGGCTGCACCGAGGCGGGCTCCCAGGGGATGGGGGCGGACTCGGGCGCGGTGATCGAGGACTGCGAGCCCCTGCCCGCAGTACAGGTGCAGCCGATCTGCGCAGACTGCGCCATCACGTTGGACTGGAGCGGGTTACGGACGGATCTGCAGGGGAATGCGTTCGAGCCGACCGCGGTGAGTCTGCTGGTGATCGTGCGCTTTGGCCTGCCCGCCGAGGACGCGCTTGAGACGCTGGCCGACTGCTCCTTGGCGCAGTTCGAGGTCACGGGGTATCTCGAGTTCTTCCCCGTGGAGGGGAGCACATCCTACGAGGTGGGCGACGAGCTCTTCCTGGGCGCCGGCGAGGAGGTCTCCACGGGTGTGCAGGCCTGGGAGGGCGATACGCTGCGCGGTTGGGAGCTGATCGAGCCGGATCCTGCGTCGCAGGAGAGCGTGGTCGAGATTTCGAACTGAAGAGCGCCGCTCCTCACTCCCCGTAGTCCGGATACTCCGGCCGCTTCGGCGGCACGAAAGGCGCCTTCTCCAGCTCCTCCAAAACGACCTCCACCGCCTTCTCCAGCTGCGGATCGTGGCCGGCGATCACCTCGGCCGGGGTCATCTCCACCTCGATGTCGGGCGAGACGCCGACGTTCTCAGCGGTCCAGCCCTGGGGGCCGTAGAAGGCGATGCGGGGCGCCGTGACCACGCCGCCGTCGATCAGCGGCGGGTAGTCGTAGATGCCCACCAGCCCGCCCCAGGTGCGCGTGCCCACCAGCTTACCCAGGCCGCGCTGGCGGAAGTAATGGGGCAGGCAGTCGCCGCCGGAGCCGGCGTACTCGTTGATGAGCATCACCCGCGGTCCGGGGATGACCCCCAGCGGGCTGGGGTAGTCGGCGCCCTCGCGGGTGGCGTTGTAGTTGACGGGCTCGCGGGCCAGCATGTCCACCAGGTAGTCGGCCACCATGCCCCCGCCGTTGAAGCGCTCGTCCACGACCACCGCCTGCTTGTCCAGCTGGCTGTAGAAGTAGCGGTTGAAGCTGCGATAGCCGTCCCAAGCCGTGTTGGGCACGTAGACGTAGGCCGCGCGCCCGCCGCTGAGCTCGTCTACCAGGCGCCGGTTGCCCTCCACCCAGGCGCGGTGGCGCAGGCCGTCCTCCTTGTCCACGGGGATCACGGTCACCTGGCGGGCGCCTGCCTCGCTGGGGCGGTCGTTGACCGTCAGCACGGTGCGCAAACCCGAGCGCCCCTGAAAGAAAGCGTAGATATTGTCGCTGCCCTCCAGGGGCTGGCCATCGACGGCCAGGATCCAGTCGCCCTCGGAGATCTGCACGCCGGGCTGGGCCAGGGGCGCGCGCAGCCCGGGGTTCCAGCTCTCGCCGTCGTAGATGCGGCTGATGCGGTAGCGCCCGCGCTGCAGCTCGAAATCCGCCCCCAGCATGCCCACGGACACCCAGTCCGCCTGGGGCTGGTCGCCGCCCCAGCGGTAGGCGTGGCCCACCACCAGCTCGCCGATCAGCTCGCCCAGCAGGTACTGCAGGTCGGCCCGGTGGCCCAGGTGCGCCAGCCAGGGGCGGTAGCGCTCGCCCACGGCCTGCCAGTCGATGCCGTGCAGGTCCGGGTCGTAGAACCAGTCGCGCTGCAGGCGCAGCACCTCGTCGTAGATCTGGGCCCACTCGGCCCGCGGGTTCACGCGCAGGCGCATGGCGCCCAGGTCCAGCTGGCCGTCGCCATCCTCGGGCGCCGCGTCGGTCCCGACGATGGCGTAGTCGCCCTGGGACGAGGCGTAGAGCAGCTTCTCGCCGTCGGCCGAGATGACGTATTCGTCGACGCCCTCCAGGAAGACCTCGGCTTCGCGTTCTTCCGCATCGTAGCAATGCAGCACAGCTGCGTCCTCGCCGCGTTCCAGGTAGAAGAGGCGGCCCTCGGCGGCGTTCTGCAGGCCGTGGTAGTCGCCGGCCGGCACGGGCAGGGCCACGATGCGCCGCTGGATGCCCTGGGCGTCGATGCGCACCTCGATCTCCTGCTCTTCTTCCTCTTCCTTGTCTTTGCCCTTGCGGCGCTTCTTGCGGCCCTTGTCCTCGTCCTCCTCGGCAGCGGGCTCTTCGTCGCTCTGGGGCGCGATGGGGGAGGCGCCGTCGGCGGCCAGCACCACGGCGTAGAGATCGCGCGTCATGGGGCGCTCGAGGGAGCTCATGTCCAGCCAGGCCGTGTTCAGGCCCTGGTCGGTGCTGCCGGCGAAGAAGAGCAGGGCGCCGTCGCGGCTGAAGCTGGCCGAGATCGCGTCGCCGCGGCCGTCGGTCACCTGCAGGGATTCGCCCTTTTCCGTGTCGTAGACGAAGAGCGCCCGCAGGTGGTTGGCCAGGCGCCGCGTGTAGGCCAGCCAGCGACCGTCGGGAGACCAGGCCGGGTCCAGGCTGCGCTGGTAGTGGTCGTAGGGCTCGCTGGCCACCAGGGCCGGCTGGCGCTTGTCCAGGTCCAGCACCCACAGGTTCAGGCGCTTGTCGGTGTAGGCCAGCTTTTCGCCATCGGGGGACCAGAGGGGTTGGTAGTAGAACGAGGCGTCGCCGAGGCTGACGCGGTCCGCCTCGCCCAGGCCGTCCTGCCCGCGCAGCTCCAGGGCGTACTCGCCGCTGGCGTCGGAGAGCGAGGCCAGCTGCTGGCCGTCGGGGGACCAGGCCGGGAAGCGGTCGTGCACGCCCGGGCTGCGGCTCAGGTTGCGGATGTCGCCTTTTTCGGCCGGGACGGTGAAGATCTCGCCCCGCGCCCCGAACGCGGCCCGTGCGCCGCTGGGGGAGATGTGCATGGAGGTGATGGAGTCCTGGACGTCTGCGAAGTGGGATCGGCTATGGGGCAGATCGGGCTGCAGCTCGATCTGCAGGGGCGCGGTCTGGCGGCTGCGCGGATCCAGGCTGTGCAGGCGGCCGGCCTGCTCGTAGACCAGCAGCTCCGCTCCGGCCGGGCCGCCGACGGCCAGGCCCTTGACGTCGAATTCCTGGTGCTGGGTGACCTGCTCCACGCGGCCGTCGGCGTGGCGCATGAACACGTTCATCACGCCGGCGCGGTCCGAGCGGAACCAGAGCTCTTCACCCACCCAGACCGGATCCAGGTCGTTGCTGTTGTCGCGCTGCACCTCTTGGACGGCGTAGCTGGCGAGGTCGAAGATGCGGATGGGAGAGGTCTGGCCGCCGCGGTAGCGCTTCCAGGTCACGGCCGGGGTCAGGGGGGTGTAGGCCAGCGCTCCGCCCTGCGGAGCGTAGCTCAGATCTTCGGCCATGGGCATGGGCAGGGCCTGCGGCCAGCCGCCCTCGGCCGAGACCGTGAAGAGGCGCCCGTACTTGCGCGCCTGGGACAGGCGCCGGGAGCGAAAGACCACCTGGCTGCCGTCCGGGGTCCAGCCGCGTACTTCGTCGTCCCCCGGGTGAAAGGTCAGGCGCGTGGGTTGGCCACCCTCGACGGGCAGCAGGTAGACATCCACGTTGCCGTCGTAGTGGCCGGTGAAGGCCAGCAGGCCGCCGTCGGGCGAGAGCTGCGGGTCGGACTCGACGGCGGGATGCACGGTCAAGCGGCGGGGCTGGCTGCCGTCGCGCCGGGCCAGCCAGATGTCGCCGGCGTAGGCGAAGGCGATGTGCTCCGCGCTGACGGTGGGCTGGCGCAGCAGCAGGGTGGGCTCGGCCTGGGCAGTGGTGCAGAGCAGTGCGGCGAGGGTGGCGGTTGAGAGCATGGGCGGGCTCCGGGTGGCGCGGGTAGGTCGGCCTTATCCCGGGAGTTGGGGGGAGCGTCCCCGGCGCGGGCCCTCAGGGCATGTCGGTGCGGGCCAGGCGCATGCCCAGGAAGGTGGAGGCACCGATGTTGGGGCAGCAGCTGCGGTAGGCGGAGCGGAGCCGAGCAGCGTAGTAGCAGAAGGCGCCCCCCCGCTTGGACTTGTAGACGCCGGAGTCGGGCCCGAAGGGATCGACCTCGTCGCCCTCGTAGTCGTCGCGCCACCAGTCGTGGTTCCACTCCCAGACGTTGCCGTGGACATCGTAGAGGCCCCAGGGGCTGGGTGCCTTCTGCGCCACCGGCTTGGTCTCGGCGGAGCTGTTGCCGCAGTACCAGGCCAGGTCGGAGAGATCGGTGCCGTTGTCCAGGGCGATGTTCTCCTCACAGACCTCGCATGAGGAGGAATCCGCGATGATGCCCCCGGTACCGAAGGACTCGGTGCCTCCCGCGCGGGCCATGTACTCCCACTCCGCCTCGGTGGGCAGCCGGTACCCCGGGCAATGGTAGGGGCTCTCCCAGGCCTCGTCCAGCTCGCAGCGGAGCTCGGCACGACTGCCCGTGCAGCTGTAGCAGGACTGGTAGTCGTTGAGCTCGGAGACGAGATTGGTGAAGGCGGCGGCCTCGTTCCAGGAGAGGTCCTCCACGGGGCAGTCCGCGCCGCAGTGGGCGTAATAGGCCGGGTTGTATCCGGTGATGCGCTCGAAGAGCCCTTGCGTGACCTCGGTGACGCCGATCCAGTAGTCCCGGGTGAGGGTGACCTCGTGCTGTACCTCGTTGGAGGCGCGACAGGGCTCGCTGGTGGGGCTGCCCATGGTGAAGCTGCCGCCGCTGATCAAGGCCAACTCGTGTCCGAGGACGCTGTCGCCGGTGTCCGGGACACCCGTCCTGCTGCAGCCCCAGGTCAGGAGGAGGAGAAGGCAGTGCTGGGAGAGGGGAACAGACATGCTCGCTCAGGATACCAGCGTTCTCATGTTCGAGCACCTCAGTGGTGAGGGTGTTGGGCTCGGCGGGAGAGGGGCGAGCTCGGTGGGGAGCGGCCAGCTTGGTAGGCTGGGGATGGCGCTGCCGATTCCCCGCCCCACATCGTCGCGGTCCGCGATGTCGTTGGATTTCGCGCAGCGGACAGGAGCTCCGCCGACGGCTGCTATGAGCCAGAGTCCGTGCGTACGGCGCGGACACCCAGGAAGCTGCTGGCCCCGGTGATGGGGCAGTAGCTCCGGTAGGCGGAGCGGAGGCGCTCGGCGGGGTAGCTCCAGGATCCGCCTCGCTTGATCTTGTTCTCCCCGGAGTCCTCGCCCACCGGGTCGGTCACGTCCCCTTCGTACTCGTCGCTCCACCAGTCGTAGATCCACTCCCAGACGTCGCCGTGTACGTCGTAGAGCCCCCAGGAGTTGGGCTCCAGGCTGGCCACGTCGTGGGGCACGAGACCGCTGCTGCCGCAGAACCAGGCCAAGTCATCCAGCATCGTTCCGTTGTTCAGGGAGATGGAGGCTTCGCAGAGGCTGCAGTCGTCTGCGCTGGCCAGATCGCCCCCATTGGAGAAGGAGGCGCCCTCGCCGGCGCGGGCGAAGTACTCCCACTCGGCCTCGGTAGGGAAGCGGTATCCCAGGCACTGATAGGGGGTCGGATACTCGCTGGCCAGCTCGCAGCGGGTCTGGGCGCCCTCGCCGCTGCACTCGAAGCAGGATTCGTAGCCTTCGTGGGCGGACATGGCGTTGAGGAACAAGGCCGCCTCATGCCAGCTGACGTTCTCCAACGGGCAGTCGGCGCCGCAGAAGAAGAAGTAGGAGGGGTTGTAGCCCATCAGGGCGACGAAATCCCCCTGGGTGACCTCGGTGATGCCTACCCAGATATCGTGGGTGAGGGTGACCTGATGTTGGTCCTCGTTGCCTCTGCGGCAGGGTTCTTCCTCGGGGCTGCCCATGGAGAAGCTACCGGCGGGGATGAGGGTGGTGGCGTAGTCGTAGACGTAGGTCTTGTCGTACCCGCTCTCCCCGCCGCTGTCTGGGGAGGGATTCGACCCGCTGTCGGTGGCGACCCTACCCGAGTGTTCCTTCGCCTCCTGCTTGCTGCAGCCCGAGGCCAGGGTCAAGGAGACCACGGTGGCGAGGGCGCCTGCGCTGTTCATAGAGGCTCCGGGAGGCCAGGATCTGCTTGATTCTAACCCACCGGCGGACCGGCCGCGTTGGCAAGCGGCCAGAGGCCCCGAGGCCCAGCTCCGGGTGCCGGGATGGAGCAAGCGCCATGCACAGCCTCGCTCCGCTCCCCGGTATCCGGAAAGCCTCGCTCGTCCTGGTGTTCCCGCTCCACGGCGCTTTCCATCGCCAGAATCCCGGCCGCCGCCGGGGCACGCGCCGCTGTCCCGCCTGCCCCGTCCGGTGATATGCAGACCACGTCGTCTTCGACCGAGGGAATGCCCATGCGCCGCGCTCTTTTCCTGTACGCCCTCTTCCTCTCCGCCTGCCAGTCCGACGCGCAGGAACAACCCGCGGACAGCGATCCTGGGCCCGGCGAGACCGCCCCTCCAACGGACACCTCCCCCCCCGTGGACACCTCGCCCCCGTCAGACGACCCCGAAGAGCTGAGCTTCGCCGCCTTCGAGCCCTGGGCCAGTCCCATCGAGGACTACATCGCCATCAACCAGAAGGAGCTGGGCCATGACTCCTTCATGAAGGGCATCTACGACCTGGAGGTCTTCGAGGATCGCCTCTACCTGGGCTACGGCGACGCCACCCTCAACCTGGGTCGCATCACGCCCATCGAGCTGCGCTACTGGAGCAGCCCCCAGCCCGAAGACATCAGCAGCGAATTCACCACCGACGAAGAGGCGGTGGACCGCTTTCGGCGGCTGGACGACCTGCTGATGGTGCCGGGCGTAGACGCCACCGAAGACGACTTCATGGGCAACGCCTACTTCCTGCCCACTGGCGGCGAGTGGTCCAAGAGCCGCACGCTGGAGATGGCCTGGCATGTGCACGATGTGGCCAGGCTGGGGGACCAGATCTACGCCTGCGGCAGCGGCGGCACCGAAGACGACTACAACGAGTCCGACGTCAACGCCTACCTGTACGTCAGCGACGATGGCGGAGAGAGCTTCCGGATCCTGCAGCAGCTGGACCATCCCGATCCCCCCGGGGACAACCGCTTCACCAGCCTGCTGGCCGTCGACGGCCAGGTGCAGGTCTTCGGCTACTACTCCGATTTCTCGGCCATCACCGGTTTCCACAACCTGGCGCTGGAGGACGAGGAGCTGACGGACATCGGGGGCATGAGCAGCTTCTTCACGGTAGACACCCTGGCGCTGAACGATGAGATCGGCCTGGCCATGGGCGTGCAGGTCTCGTTCAGCCTCAAGTGGCGCACCAAGCTTATCACGGCCAATGGCTCGCAGGCCGCCAGCGTCTTCGACGGCTACACGCCCCTGGACGGCTTCGCCCTTGGCGACGGTCGCGCCCTGCTGCTGATGGTCGAGGGCGAGGAATACCCCATGAGCAGCGAGGCCCCCTGGGACATCGTGGTGGGACTGACCCACGAAGGCGAGGACTTCGTGCCCCTGCACAGCCAGAGCGTGGACGTCCTGCCCCATACCGTCGCATTCTGGCAGCACGCGCTCTACCTGGGCCTGGACGACGGCACGGTCTGGCAGGCCCAGGGGGAATGAACATGCGGCGAGGAGCCGCGATCTTGTAAGAAAGCTGTCGGTTGTGAGCTGGCCGCTTGCCGCTGCTGCCCTCGGCAGCCATGCTTCTGCCGCCTCTGTCCCTTCTCCGGGTCGTCGCTGGAGCCTCGATGTCTGGTTTCCTCCCCTTGTTGGCGCTTTTTTCCCTGTCCGAACCCGCCCTGGCCGTTCTGCCGGGAGAGCACGAGGCGCGCCGCTTCGGCTCGCTGCCAGCCGCAGGCCTCAGCCACCAGCGCGTGATGCGCTACAGCCCGGGCAAGCAGGCCCGCTTGCACCAGGCTCCCGCCTGGCAGCAGTTCCTGCAGGCCGAGGGCCAGGGCTGGCAGGCGCGCTTCGACGAGCGCACGGGCTTGCCCTACCGCGCCTGGGGTCGGGGCATTCCCCTGCAGAGCGTGGCCTCCGAGGCCGAGGTCGAGGCATCGGTACGCGCCATCCTACAGCGCCACCCCGAGCTCTTCGGAGGCGACCCGGCCCAGCTGGCGCTGGGACGCATCGGCCACGTGGCGCGCACCGACACCTGGTATCTGCGCCTGGACCAGCTGCACCAGGGCCGGCCCGTCTACCGGGCCTCGGTGGAAGCCCGCGTGCGCTTCGGCAAGCTGATCATGCTGGGCGTCAAGACCTACCCCCGGATCCCCGACCTGGGCACCGCCGAGGTGCCCGAGCAGCTGGCCCGCCTGGCGGCCATCCATGAAGGCCCCGCGCCCGACGCCGATCACCGTCCCGGCAGCGCCGAGCTGGTCGTGCTGCCCGTGCGCACGGCCAACGGGCTCGATTTTTCGCTGGCCTGGGAGCTGCGCTCCGAGACCTGGGCGCCCCGCGCCCGCTGGGTCAGCTGGGTGGACGCCCACAGCGGTGAGCTGCTGGCCATGGAGAACGAGCTGCCCACCCTCGAGGGCGTGGTCTACGGCGAGCACGACACGCGCACCGTGGACGGCGACATCTCCATCTCCCCCATGCCCTACGTGCGGGTGCGCAACGAAGACGACGACGCCACCTACACCGACGCCGACGGCCTCTTCGAGCTCCAGGGCGAGGAATTCAGCTCCACCCTGGCCGGCGACCACGAGCGAATCAACAACCACCACAGCGACGACGCGCCACACTCCATCAACGGCGAGCAGCGCACCAGC
>CAYVQL010000257.1:0-16714 GCA_964454135.1 uncultured Enterobacterales bacterium | reverse complement strand
CCCGATCGGACATTGGAGCGCCAGTGAGGCGCCACTGAGGCCTGGACGTCCGATCCCGATAAGAAACCTGAAGCAGCAGCGCCCCCCTCGCGGCTCCGCCTTGTTGTCGGCGAGGATGGTGGTCGTCGCTTCCTACCGCGCTGCGCCAGAGGCGCCTATTCACAGTACAATCCCTCGGAAGCGTCCAGCACGAAGCTGCTGGCGGCGCCGAGCTAGGCTTTGCAGGTGGCCACATCGTCCGGCTCGTTGTCGTCCGCTCCATCACCCCAGTCTGTGTCCTGGGATTCGAGCCGGGCGTAGAAGACGCGCGCACCCCCTCCGGAGGCTGACTGGTTGCGCAGGATGGAGCCCGAGGAGATGGTGACCGATGCGTCCTGCGTCTCGCTGTCGCCGAAGACGTAGAAGGCTCCTCCGTAGGTATCCGCCTTGTTGTCCTGGAATTCCACGTTCGTCAACGTGACCTCGGCTGATCCCGGGTACAGGCTCAATGCGCCGCCTCTACTCGTCGCGTAGTAGTCCGCGAAGACGCTGTCCATGATGGACGCGGTGCCGGTCTCGAGATCCAGGTACATGCCAGCGCCGTTGTAGGCCTGGTTGTCCTCGAAGCTGCAATCGCTCAAGGCCAGCGTCAGAGCATCATCTCCGTCTCCACTGGCGTATATGCCTGCGCCGGCGTTCTCGGCCTTGTTGTCCAGGAAGATGCAGTCGCTCACCTCCGCCTCCATGCTGCCGTCGTTCAGGGAGGTGGTGAGCCCCGCGCCAAAGTCCTCATAGGCCACGTTCTCCTCGAAGCTGCAGCCCTCAACGCGAACCTCCGCATACCCCGCGCTGGACAAAACCAACCCGGCCGATTCCTCCGCGGTATTGCCCAGGAAGCTGCTGTCCACGATGCTGAACTCCGCCAGCGAGGGCGTGTCGTCGATGTGGAGCATCAAGGTCCCGGACTGAGCCTGGTTGCCCTCGAATACGCAGTCCTGGAAGCTGGCCGAACCCGACCACATGAAGACGTACATGGCGCTAGGTCCGCCCTGGCCCATGATGTTCTCCCGGAAGCTGCAGCCCTCCACCTGGACCTCCAGGTCGTACCCACTGACGCCGATGGCTCCCTGGTAGCCGTCCGAGACCTGGTTGCCCGTGAACGCGGAGTCCATGATGGTCGCCACGCCGTCAGAAGGACTGAAGTGAACCGCGGCCGACCCGCCGTTGCCCGTGATGCTGTTTCCCTCGAAGCTGCTGCCCTCGATCTCCAACGTCACCAGGTCGCCACCCAGCCGCAAGCCCCCCCCAGCCCGTCGGCGCTGTTGTCCTGGAAGTGGGAATCGACCACGCGCACGGTGTGCACAGTGGGCTCCGCGTCCGCTCCCGTACCGATACGCATGGCCCCGCCATCGCTGGAGGCCACGTTCGCCTCGAAGAAGCACTCCTCGAAGAGCAGCGTGGTCTCCACTGAGCGCTCGATCTGCGCGCAGACCGCACCGCCGTCCAGGGCCCAGTTCTCCGAAAACACCACCCGCCGCGCCGTGAGCGGGATGTCCTCGATGTGCAGCGCGCCCCCGTAGATGCCGCTGCCCTCTGCGAAGGACAGATCCTCCAGCGTCAGCTCGGCCGCCCCCGCCACGCTCAGGATGGCGTCCCCGCCTGTGCCCAACAGCACGGTTTCCTCGGCGCTGCCGGACCAGGACGCGAGGGTGAGGGGCTGCACCGGGGCGGCGCTGGCCTCAGCGGTCCAGCTGCCCGGACAGACCTGCACCGTGCCGCCCCCCACGGCCGCGTCCAGCGCCTCCTGCAGGCTGTCGTACTCCTGGTCCAGGTAGACGGCTGCGGCGGCCGCGCCGCTGCCGTCGCAGTCGCTGTCCAGGCCGTCGCAGAAGGTCTCGGCAGCTTCGGGGTGCACGGTGGCGTCGCTGTCGTCGCAGTCTCCGTCGGCGGCGGTCCAGCCGTCGCCGTCCGCGTCGTCGCCGGTGTCGGCCGGTTTCGGCGCGCTGTCCGCGCTGTCTTCGGGTGGGGAGCCGGGGGGGCTCTCCGGCAGCGCGCTGGAGTCCGAGGGCTTGTCGGTGCATGCGGCGACCAAGCAAGCCAGGGAGAATCCGAATGCAGCGCTCTTCATGTTCCCTCCTCCCTCCGCTCGCCGGGCGGCTCATTCACAGTACAAGCCCTCCGAAGCATCCAGCACGAAGCTGCTGCCAGCGCCCAGCTGAGCCTCACACTGGGCGAGGTCGTCAGGCGTGTTGTCGTCGGCCCCGTCGCCCCAGTCGACCTTCTGGGACTCGAGCCGAGCGCCATAGACGTAGGCGCCGCCGCCGGACTCGGCCTGATTGCGCAGGATGGAACCGGAGGAGATGGTGAGCAGCGCACCGTCGCTCGACGTAAAGGCATATATGGCTCCTCCGCGGCTGTCGGCGACGTTGTCCTCGAACTCCACGCCGGACAATTGGACGTCGGAGGAGCCGAGAGACAGGCTCAATGCACCGCCCCCGTTCGTCGCGTAGTTGTCCACGAAGACGCTGTCGGAGATGGATACCGCGCCGTGATCGAGGTGCATCTCGAGCCCCGCACCACTGCCGTGGTCGACGCTGATCTTGTTGCCTTCGAAGGAGCAGTCGCTGATGGCCAGCGTCAACGAATCATCACCGTCCTCGTAGACGAACATGCCCGCGCCACCGTCTGCGGCCGTGTTGTCCACGAATTCGCAGTCTCTCACCTCCACGTCCAAGCTGCCATCGTTCATCGAGACCGAGAATCCAGCTCCGTCGGCCTCATAGGCCTCGTTCTCCTCGAAGCTGCAGCCTTCCACTCGCACGACGGCGTTTCCCGAACCGTCCACAGACAATCCCGCGTCGTAATCGGCGAGGTTGCGCAGGAAGCTGCTGTCCGTCACGCTGAACTGCGCCACTTCAGGGTAATGGTCGTCATCGACGTACAGGGAGAGGCTACCACCAGATTCCGCCTGGTTGCCCTCGAAGACGCTGTCCAGGAAGCTGGCCGATCCGGAGCGCATCCAGACGTACATGGCGCTCGTATCACCATTCCCGCCCACCACATTGCCCACAAAGCTGCTGCTCTCGACCTCCACCTCCACCACGGACCCGGCAACGCCCACGGCCCCGATGTAACCATCATCATCGACCTGGTTGCCTGTGAACTCGGAGTCTGTGATGCTCAGAACGCCGTCCTCTGGGCTGAAGTAGACCGCTCCTGCGCCGCCGTTGCCCGTGCTGCTGTTGCCCTCGAAGCTGCTGCCCTCGATCGTCAGCGTCGCCACGTCACCATAGAACCGCAGCGCCCCCCCCAGGAAGCTGGCGCTATTGCCATTGAACTGCGAGTCGACGAGCTGCACCGAGTGCATGGTGGGCTCCCCGTCCGCCCCCACCACGATCCGGATGGCCCCACCCTCGCTGGAGGCCACGTTGGCCTCGAAGAGGCAGTCCTCGAAGAGCAGCGCAGTCTCTACCGAGCGCTCGATCTCCGCGTAGACCGCACCGCCATCCAGGGCCCAGTTCTCTGAGAACACCACCCGCCGGGCCGTGAGCGGAATGTCCTCGATGTACAGCGCGCCCCCGTAGATGCCGCTGCCCTCTGCGAAGGACAGATCCTCCAGCGTCACCTCAGCCAGCCCCGCGACGCTCAGGATGGTATCCCCGCCTCCGCCCATCAAGAGGGTGTCCTCGGTATTTCCGGACCAGGATGCGAGGGTGAGGGGCTGCACTGGAGCCGCGCTGGCCTCCACGGTCCAACTGCCAGGACAGACCAACACCGTGCCGCCCTCCAGGGCCGCGTCCAGCGCCCCCTGCAGATCGTCGTATTCCTGCTCCAGGTAGACGGCCACGGTGCGCTCGCCGCTGCCGTCGCAGTCGCTGTCCAGGCCATCGCAGAAGCTCTCGGCAGCTTCGGGGTGCACGGCGGCATCGCCGTCGTCGCAGTCGCCGGCGGCCGCGGTCCAGCCGTCGCCGTCCGCGTCGTAGCCGCTGTCGTTAGGTCCCGGCGCGCTGTCTGCGCTATCCGCGGGGGGCGAGTCGGGGGGACTGTCCAGCTCCGCAGTGGAGTCCGACTTGTCGATGCAGGCCGCGACCAGGATGGCAAAAAGTGCTAGCGCGCTTCTCATGGTCCTCTCCCCTTGTCGGCCGACCAGGACAGGCTGTTGCCCAGCTCGGCGCATTCTGCCACCCTCTCGTCGTCATCGACGCTGAAGATGAGCGCTGCCTGCGGATCCTCCAGCGCCACCTCCAGCTGCAGGGCGCTGGCGCTCCCCGAGGGAATGCAGGACGGGCTCTCGGCCCGCGCCAGCTCGCTGCCGTCGGCGGCCAGGGAGAGCCGCAGCTGCACGGGCTCTTCCAGGTCCGCCGGGCCGTGGTTGGCCACGTAGACCGTGAAGCGCGTGCCGCCGTCGGGCTGCACACAGCGCTCCGCCAGCTCCAGACCCAGGTCCGGCAGATCCGGCGCGCCCGCGGCCAGGCCCTGCCAGACGTTCTCTCCAGGTCGCAGCCAGTGCGCGTCCCCCGCAGCGGGCAGGCTGCCGTCGTACTCCCGATCTCCCGGAAAGTGGTCCAGCCCGGGCCAGGGCCGGTCGGCCCCACGCACAGCCCAACCACCGGTGGGGCTCTCGTAGACCGCCATCCAGCCCTCGTTGCTGGCGACGGCGATCTCCGCCAGATCGTCGCCGTCGATGTCCGCCACCAGCGGGGTGCTCATATAGCCACCTACTTGGGGAGACTCGGTCCAGCCCAGCAGCTCACCGCTGGCGTCCAGGATGAGCAAAGTCTGGCCGTCGCGCACCACCAGCTCGTGCAGGCCGTCGGCGTCCAGATCCGCTACTGCGAAGGGCGACCAGGATTGGTGGGATGCTGTGCGCCGCCAGAGCGGGCTGAGGTCGCTATCATAGGCCGCGATGCCCGCGCCGTCCTTGGCACTGCCGCCGTTGTAGTCGATCACGATCTCCGGTAGCTCGTCGCCGTCGAGCTCCGCCAACCCCATCAGGGCCCCCGTCGAGGAGCCGCTCTCGGTGGTCGCGCGGACGGTGCCATCCAGCTCGATGATGGACAGCTGGCCATAGCTGCTGACCACAACTTCGCCTTGTTCGTCCCCGTCCAGGTTTCCCACGGCGAAGAGGGCGGGGCCATAGTCGAAGGAAAACCCCGCGAAGCTGGCGAGGCGCTCCCCTGCGACGTTCCAGATCACGACATCGTCCTGGGTGGTGCTGGCGATGATCTCGGGCAGGCCGTCGAGATCCAGGTCGGCGGCCACAGCTTGGCCATCGTCGCTGGCTCCGTCGAGCTCGACCAGGATCTCCCCGGTCAGGGGATCCCGGACCGCCCCACCCCAGAGCACCTCGGGCACACCGTCAGCCTCCAGATCTAGCAGCCAAGGGTAGCCGTCAAGCGACGACTCGTCCAGACCAGCACGCCATACCAGTCCGAACTCGTCCATGCCCCCCACCTCGGCATTACTCGCGTGCCAATACCATCCCAGGAAGGCCTCCATGCCGGAGCGGGTGCCGTCCAGATCGCCCACGGTGGCGTAGCAGCGATGGGCCCCATTGAACTCGAGCACCGTGCTCATCACGTCCCCGTCACCGTCGAGCAGGGTAGGCCCAGAGGTGGAAGAACTGGACGTGCCGTGGGGCATGGCCAGCAGCAACACCGGATCGGCCGGCCCGATATCGCCGCTGCCATCGGCGTCCTCGAAGCGACCCGCGGCCAGCGTCGACACCCCCACCAGCCCAGGATCTGCCGTGGACCACAGCTCCACCAGCTCGAACTCGGCCACGGGCAGGGTGCAGCTGTCCAGGACGGTGACCGCCGTGTCGGGCCAGGTCTCGTCCTGGCAGGGGGCCAGGCCGCTGTCCACCGTCGTGGCGGAGTCCGGCGAACCGCTATCGACGGGCTCGACCATCCCCTCACTCTCGTCCGGATAGCCGATCTTCAGCGGCGAGCAGGCCGCCAGGATGGCCAGGAACGTACAGCTCATGGTGTACCCCCCTCCAGCTGCGAGGCCCGTTCCTGCAAGGCCAGCAGCAACAGCTCGATCTCCTGCGCGCGTGCCTGGTGCCCTGCCTCCAGGTAGGCACGCGCCGTGGCCAGGGCCTCGTCAAAACGCTCCGCGGCCAGCAGCACCTCCAGCCGCACCACGCAGAGCTCGCCGCGCAGGGGCTCGTCCAGCGCCGGCAGCGCCTCGGCGCGCGCCACCACCGCCAGCACACGCGCCGCGGGCGCACCCTCGCGCTGCAACCGCCGCGCCATGCCCAGCAGCGCCGGCCCCGAGACCGGCTCGCAGCTGGCGCGCTCCCCGGCCGCCAGCTCGTGGCGCTGCGACGTGGCGCACTCCACCTGCACGCTGCCCTGCGAGACCTGCACCTGGGTGCCGAAGGCATCGCGCTGGACCTCGAAGAGGGTGCCCGTCACGCGCACCAGGGCCTCGCGGGTGCGCAGCACCAGCTGGCCGGGAGACTCCAGCTGCACCTGCACGCGCCCCTGCTCCCAGCGAATGGTCGCAGCCCGCTGGCTGCCCTCGAGGTGGCCCAGGCCCTGGTAGTCCAGCTCCAGGCCCGGCCAGGGCTGCTCCAGGACGCGGGACTCTGCGCTCAGCGGGCGGTCGAACGCGAGAGGAGGAGCGGGGCGCTGCAGGTAGGCCAGCGCCAGCGTCAGCAGCAGCACCACCACGGAGAAGGCCACCAAGGGGCGCCACCTGATCCGCTGCCGCCTGAAGACCGGCAACCGAGCTGGCCTTGCACGCAAGACCGCCCCCCAACGCTCGGCGCCGACCTGCAGCACCCCTCGCTCGCGCAGCTGCTCCGCCAACCGCTGCGCGGTCTGGTCCGTGGTGTCCGTGGCGCGGGCGAAGCGCGAGAGGGCCTCGTGGGTGGTCATGGGGAGCGCTCCTGGGCCAGGTCTGCTGGCAGCGCCGAGGGAAGCCGCCCCTGGGCCTCCTTGCGGAAGCGCGCCCGAGCCAGGCGGAGGCGGCTGCGCACGGTGCCATGGGGGATGCCCAGCAGCTCGGAGACCTCCCGCGTGGTCCGCTCCTCCACGTCGCAGAGCACCAGCACCTCGCGCTGGGGCTGGGGCAGGCGCTGCAGCACGCGCTGGACCTCCCGGATCAGCTGGGCCTGCTCGCTGTCCTGCTGGGGCCCGCCCGGCGCGGCCCGCTCTTCCACCGCGAACCCGGGCAGCCACCTGCGCAGCCAGGCCCGGCGGCCCTGGCGCAGGATCTCGCGGCGCGTGATGCCCAGGATCCAGCCCGCAAAGGCCTGCGGATCCCGCAGCCGGTGCAGCCGCGTGAACGCGATGACGAAGATCTCCTGGGTCAGGTCACCAGGATCCAGCCGTGGCCCGCCCAGGCGCAGGCACCAGCTGTGCACGACGGGCAGCCAGGTCTGGGCCAGGCGCTCCCAGGCCCGGGCCTCGCCCGCGATGGCGGCCGAGACCAGGCGCGTGGTGTCGTTGTCGGTGTCCATGTTCTCCAGGTGATGTCAGCGACCCGTTTTGATCAAAGCGACCGCGATCGAAGGCCCGGACATCAAAGCCCCGAACCTGCAGAGGTCCAGCCCAGGCCCAGCCCCAGGCTGGCCCACAGCGGCTGCAGCGTCCCCTCGGTCTGGCCGCCGTAGCTGATCTCGGTGCGGCGCAGGTCGGCCTGCAGCGCGAGCCGCGGGCTCACGACCAGGCCCGGCCCCAGGGCGAGGTCTCGGCGCAAGCCCAGGCCCGCCATGGGCACCCAGCCGCTGTCCATGCCCTCCCCTGCCCCTGGAAAATGCCGGTACGAGGCGGCCACGGAGAGCCCGCCGCCGAGCCCTCCCAGGCCGAGATCCCGCCAGACGAGCAGGGTCATCTGCTGAGCCGTGAAGCTGCGCACGCTGGATCCGGTGACCACCTCGACGGCGCCACGCAGGGAACCGCCGAGCGCCAGCCAGCGGCCCCGCCCCAGGCTCAGCTCCAGCTCCATCCCCAGCTCGCTGCCGGGAGTGGCGCCGGTGCCCAGAACTGCAGCGGGCAGCAGCCCGGCGCGCAAGGGGGAAGCGGGCGGGCTGTACGGCTCAGGCTCGGGCTCCACGGGGACCTGTGCCACCTCCTGCTGGGCGGGGCCGGGCGCGGGCTCGGGTCCAGGGGCTGGCGGTTCCTGCTCGACGGCGGGCGCGGGCGTCACCGAGGGGGCTGCGGCCTCGGGCTGCGGCGGCCGCGCCGCTCGCTGCGGGACGCGCTCCACCGCAGCCTCGGGCTCGGGGTTGTCGCCGAGCTGCAACGCGGCCAGCCGCCCCGCCAGCGGCAACGCCAGGCTGGCGGCCAGCCAGGCCAGGTCTTCGCGGTCGGCGGCGTCCTGGGGAGCGCGCACGCGCACGACACGCTCGAGGCCGCTGTCATCCAGCACGCGCAGGCTCCACCACTCCCCCTCGTCGACGAGCAGGATGGAGGGGGCGGCACCGGCCGCGCCCTGTTCCAGGCCCGCCATGGCGAGGGGTTCCGACCAGCGCTCCGGGTTCTCCGCCGGCGGCAGCTCGCAGGGAGTCGCGCCCAGGGCCGCGGAGAGCAGCCAGATGGGAATCATAGGTGGAGCCTACCATCCAAGCGGCTCGTTCGTCGGAGACCTCCATGCACAGCGCCCCCGGCGCACACGCGCCACGCCCAGCAGCCCCAGCAGCAACCACCCGCCAGCTCCAGGCGCAGACCCGCTCGCGCAACCCTCACAGCCCTCCCCCTTCCCCTCGACAGCTTCCCCATCATCCTCCCCGTCCCCCGAGTCCCTGGGTCGCTCCTCTTGCGCGTCCTCGCCGTCGCAGTCCTGGTCCACGCCGTCGCCCGCGATCTCCTCAGCGCCCGGGTGCACGCTGGCGTCGCTGTCGTCGCAGTCGGGCTCCTGGGAGGCCTCGAGGTAGCCGGAGGGCGGCTCGCAGTCCGCTACGCTGTCCTGCTCGTCCGTGAAGCCGTCGCCATCGGCGTCGGCGAACCAGCTCTGGGCACCCTCCGCCTGGGGCCCGTCCACGGTCCCGTCGCAGTCGTTGTCCGCCCCGTCGCAGACCTCGCTGGCGCCGGTCCAGGCCAGGGGCTCGCCGTCGTCGCAGTCTCCAGTGTTGTCGACGTAGCCCGAGGGCTGCTTGCAGGCGGTCTGCGCGCCGCCGGGATCGCCGTAGCCGTCCCCGTCCGCATCGGCGTACCAGACATCGGAGGCGGCACCCACCGTAGCGTCGTGGTCGTCGCAGTCCTCGTCGCTGCAAAGACCGTCCTCGTCCAGGTCGCGGCAGCCGCCGTAGTACAGGTAGATCGAACCGCAGTCCGTAGCCAGATCGTCGTCTCTGCGGGCCCCGACCAGCAGGTCGTCGTAGCCATCCCCGTCCAGGTCTCCGGCGCCGGCCAGGGTGGCGCCGAAGGACTCGCCCCCAACTCCGTCCGATGCTGTCAGCTTGACCTCGCTGGCGAGATCCAGGCCGCTGGCACCGCCGAAGTACAGGTAGGTGGCGCCGGCGTAGGCGCCATTGTCGTCGTCGCCCCAGGCCCCCACTGCGAGGTCGTCGAAGCCGTCCCCGTCCAGGTCGCCAGCGCCGGCCACCTCACCGAAGTAGTCGTGGTCCACAGCAGCTGGCGGTGCCACCCAGGTCTCGCTCGCAGGATCGATCCCGGACGCGCTGCCGAGAAACAGATAGGCCGCCCCGCTCTTCTTGCCGTTGTCGGCGTCACCCCAGGCGCCCACGGCCAGATCGCTGTAGCCGTCACCGTCCACGTCTCCGGCGCAGGCCACCGCATGGCCAAAGTAGTCGTGCGCCATACCTTCCGAAGCCACCAGCTCGTCCTCGCTGGAGAGCTGCGCTCCTGATGAGGCGCCGTAGTAGACGTAGGCCGATCCGCTGAGTTCTCCCCTGTCGTCGTCGTAGGGCGCCCCTGCCACCAGGTCGCCGTAGCCATCTCCATCCAGATCGCCAGCCCCTGACACCGTCAGGCCGAACCAGTCATTCACCGCAGGATCCGAGTGCGTCAGCTTGACCTCGTTGGCGGGCAGCGCCCCCGAGACGCTGCCGTAGTAAAGGTAGACCGATCCGCAAGACAGGTGGACCGGGGCGCCCACCGCGACCTCGTCGAAGCCGTCACCGTTCAGATCCCCAGCACCGGCCACGTCCCAGCCGAATTCGTCGTAGCCACTCCCGTCCGAGGCCCACAACAGCACCTCGCTATGACCGAACACTCCCATGTCGCTGCCGTAGTAGAGGTACGCGGTTCCATCGAAATACCCAGAGCCATCGCCCCTGATCGAACTCACCACGATGTCGTCGTAGCCATCCCCGTCCAGGTCCCCGGCACCCGCCACCGCATAGCCGAACTCATCGTCCTCCGCGCCATCCGAGGCCGTCAGCTTGCCTTCGCTGGAGGCACGCACCCCCGAGACGCTGCCGTAGTACAGGTAGACGGATCCGCTCTGCGAACCCATTTCGTCGTCGTTGCGCGCCCCCACCACGATATCGTCGAAGCCATCTCCGTTCAGATCGCCCGCACCATCCAGGTCGTAGCCGAACTCGTCACGCTCGGCGTAGTCCGACGCGTTCAGCTTGTCCTCGACCCAGCTCAACACCGGATCCACCTCCACAGGCCAGGCCGCGTGCGCCACATCCGCCCGGATCTCCAGCCCCCCAGCGGTCTCCTCCAACCAAGCCTCGACCGCCCGCCCCTCGGCATCCCAGGCCGCCAGCCCATCGTAGCGCCAGCGCCCGCCCTGGCTGCCCGCCAGCGTGGCGCCCAGCCCGTCCGCGTCGATGGAGAGCAGCTGTCCGGCCACCAGCTCCAGGCGCAGCGCCGCCTCGCCCGCGGCCGGCGGCTCCCACAGCGTCCAGCCCTGCTCCAGCCCCCGGCTCTGTCGCTGCCAGTGCTCGGTCAGCGATTCGTAGCTCAGCTCCGCCCGTCGCTGACAATCCGATGAATCGAGGTCGACGACGCAAGGCCCCAGCGCCGGCTCCCCAGCAGCGAGGCCGAGCCCCCCGTAGCCCACCGTACGCAGCGCCACCTCGTCCTCGCCATGGCGAGCGCGCAGCCCATCCAAGCCCCAGCGCGCCTGCAGCGCGCCCGGGCCCCCGAACACCACGCCCCCCGAATCCGAGGAGCCGTAGCAGGAGCAAGCCAGCGCCAGCGAAAAAACGAGCACAGGGCTTCGCATGGGAGATCTCCGAGAACGTGCGTCACGCATTCACAGCGTAGCACCAGACAAGACACGCTGTCGATGCTTGACGCCCACGCCAATCACGGTCAAATACACCCAACACCCACACCCGCCCCCCAGACCGGAGCTGCCATGCTGTTCATCGTCCTGCTGCTCACCGCCTGCGACACCGAAGGCGACCCCAAGCAAGGCGACACCGCCCCCGGCGACAGCGACACCACGGTGGAATGCGATCCCAGCTTCGATATCTCGGTGTTGCAGACGGCCTACGTGCTCGACGCCGAGGTGGCCGAGATCGTCGAGCCGCCGGGCATCGGCGACCTCTTGATGGACAAGTACATCATGCTCGAGAGCCTGCTGCTGGGCGTGGAGCCGGGCGCGGACTGGACCCTCGATCTGATGGGCGCGACGGTGAAGGAGGACAGCGAGAACGAGCAGGAGCTCTGCCTGCCCACGGCGCAGATCGAGGGGGCGGATTTCTGCTCGGCCCCCAGGTTCACCGGCGGGCCGGCGGATATCGTCTTCGACGACCCCGACATGCCGGTCAACCTCTACAACGCCGTGGTCAGCGGGACCTTTTCCGACGACGGCAGCGAGATGGCCGCAGGCACCTGCTCCTTCCAGCTCGACTGCCGCGAGACGGGCTACGTGATCGACGGAAAGACCAGCGGCGACGACATGTGCGCGCTGATGGAGTCCTTCGGTACGCCCTGCGTCGAGTGCGCGCACGACGGCCAGATCTACTGCGTCGATTACCGCATCGAGCAGATCCGCGCCGACGCGGTGCCCGGGCTGCAGCTGCAGCAGGCGGACCAGATCAGCGACGAGCCCGAGTGCAAGAAGGCCGTGGAGAACTGCGGCTGCAGCTCCGCCCACGGAACTGGCGCAGGCGCGCTGCTGCTGCTGTCCCTGGGTGGGCTGCTGCTGCGACGCAGGCGTAGGCGGGACTGAAGCTTCCAGCCCGCACTCAGCGTCAGGCACCTGCAGGATCCTCCCCCCCGCAGTAGGATGCCAAGCCCCCGCATCCCGGCCCCCGATGCACTGCCCCTTCCTGGCTCCGCTGCTCACCGCCCAGGCCCTGGCCCACTACCCCCACGACGTGGCCGCCTGGGTGGCCCGCTCGCCAGGCCCCGAGCCGCGCCTGCTGATCACCACCATCGCGCGCGAGGAGGCCTGGTACGTGGCGCGCAGCGAAAACATGCGCGACTTCGCCGTGCGCTACGTGATGGATGGCGAGGGCTGCGCCCTGACCAGCGGCCGCCTGTTGGACGAGCAGCTGCTGCTGGTGGGCACGGATGGCCGCGGGCTGCTCATCAGCGAAGACGCCGGCGACAGCTTCGAGACGCACGGTGACATCCCCTCTGACGCCCTGGTGAACGACATCGAGGCCTCGTCTTCCGTGCTGGAGGACGGCCTGGTCCTGGCCGTGGGCTCGGGCATCTGGCTCAGCGAGGATGGAGGTCGCAGCTGGGAGCGCCGCTGTCCGCCCGCGGCCGCCCCCCTGATCGACGTGGACCTGTCTCCGGACTGGAGCCAGGACGGGCGCGCTGCGGCCGTGGATGGCGCCGGCGGCGTGCTGCTCAGCGACGACTGGGGCTGGAGCTGGAGCTTCGCCGGCCAGGCTCCCGGCTGGCCGGCCCAGGTCTCCCTGGGCCAGCAACGCAACATCTGGCTGGCCACCCTGGACCAGGGACTGTGGCACTCCGAAGACGGGGGACAGAGCTGGGACGCCGCCAGCCTGGACGTGCCGCAGGTGGCGGTCGTGGAGGACCTGGGTAGCGGCCTGGTCCTGGCAGCGGGAACGACGCAGGCGGTCTGGCGCTCCGAAGATGGCGGGTCGAGCTGGAGCCTGCGAGCCCAGTACCTGGAGGAGCCCGAGCACGATCAACCCTCGGACGACGTGCACTACTTCGAGATCGTCCAGGACCACCCCGGGGACCTCTACCTGGCCTCCTGGGAAGGTCCGGCGCGCTCCGAGGATGGCGGCCGGACCTGGATCCCCCTGGAGACCGAGGGCCCTTGGAACATCCGCTCCCTGACCCTGTCCCGCGACGACGATGGCTCGCTGGTGGCCCTCCTGGGCACCTACGGCAGCGGGATCACGCTGGTGGGCCTGGAGCTGGATCGGGCCCAGGCCGTCAGCCGGGCTCTGTCCAAGCCCTACGTGCGCCGCACCGCAGCCTCTGACGACTGGGGCCAGGCACCGGTGGCCTTCAGCACCAGCGCCGACGACCTCTTCGGCACGCTCGACGGCGGTCGCAGCTGGCAGGCCCTGGGCAGCGATGCGCTGGGCCGGGCCGAACGCGTGCGCCTGGCGCCCGGCTACGCCCAGGATCCCCTGGCGATCATCAGCGGCGAGCGGAACGACGAGGCCGTCTTCGCCTGGTCCCGCGATCACGGACGCACCTGGAGCGAGGGCAGGCGTACCCAGAACTGCGGCGCCCGCGGCACGGCCATCAGCTTCTCGCAGGCCTGGATCGACGACGGCACGGCCTGGGCCTCCTGCTACGGCAGGGGCGTGGTCTACCGGACCCAGGATCGTGGCCAGAGCTGGCAGGCCATCGCCACGATGGGCTCGGCGGTCTACGGCCTGGCCAGCCCGCCCGAAGGCAGCAAGGTCTTCGTGGCCTCCCTGGATGGACTCTTCGAGGTCAGCCAGCACGCAGATCCGCGGGAGGTGGCCTTCCAAGGGCAGCCCGTCTTCGACGTGGCCCTGTCGCCGGATTGGCAGGCGGATCCGACCCTCTTCGCCCTGCTGGCCAGCGGCGGCTGGTTCCGCAGCGAGGACGGCGGCGAGAGCTGGCACGCCCTGGCGCGTCCAACCGAAGACGTGCCCCGTGCCCTGGCCCTGTCGCCCGACTTCGCCCAGGACGACACCCTGGCGGTGGGTGGCTACGGCGGCGCCTGGGTCAGCCGCGATCGGGGCGAGACCTGGGATTTCATTCACGCCCTGCAGTGGTACGAAGAGGACAACCCGGCCTGGCTGCACGGCTGGGACTGGGTGCAGGAAGAGCAGGACGAGCAGGGCTGGCTGCGGGCACTGGAGCCTGGCGCCCAGCTCGAGCTGCGCTTCCGGGGCGTGGGCGTGGAGCTGCTGGCCTTCTTCGACCAGAACGGCGGCGGGCTGCAGGTGACGAGCGACGACCAGCAGGTCTGGTACGCCTCCCTGCAGGGCCAGTCCGGCGAGGCCCGCGAGGCGCTCGTCATCGAGGACCTGGAGGACCGCTGGCACGAGCTCAGCATCACCGCGCTGGAAGGAGGCGAGCGGCTGGACGCCGCCCGCATCTGGCGCCTGACCCTGGCGCAGGAGGAAGAGACGCCATCGCAGGAGGGCTGCCAGGGCTGCGCGGCCGGACCTCGCGCGCGCGGGCTGGCCTGGCTGGTCCTTGGGCTCTGCCTGGTGCCGCTTGTCTCCGGACGCCGTGCGCAGATCTACAAGCCCGGCCGCCCACGAGCTCCGAAATCAGCCAGCGCATCGCGCATGCTCTCGTAGCGTTCGTCCAGGTAGTCGAAGAGATCGGTGAGGAGATCCAGCATGTTTCGCTCCGCGGTCGCAGCGTCACAGCACCTGACGTGACCGCGCCGCATTCCTTCAATCCGCCATCTGTCCCCTCACAAGCGCCCCCGCGGCATCGTGATCTCCTCGGTCACGTCTGGCGGGTCGTCGTCGGCCTCAAGCGCCTCGCGCAGGCGCAACGCCAGCCTGGCAGGAGTGAAGGGCTTCGCCAGAAAATGCACCTTCTCCGAGGCCACTCCGCGCCGCAGCACGTCGTCGTCGGTGTAGCCGGAGGCGAACACCACGGCCAGATCGGGCTGTTTCTCCAGCAGGCGTTCCGCCAGCTGGCGACCATTGATGCCCGGCATGACCACGTCGGTGAGCAGCAGGTCGAGCTGACCCCGCAGCTCTTCCGCCAGCACCATGGCCTGCTCGGGAGTGGCGGCCTCGTAGACGTGGTAGCCCAGCTCCTCCAGCATGATGCGCGTGGTCTCGCGAACATCCGCCTCGTCTTCCACCAGCAGCACGGTCTCGTCGCCCCGCGGAACAGGCTCACGAGCAGCTGTCGCCTCGACTGCAGGGGGCCGCGCCGCAGTGGTGGGCAGCTCCACCGTGAAGCTCGTGCCGTGCCCGGGCCGTGAGCGGAGGTGGATACTGCCCTTGTGCTGCTGCACGATGTTGTAGACCATGGTGAGCCCCAGGCCCGTGCCCCTGCTCTGCTCCTTGGTGGTGAAGAAGGGCTCGAACACGCGCTGGCAGGTGGCCTCGTCCATGCCCACGCCCGTGTCCTCCACGTGCAGCCGCAGGCGACCGCCATCGCCCCCGTCCTCGCTGCGCAGCACGAGCCGCCCCCCCTCGGGCATGGCGTCTCGGGCATTGAGCGCCAGGTTCATCACCACCAGGTCGAGCTGGTTGCGATCGCCGAGCACGCCGTCGAAGCGGGCCTCCAGGCGCAGCACGAGCTCCACGTCCTCGCCGATCAGCTGACGCAACATGGGCTCCAGTTCGCACATGCAACCGTGGACGGAGAGGGGCGCCATCTCCAGCACCTTCCGACGGGAGAACGCCAGCAGGCGCCCAGTGAGCTCCGAGGCCCGATCCGCCGAGTTGAGCACGCGCTCCAGGCGGCGGGACACAAGGCTCCCTTCGTGGGAGAGCGCCATGGCCAGCTCCGCGTTCCCGCGGATGATGGTCAGCACGTTGTTGAAGTCATGGGCGATGCCGCCCGCCAGCTGGCCCAGGGCCTCCAGCTTCTGGGCCTGGATCAGCTGATCGGTGAGCTCCTTCTTCTCAGCCTGCAGCTCGGCGCGCTGGGAGACCTCGCGGGCCAGCAACCTGGCGGACTCCCCCAGGTCGGCCAGGGAACCCAGCAGGCGCCGCTGCAACAGGCCCGTGGCCAGCACCAGGGAGACGGTGAGCATGCCGTAGACCGGGGTCACGGATAGCCAGGCGCCATGGCTGTCGAGGCCCGTCTCGATCCTGGGATCGCGCTCCACCAGATCCAGGACGAAGAGCAGGCCTGCCAGGCTCATCGTGAACATGGCCATCACCCCCACCACCAGACCAGCGCGCAAGCCGAAGAGCACCGTGGCCAGCACGGAGATGGAGAGCATCAAGACGGGACCGCCCCCCACCAGGCCGTAGCGACCGAGGGCCCAGATTCCCGCGGCGTAGAGCGTGCCCAGCAGCACAACTGCACGCAAGATGAAGGGCAGGCGCTCTCGCGCCATGGCGCAGATGACCAACTGCAGCCAGATGGTCACCAGGAAGACCAGGTAGAACCAGAAGCCCAAGCGAGCCATGGCGACGACGTTCGTCACGACCACCGGCAGCCCCAGCGCCGCCACACCGTAGAGCATGATGGTGAGCAAGCGGGCGCGGATGGCCGCGATGTCTGCGTGTTGACCGGTCATGGGCTTCGAACAAGGCTATCGGGAAAACGGACGGCACGCCCCCCGATTTCCCGCGAGAAACGGCGCGCTGCGAAGCGCCCCTCGCGACCGTGATACCAGCGGGGATGGTCTCCTCGGATCCCAAGAGCAGGCGACAGAACCGGGAGCCAGCCTCCACGGGTGGCCTGCGCCGCCA
>CAYVQL010000256.1:0-16726 GCA_964454135.1 uncultured Enterobacterales bacterium | reverse complement strand
ATCGTCGACGAGCGCGCCGTGGACGAGACGGAGTGGTACGCCGACTTCGACGGTGACGGCTACGGCTGGGCCAACATCTCGCGCAGCCGCTGCGAGGCGCCTTCCAACTTCGTGGACGACGGCAGCGACTGCGACGACCGGGACGCCAGCACCAACCCCGGCGCCAGCGAGGTGGCTGGCGACGGCGTAGACAACGACTGCGACGGCGACATCGACGAGAGCACCGGCTGCAGCTACGCCATCTCCGACCTGGTGGCCGGCGACCTGGTGATCAGCGAGTTCATGGCCAATCCCACGGCCGTGGCCGACAGCGCCGGCGAGTGGTTCGAGGTCTACAACGCCTCGGGCTGCGAGGCCGATCTGGACGGCCTGCTGGTCTACGACGACGGCAGCAACAGCTTCACCATCTCGGGCAGCCTGACCGTGGCCGACGGCGAGCACCTGGTCCTGGGCCTCAACGCCGACTCCACCACCAACGGCGGCGTGAGCGTGGACTACGAGTACTCCGGCTTCACCATCGCGAATACGTCCGACGAGATCATCCTGGACAACGGGACGGAGATCATCGACGAGGTCTGGTACGACGCCACCTGGTCCATCGCCGCTGGCTACACCAAGAGCCTGGATCCCAGCGCCTACGACTTCATCAGCAACGACGACAGCGCCAACTGGTGCGACGACGTGGGCACCCCGGGCTCCCTGAACAACGCCTGTGCCGCATCCGCCGACGCCGACGGTGACGGCTACGACGACGCGGCCCTGGGTGGCACCGACTGCGACGACAGCGACGCCTCGGTCAACCCCGGCGCCAGCGAGCTCTGCGATGGCCTGGACAACGACTGTGACGGCAGCATCGACGAAAACGCCATCGACGCCGGGACCTGGTACGCCGACGCGGACGGCGACGGCTATGGCGACGCCGGCCGCACCCAGACCGCCTGCGACCAGCCCACGGGCTACGTGGCCGACAGCAGCGACTGCGACGACCGCGACGCCAGCACCCACCCGGGGGCCGCCGAGATCCTCGGCGACGGCGTGGACAACGACTGCGACGGTGCGATCGACTAGCGGAGGGACACGCCGGCCCCCGCACCGACCTGGGAGCCCGACATGCACGAGGTCCTGCTCTACAGCATGTTGGAGCTCGGCCTGCAGGTGGGCTCCCACGCGGACAACCGCTACGATCCCGCCGAGATCGAGGTTGACGTACGGGTCACCGACCCGGGTGGACAGCAGGCGGACTGGCCGGCCTACTGGGACGGCACGCAGTGGGCCTGGCGCTATCGCCCCTTGACCACCGGCACCCACCAGGCCCAGGTGCTGGAGAACGGCGCCGCGGGCCGGAGCTTCGAGTTCGAGGCGCTCCGGAGCGCCGCGGCCGGCCCCATCCATGCGGACGGCTGGGGCTTCCGGCACGCCGACGGCAGCCCATTCATTCCCCTGGGCCTGAACCTGGGCTGGTCCGACGGAGGTGGCACTGAGGACTACGCGCGCTGGTTCGCGGCGCTCTCCGCCGCCGGCGGCAACTTCGCCCGCTTCTGGTTCACCCACTTCACCGACCAGGACCCTGAGTGGGACGAGCTGGGGGTGATGGACCAGCAGGACTGCGCCGAGCTGGACGCCATCTTCGACCTGGCCCAGGAAAACGGCATCGCCCTGATGCCCGTGCTCTGGCAGCACTCCGAGCTGGAAGCCGCCATGTGGTCCTCCTGGGAGGACAATCCCTACAACGCGGCCAACGGCGGTCCTTGCGAGAGCTCGAGCTGCTTCTTCGAAGACCAGACCGCCCTGGGCTATCAGCGGCTATTGCTGCGCTACGCCGTGGCGCGCTGGGGCGCTCACCCTGCCCTGGCCGCCTGGGAGGTGATCAACGAGGCCGACGGCATCTCGGGTGTGGACAGCGACCTGGTCGCCGCCTGGGCCTCGGATCGGGCCGACGAGATCCGCGCGCTGGAGGGAGACCTGCATCCCGTCAGCTGGTCCTACAGCCTGCCGCCCCAGGCTCTGAAAGACCAGGTCTGGTCAGGCGCCGACTTCGTGCAGGTGCACAGCTACCTGTTGGCCGATGCAGAGCCCGTGGCGGAGGGGGTGGCAGCCAGCCTGCAACAGCACGGCGGGCCGGTACTGGTGGGAGAGTGGGGACTGGACTGGCTGGGCAACGGCGACCGCGAGGACAGCCAGGGCCTGGCCTGGCACAACGCCAGCTGGGCGGCCCTGGCCAGCGGCTCGGCCGGCAACGCCTTGACCTGGTGGTGGCAGGACCACGTGGAGCCCGACGATCTGTGGTGGCGCTTGCAGGGTGCCGCCAGGGTCGTGCCTGGCCTGGACCTGCCAGCCATGGCCCCGCTGGAGGTGCAGGCGGAGGGCCCTGTGCAGCTACAGGCCCTGGCCCGCGGCGACGCCCACAGCGCCCTGGTCTGGGTGCACGATCCCGACGCCACGCCCCCGGAGGCCGACATCGACGAGATCGTGGGCGCCAGCGTCTGGCTGCCCGACTTCCCGCAGGCCCAGGCCTGGGTGTACGACACCAGCAGCGGCGAGGTGCTGGACCACCTGCTGCTACAGGACGAGCCACTGCAGCTGCCCCCCTTCTCGGGCGACGTGGCGCTGGTCATCTACGCCATGGGCTCGCTGCGGGATGAAGGCTGCGGCTGCGCCGCGGGCCGGCGTGCTGCCGCGGGCTGGGGTCTGCTGCTCCTGCTGGGCTCGGTCGGTCTGCGAAGGGCGAGACGCCGCATCCTCTGGTAGCATGCCCCCATGCCCCTGCGTCTCGCCCCTCTGCTGCCCCTGCTGCTGATCGCCTGCCGGCCCCCGGGCATCGCCGAGGGACCAGGCGACGGACAGGGCGACACTGGCGAACCCTACGACACCGATGACGAGCCCTGGGACAGCGGCGATACGGGCCAGGAGCCGGACGACACTGGCGAAGATCCCCTCTGGCAAGGTTTTTTCAACCAGCGACAGGATTTCCTGTTGGCCCTGGCCGAGCCCATCGCCGCCTGCGTGCAGCAGAACGACACCTCCCACCCGGCCTTCCACGGCTGCATCGACTGGCATTCGGCGGTGCACGGCAACTGGTCGCTGCACGCCATCAGCCGCCTGACAGGGGACGAGAGCTACCGCGAAATAGCCAGCTCCGTGTTGGACGAGCAGAGCCTGGTGCAAGAGCTGGTCCACCTGCAGACCGGCAGCATCACGAACGAGATCCCCTACGGCTACGCCTGGTTCCTGACCCTGGCTCGCGAGCGCGAGGCCGCCGGCTACGACGACCTGGTCCCCCTGGCCGAGGTCGTGACGCAGGGCCTGCTGGCGCACGTCCTGGGGCTGGCCCCGGCCCGGATCGAGAGCGACCTGCTCGACGACGACTACGACAACCTGTCCTGGGCGCTGCTCAACCTCTGGCAGCAGGCCCAGCACCTGGAGGACGAAGAGCTGAGCGCCTGGGTGGAGGAGTTCGTGCTGGTGGAGGTCCTCCCGCGCGCGGTTCTCTGTCCACTCTCCGCCTGCTCCGGATACCAGTCGGATTTCTTCCCTCCCTGCCTGCACCTGGCCCGCCTGCTGCTGACCTGCCTGCCGCAGCACGAACGCGAGGCCTGGCTGGAGACGGCGCTGGAGCCGGATTTCGACCTGCAGCCTCTGGAAAACCCCCAGGGAGCCCACGCCGCGGGGCTGAACTTCAGCCGCAGCTGGGGGCTCCTCGCGCTCTGGCAGGCCACGGGAAGCAACGACCTGCGCGACATCTACGTCGATCACATCGAGACCCACATGGCCATGCCCCAGTACTGGGCCGAGGACTACTACTCCTACTCGCACTGGGTGGCCCAGTTCGGCGTCTACGGCATTGCCCTCAGCTACGAGTAAGAGCTCTTTGCAGAAGCGAGCAGCCCAGGCTGCCGATGACCTTGAGTATGGAAACCCTGCTCCTCGTGTCATCCGTCTACGCCGCCGACACCGGCCCCAGCTTCGGCTGGTGGGGCTCGGGCCTGATCGTCGGCTGGTTGCTGATCGCCGCGCTGCTGGGACTGCTCCTGCTCTCCAGGGTGCACCACCGCGAGCGCCAGTCCGCCCCTCGCAAGCCACGACCGGCCCCCACGAGGCGAGACGAGCTGGGCAGGCTGGTCTTCGAGGCCGTGACCTCGGAAGACGTGCGCGCCTACCGGGCCCTGTTCCTGGCCGGTGGCGAGGCCCGACAGGTGCTGCAGGACGACGCGGAAGCCTACCTTGCCAAGCGCGACTTGAAAGCCCTGGCCGCCAGCCGCAAGCGCCTCTGCCGCCACTTCCCCCTTGGGTGCAGCTACGAGGGTTCGTTCCAGGTGGGCAAGAACAGCCTGGCGCTGCGCATCCGCTCCCGCGAAGGCCGTCCCTCTTCCATCATTGTCGGTACGCTCGCAGAAGTCGGCGAGGTCCTCCGCCTGGTACATCCGGCATTCCTGGGCAGCATCGCCTCACCCGACACTGCGGAGGACCGCGGCGAGCGGGCCCGGATGCAGGCAAAGGAGGTCCTGGGCAACGCCTCAAGTTGATGGACCAAGGGGCCGATTGGTAGAAGGTCATCGGCTCGAAGCTGGAAGTTCCTTGCCCGCTCTCGCCCTCTCCATGGTCCGCTGCCTGCTTCCTGCGCTCCTCGCAGCGCAGGAAGCCCAGGCCCTGGATGCCGACCGCCCCCTGACCCGCTGCGTGCATACCTCGTGGGGGACGGAGGAAGGCCTACCCAGCATCGGCGTGCAGAGCCTGACGCAGACCGACGATGGCCACCTGTGGATCGGCACGCAAGAGGGCCTGGCGCGCTTCGACGGGGCACGCTTCGTCGTCCACGACGCTCGCAACGAACCGGTCATCGGCAACAGCGACATCGCAGCGCTGCTGCAGGACAGGGCCGGCACGCTGTGGATCGGCACCCTGGAGAATGGCCTGGTCAGCTTCCAAGACGGGAAGTTCAAGGCCTTCAGGTCCCACGACGGGCTCGCCTCCGAGGCCATCCGCTGCCTGAAGCAGACCAACGATGGCGCGCTCTGGATGGGCACGGACCGTGGCCTGCATCGCTACGACGACCGCGGCTTCGAGCACTACGACAGCGAAGCGCTGTTGGGGCACGCCCAGGTGGCGGCCCTGGAAGAGGACCAGCAGGGGCGCCTGTGGGTCGTGGCGGGCAACGGCGCGCTCTGCCCCCTGGAGGGGAGCGCCTGCGGCCAGTCCCCGCTGGTCGATGCCCTGGCCGGACACGTCGCCACCAGCATCTACGCCGACAGAGAGGGCGGGCTCTGGGTTGGAACCGCGGAGCACGGCCTGTTCGGCCTGGTGCAAGAGTGGGTGCAGCACTTCGACCGCAGCCATGGCCTGGGCGACGATCACATCAGCTTCCTCTACGAAGACCGCTCCGGAAGCCTGTGGATCGGCACGCAGCGAGCCGGCCTGTGGCGCCTGGCCCAAGGCCGGATCAGCGGCTTCACCAGCCGCGAGGGCCTGACCTACGACCACATCACATCCATCGTGGAGGATCACGAGGGCGGGCTCTGGGTGGGGACCTTCGCCGGGGGTCTGAACCGCCTGCGCGATGGCCGCTTCGCCTCCTATGGCGCCCGGGACGGCCTTGGCTTCGACATCGTCCTCTCCATCCTGGAAGATGGGCGCGGAGATGTCTGGTTCGGGACCCTGGGCGGGCTGTTTCGCATGCCCAATGGCCAGCCGGCGCTCCACGAGCGCATCGAGCGGGCCGCAGCCTGGCCCGTCTTGACCTTCCGCGAAGATGGAGATGAGGCGCTCTGGGTGGGAACCTGGGGCGAAGGGCTGCGCCGGCTGCCCGCGGACCCCGACCTGGAGGCCCGCGCCAACGAGGCGCTCCCCAACCCCTATGTCTACGCCCTGGCGCGCGACGCGCAAGGGGCGCTCTGGGCGGGCACCAAGAAGGGCCTGCTGCGCCTGGATCCAGACACGGCGCAGGTCTACGGCACCGACCAGGGCCTGGCGCACGAGATGGTGCGGGCCTTGCTGCTTGACGCCGAGGGCGTGCTATGGGTGGGCACCGACGGCGGGGGCCTGCAACGCTTCGAGCAGGGCCGCTTTCAGCACGCCTCGCCCCAAGAGCACTTGACCGGCAAGCAACGCCACGTGCTCTGCCTGCACGAAGATGAGCAGGGCGCGCTCTGGATGGGCACCGACGGGGGCCTGCTGCGGCAACGGGGCGGTCGGATCAAGGCCTTCACGGTGGCCGACGGCCTCTTCGACGACCGCATCTACCGCATCCTGGACGACGGCGCTGGCCGCTTCTGGATGAGCTGCAACCACGGCATCTTCCACGTGAAGAAGAAGGCCTTCGACGAACTGGAGAAGGGGCATATCGCGAGCCTGAGCAGCACCTCATTCGGCCGACGGGACGGCATGGTGGCGCAAGAATGCAACGGCGGCGTGCAACACGCGGGTTGGCGTGCCAGCGACGGCCGCCTGTGGTTCCCCACCACCAAGGGCGTGGTGGTGGCGGACCCCGATGCCCAGGAGGCCAACCGGCACGCGCCCCCGGTGACCCTCGAGGGCTTCCTGACGGACGATCAAGCCCAGGACCACCACCGCTACCAGGTCTTGCAGCCCGGCCGACAGCGTTTCGAGTTCCACTACACGGCCGTGGAGTTCCTGACGCCGGAGCGCGTGCGCTACAGCTACCAGCTGCTGGGCCACGACGGCGACTGGATCGAGGCCCGCGACCAGCGGGCCGCCACCTACACCAACATCGACCCGGGCCGCTACCGCTTCATGGTGCGCGCCAGCACGGACGGCGTACGCTGGAGCGACGAGCCTGCCAGCCTCGAGTTCAACCTCAAGCCGAGCTTCACCCAGACCATGGGCTTTCGCGCGCTGCTGGCGCTGGGCATCCCGACCTTTGTCCTGGTCTTGATCTGGCTGCGCGAGATCCAGATGCGGCGCCGGCAAGAGAAGCTGGCCGCCATCATCGACGAGCGAACCCGCGAGCTGCGCGAGGCGGCCGCGGAATGCCGGGAGCTATCGCTGCGCGACGGGCTCACGGGCCTGCGCAACCGGCGCTTCTTCTGGGAGACCATCACGCCCCTGGTGCAGGACATCTCCCAACAGCGGGTCAAGCTGGCCTCAGGCGCGCTGGACGTACGCTACGGGCACGGCATCGATCGCCTCTCCATCGTCATGGTGGACCTGGATCGCTTCAAGGCGGTCAACGACACCCACGGTCACGACGCCGGCGACGCCCTGCTCCGCAGCTTCGCGGAGCTGTTGAAGGACTGCGCACGCACCGCGGACATCGTGGTTCGTTGGGGCGGGGAGGAGTTCCTGGTGCTGCTGCCCGGCACCGGGCGCAAAGGAACGACGGCCTTCTGCGAGCGCCTGCGCGCCCGGACCGAGAGGCAGGATTTCGAGCTGCCCGACGGCACCCAGAAGCGTATCACCTGCTCGGCAGGCCACGTGTCTTTCCCCTTCTACGAAGAACCCGGCTTCGAGCTGACCCTGGAGCAGCTCGTCAGTCTGGCCGATCTGGCCCTCTACCACGCCAAGCACAACGGCAGGAACCGTTGCACCTGCGCCCTGCCTGGCAGCCGCAAGCCCACCAGCAGGGAGGAGGCATCGAAGATCCTGGCTTCGCATGAGGAAGCGGCGAGCGGGGGCTGGCTGCGCCTGGTGGGCTGAGGCGCGCCAGGTTCAGCCTCCCAAAAAGCCGCGCACCCCCTCGACGAGGGCCCGAGGGGCTTCCCAGCCCCCCAGGTGCAGGGGGGGCGCAGCCCAGCCCGCCCGCTCCACGGCCGCCAGCAGGCGCAGGGCCCGCGCCAGAGTCACAGGCCCCACCGTGGGGCCGAGCTCGGGCTCGGCGGCGATCAGCAGGGCCTCCGCGTGGCAGCCGGGCAGCCAGCGCGCGCCGTAGCGCTGGCGCAGGGATTGGGCCTCGGGGTAGGGCGAGCTGCGCAGCAGCGGTCCCGCGTCCAGCATGCCCGCACCCAGCAGCAGCACGTCGCCCGTGCTCTCCATGCGCTGTCGCGCCGTTCGCTCGTCGAAGGCGCGCGGGAATGAGTCGTCGGCCACCACGGTGCCTGGAGCCAGCTCGGCCACGTCCAGGGCGCGCCCCCCGCTGGTGGCGCCCAGGATCAGCTGGGCGTCTGCCAGGCTGGGTACGCTCTGGGGATGCCGGGGATCGCGGATCAGCAGGCGGCCGGGCTGGCCCAGCCGGTGCAGGGCCAGCTCCAGCACGGCGCGACCGATGGAGCCGTAGCCCAGCACGCCGATGACCGCGCGCTCCCAGCGCAGGCCCGTCTCGCGCAGGATGCGCTCCACCGTCAGTACGACGGCCACCACCGTGGCGGCGTGACCGGTGGTGAGCAGCGGCCCCTCTGCGACCTGTTCCGGCACGGGCAAGGGGCGGGCGCCCAGCCCGGTCAGGGCGGGCAACATGCCGGCCAGGGCCACGACGCGGGCGCTGCTGGCGCCGATGGCCCGCCCCACGCTGGCGTCCAGCTGGGGTCCCGGAGCCAGCTCGTCAGCCGCCAGAGGCGCCAGGACCAGCTCCGAGCTGGCCAGCGCCCCGTCCACCCGCTCCACCACCAGGGGCTCGGCCAGGGGCAGGGGCAGCCCGGCCGGAGCGTAGACCACCAGGGCGGCATCCACGGCCGCCTGGGCGGTCAGCTCTTCGCGCAGCGCCTCCCGAGCTGGCTGCACCAGGTCGCCACCGTGCAGGTTCAGGCGCAGATCCTCACCCACCACGGCACCCACCATCAGCTCGGTGTCGGTGGCGCGCGTGGCGAAGCGATAGCGCCCGCGGGCGTAGTCCGGCTCGAGCCGGGAGGGAGGCAGCGGCACCGCGCCCGGATCCATCCACGAGAAGAAGAAGCGGCTCAGGCGGGCCAGGCCGTCGCGACCCGCGGCGGCCGCGATGGCGGCGGGCGGAGCCGCGGCGTGGGCAGCGGCCTGCACAAAGGTCTGGGCCACCGTGGCCAGCAGGGGTCGGCCCTGCACACGCAGGGGCAGGGCCCGCGCAAAGGGACCCACCACCTCCGCGCTGCGGGGATCCGCCGCATCACGGGCGGCCAGGGCGGTGGAGATCACGATATCTTCGGCGCCCAACACGCTCTGCAAAGCCCGAAACAGGCAGCCCAGCACCAGTACGAAGGGGCTGACCGCCTGGGCGCGAGCGCGCAGGACGATGTTTCGCCAGCGGGCCGACTCTACATGCAGCTGAGCCTCCAGGTCCCGCTGGCGCGGCGGCGCGGGACGCTGAACCAGGCCCTGCAGGGCATCGCGCCACCAGTCCGCCTGCTCCTGGTCGGGCCGCTCCGTCGCCAACTCCTGGTAGCGGGCGGCCGGGGGCTCCAGCAGGGGCTGGCGCCCGGCGGCGAAGGCGTCGTGGGCGTGCAGCAGCTCGCCCATCACCAACCAGGCGCTCCAAGCATCCGCCACGATGTGGTGCGCACTGACCAGCAGTTGGTGCCGCTCGGGCGTCAGCCGGCAGATGCGCACGCGGAACAGGGGCCAGCGCTCCAGCGCGAAGCGGGCCCGGATCTCTTCCTGCCAACGGCTCTGTAGGGCCTCTTCGCGCAGCTGTTCGGGGAGGGCGCCCAGATCGTCCAGCTGCAGCCAGGGCCGCAGTCCTGACAGCTCCTCCTGCCGCGGCCCGGCGCCTTGCTGTCGGAACACGGTGCGCAACATGGGGTGACGCGCCACCAACCACTCCAGGGCGCGCGCAAGGGCGGCCGGATCCAGGGCGCCGCGCAGCGGCACGCTGGCGCACCAGCAGGGCGGGTGCTCCGGCTGCAGCTGGTGCGCCAGCCAAAAGCCACGCTGCACCGCGCTCAAGGCCTGGGACGAGGCCTGATCGCCACTGGGTCGCGGCGGCGCTTCCTCCTGCTGCAGGGCCGCCAGCGCCTGGGCCAGCACAGCCAGGCCGCGGTGCTGGTAGAGGGCCAGCGGCGGCGGCAGCCGGCGCAGGTGGGGACGCAGCTCTTCCAGCAGCTCCAGGGCCAGGATGGAGTCCCCGCCCAGAGCGAAGAAGTCATCCTGCGGGCCCAAAGGCCTGTCCAGGCGCAGCACCGCGCGCCAGGCCTGGGCGAGCAGCTCTTGCACACCGCCAGGCTGGGGGGGCCCGTCTTGCGGCGCCACGGGCAGCGCCGGCTCATTGGCGGCGGCCAGGGCCAGGCGATCGATCTTGCCGGCGGGGTTGCGGGGCAAGGCCTCGGTGACATCGATGCGATGGGGCAGCATCCAGCTGGGCAGGCGCGTCTCCAGCCAGCCGCGCAGCTGGGCGCCGTCTGTGCCGCCCTCCGCCTCCACAGCGGCCAGCAGCCGCCCGTCCTCGCAACGCAGGGCTGCGGCGCGCACGGCTGGATGCCCACAGAGCCGGTGCTCGATCTCTCCCAGCTCCACACGGTTGCCGTGGATCTGCACCTGGCTGTCGGCGCGCCCCAGGTAGAGCAGGCTGCCGTCCTCCAGCCGACGGGCCAGATCCCCTGTGCGGTAGACGCGTCCCACGCCTTCCAGCTCCACGAAGGCGCGGGCCGTGCGCTCGGGCTCGCGCAGGTAGCCCTCGGCCAGGGCGCCGCCCACGGCTAGCTCGCCCTGGCCATCGCGCTCGTCCAGCAGCAGCACGCGCAGGCCGGCCCGCGGCCAGCCGATGGGGATGCTGACGAGGTCCTGGGGCGGATCCCGGGTCACCTCGTGCCAGGTGGCGTTGACCACGGTCTCGGTGGAGCCGTAGAGGTTGGCCAAGCGGTGGGCATCGCCGAAGCGCCGCCGCCAGCGGCGCACGGGATCGGCGGGCACAGCCTCGCCGCCCAGCAGCACCCAGCGCAGGGCTGGCAGGGGCTCCTGCTCGTCGCTGCGCTCCGCGGCCCGCAGCAGGTGCTCCCAGAGCGACGGGACCGAGTTCCAGATGGTGATGCGCTCGCGCTGCAGGAAGGCCAGCAGCGCCTGCGGATCGCGCGCCACCTGGCGCGCCACCGGGTGGATGCTGCCGCCTGCCAGCAAGGGCGAAAAGACCTGCCGGATGGAGCCTCCAAAGGCCAGGGACGAGGTCTGGGCGAAGCGATCCTTGTCCGTGACGCCGAAGACCCGCAGCACCCAGCGCTGGAAGGACAGCACGGCCTGGTGCGAGACCAGCACGCCCTTGGGTCGCCCCGTGCTGCCCGAGGTGAACATCACGTAGGCCAGCCGCCCTAGCCGTTCGGGTCCCGTGTCGGCCTCGTCCCCGTCCGCCATCAGCAGGGGCAGCTCCGGGTGCAGGCTGCGAGCCTGGGCGCGCAGCTCGGTGGCGCAGATCAGGGCGCCCGGGCGGCCCAGCTGCAGCAGCTGCCGCTGGCGCTCCAGGGGCCAGTCCGGGTCCAGGGGCAGGTAGATGGCGCCACTGCGCAGCGCGGCCAGCAGGGCGACCACCGCCGCCGGGCCCGGCCGGGCCAGCACGGCCACCACGGCCTGCCCCTCCACCGCTTCCCCCGCGCCGCTGGCCAGCTCGCGCTCCAGGCGCAGGGCCAGGGCCGCCGAGCGCCGCGCCAGCTGCCCGTAGCTCAGCCCTGGCATGGCCATGCGCCGGGGATGCCGGCTGCAGCGAGCCAGGATGGGCCCGTGCAGGCCGCCCGGACGGGGTGGCGCCTCGCGAGCGCAGGCCACGCTGCGCAGCAGCGCGCAGTGCTCCTCGGCCCAGCGGGTCACCTGCTCGGAGCGCAGGTGGCTCTCGGTGAAGTTCCAGGATCCGTGCAGCCGACCGTCGAAGAGCCAGCAGATCAGCCCCAGGCGGGTGAAGCCCGAAGCGCTGGCTCCGTCGACGCGGGACAGGTGCAGGCCGCCCACCTGCTGCGGCGCCGGCAGCTGGGGAAAGCTGAAGCCCGCCGGCGTCAGCCCCACGGGTCCCGCTGCGCTGCGTGGCGCCAGCTCGGCCAGCGCCAGGGAAGAGGCCCCGGCATGGGCCTGCACCTGTTCCAGCTCGCGCCGCAGGCGACGGGCCAGGTCGGGCAGCTCTTCGCCCTGGCGCAGCTCCAGGCGCACCGGCAGGCTGTCGGCGAAGGAACCCACCAGCTGCGCCATGTCAGGCACGCGCGCCTCGCGGCGCCCGTGGGCCACCCGCACGCAGATGCGGTGCTGCCCGCTCCAGCGCCACAGGCAGCGCATATAGGCCGCCAACACAAGGGCCGGCAGGGTCACGCCGGCCGCCCTGGCCCGCTCGATCAGGCGCGCCGTGGTCTGTTGGTCGAGCTCCTGGCGCACCCAGTCGCAGGGCCCGTGGGCCGGCGCCTGCTCCGGTGCCCGCCAGGGCAGGTGCAGCGGTGGGACGCCCTTGCCAAAGCGCGCCTTCCACCAACCCATGGAGCCCTGTTGACCACTGGGCCGCAGGGCCGCGGCCGCCTGCCAGGGCGTGGCCCCCAGAGGTGGCAGATCGGCCTCTCGCCCCTCGCAGGCCGCCTCGTGCAGCGCCAGCAGCTCTTGCAGCAGGTTCTTCAGACTCCAGGCGTCCACCACGGAGTGATGGGCGTTGAGCAGCAGGCGACGCCCGTCCGTCTCCACGCGCAGCAGGGGTCCCTGCTCCAGGTCGAAGGCTCTATTGGCGGCGACGCGCTCCTCCACCCGCTCGCGCCAGGAAAGCTCGGGCGCAGCGCCCCCCGGCTGCTGCCGCCAGCGCCCCTCGCGCCTGCTGATCGTCGTGCCCAACGCCGGATGACGCCGCACCAGCTGCGTAAGGGCCCGCTCCAGCGGCTCGCGCTGAAGCACCGGTCCGTCATCCACGCGATCCAGGCTGCAGGCCAGCAGCACGTTGCCAGGAATGTCCGGGAAGAAGCTGCGCTGCACCGCGAAGGTCTGCTGGGCGGGCAGGATCTCCACGCCTTCTTCGCCCTCCTCAGCTTCTGCCGGCTCCGCCGCGGGGAGCGCCTCGCGCACGACCCCGGAGCGCAGGGCGCGCAGCAGCGCCCCCAGGCTGTCATTCTCGAAGAGCAGGGTGGTGGGCAGCGGACGCCCCACGGCCTCTTCGATGTCCTTGAGCAGGTCCATGGCCTCCACCGAGTCCACGCCCAGCTCCATCAGCGAGCTGTCGTCGGCCACCTCGGCCGGCTCCAGTCCAGCCGCTCGCGCGATCAGGGCTCGCAGCCGGTCCTCCAGGTCCCGGGGCAGCGGTGCCTGCGCCTGCTCGGCGGCGACCCGCTTCATCACGACCACGTAGGGCTGCTCCGCGGCCAGGGCGCGCTCCAGGGCCGCCATGGCCATGGCCGGCGGGATGGGCTCCAGCCCGCGCTGCCGAAAGGCCGCGGCATGCTCGGCCGCCATGCCCCCGCCCTCCCAGGGAGCCCAGGCGATGCTCACGACACGCTGGCCGCGGGCGTGCAGGGTCTGGGCCCGCTCGTCCAGCCAGCGATTGGCGGCCGCGTAGTCCTCCAGGCCCCGGTCCAGGCCGGGGATCAAGGCCGAGATGGAGGAGAAGTAGACCTGGAAGCCGAATTCCAGGCCTGCCAGGGCCTTCAGGCTGTCGCGCTTGGCGCGCAGGGCATCCGAGCCCAGGCTGCCGGCCAGGTGGAAGAGCCCGTCGATCTTCTTGGGGGGAAGACAGATTCTCCCCCCCCTATCCGAGGCGGGCACCGCCTCTCCCCCCCATCTTCGCCGCTTGATGAGCGGCGCAGGGCTGCCTCCGCAGCCCTGAAACGGCTCTACGGAAGCTCTTCGAACTGCTGGCAGGGCCGATGCTTTCTGTTCGGTGCCGATCTCTGCCAACCAGCCAGCAGCTTGCTGAACGCGCGGCGCCTGGTCCGCAACAGCCAGATCCGCGCGCAGGTAGCGCGCCTGTCCCCCGGCTGCGGCCAGGCGCGCCAGCAGCGCGCGCTGTTGCGGCCCCTCTGGGCTCCGCCCCACCAGCAGCAAGCGGGCGCCGAAGCGCCGCGCCAGGTGCAACGCCAGCTGCGAGCCCAGCGCGCCGGCGCCACCGGTCAGCAGGTAGCTGCCTCCGGCGCGCAGCGGCGACGAGGCCTGGGGACAGGGCAAGAACTGCAGCCCGCCAGCGGGATCGCGCCGCACCAGGTGCACCCAGTCCGTCGCATCGGGCTCGCCCAGCCAGCGACGCGGGCCAGGGGCGCGCCGCGAGAGGGGCGGGACCTGGCGCGCCTGCCCGCCCTCCAGCACCAGGTGGGCGTTGGTGCCCCCAAAGCCGAAGCTGCTGACCGCGCCCTTCTCGCCAGGAGCCAGCTCCCCCAGGGCCCGCAGCAGACCAGCGATGCCCGCCGCCCCCAGCAGGTGACCGATCTGGCCCTTGATGGCGCCCAGGCGCGGCTGCTGCGGGTAGCAGCGGCGCAGCACGCTGCGCTCCACGGGATCGCCGATGGCGGTGCCCGTGCCATGGGCCTCCACGAAGACGATCTCGGCAGGATCGCAGCGGGCAGCGGCCAGGGCCTGGCGGATGACGGCCTCCTGCCCGGCCGGGTTGGGGGCCATCACACCCAGCGAAGCCCCATCGTTGTTGATGGCGCTGCCGTGCAGAACGCCCAGCAGCGGGGCGCCGCGGGCCCGCGCCGCGCGCAAGGGCTCCAGCAGCAGGGCCACCGCCCCCTCGCCCGGCACCGTGCCGTCCGCCTCGGCGCTGAAGGGCAGACAGCGCCCGCTGGGGGACAGGGCCCCGGCCAGCTGGAAGAGCCGGTGGGCGCTGGGCGTCAGGTTCAGGTTCACACCGGCCACCAACGCCGCGTCGCACTCGCCGGTGGCCAGGCTGCGGCAGGCCAGGTGCACGGCCACCAGGGAGGCCGAACAGGCCGTGTCCACGGTCAGGGCCGGGCCGCGCAGGTCCAGGTGGTGGGCGATGCGCGCGGCCAGCATGTTCAGCAGGTTGCCGGCCATGGTGCCCGGCGGCAGGGGCTGGTCCAGCTGCTGCAGCACGGTCTCCTGGTAGGCCAGCTGCCCAGCTCCCACGAAGACCCCCACCTGCCGTCCCTGCAGCTCGGCGCCCGCCACCAGGTCCGCGCAGAGCTCCAGCAAGAGGCGCTGCTGGGGATCCATGGCCGCGGCCTCGTCGTGGGGGATGCCGAAGCGAACGCCGTCGAAGCGGTCCACATCCTGCACGAAGCCCCCGCTAAAGCCCGCACCCCGCGCGTCCCAGCGACCAGCTGGCGGCGGGCCGATCTGGCAGGAGCCCTGCGTGGCCAGCTGCCAGAGCTCCGCCGGACTGCGCGCGCCGGGCAGGTGGCAGGCGGCGGCCACCACGCCCACGGCCCGCTGCCCGCGGGCCGTGGGCAGGGCCCGGCCGCGGGGAGGATGGCGCTCCAGCAGCAGGGCCATGGCCCGCACGCTCTCGCCCTGCAGCAGGATGCGGTGATCGGGCAGCAGGCCGAAGCGCGCCTCCAGGCGCAGCAGCACGTCCATGGCCTCGATGGAGCCGCCCCCCAGATCGGCGAAGCTCAGCTCCAGCTGCTGGGGCCCGATCTCGCGGCCCAGCGCGGCCTGCCAGCAGAGGCGCACCGCCTCCAGGGTGTTGCCGACCTTGCCGTCCAGCTCCCCGCGCTGCAGCGCCTCGGCCAGCAGGGTGCGGCACTTCTTGCCGCTGGTGGTGCGCGGCACGGCCTCCAGGGGCAGCACCAGCGAAGGCTGCACGCCCGTGGCGCGGGTCACGGCTTGCCGGGCGGCCCAGAGCACCGGAGCGCTGTCGCAGTCGCGCTCCGGCAGCAGGCAGAGCGCCAGCTGCTCCACCTCGCCGCGCCGATCGGCGATGGCCACCGCCCCGTTGCTCCGCACTCCCTCGCAGGCCTCGGCCGCGGCCTCCACGTCGTGGGCGTGCAGGTTGCGCCCCTGCACGCAGATCACGTCCTTGTGACGACCGGTGACGGCCAGCACGCCCTCGTGCAGGCAGGCCAGGTCGCCCGTACGCACCCAGGGACCGCAGCGAGCCGCAGCCGTGGCCTGGGGGTCCTTCCAGTAGCCGACAAAGGCGTTGGGCCCCCGAAACTGCAGCTGCCCCACGGCGCCCTCGGGCAAGGGCCGGTCGCGCTCGTCTACCACTCTCAGCTGCACCTCGGGCAGAGCAGGCCCGATCTCCACCACGTCGCGGCCCTGGATCCGCCGCGTGCGCAGGCCGCCCGAGCGGGGAGCGGCCACGCCCACCGAGGCCTCGGCCAAGCCGTAGAGCGGGTAGTGCACCGTCTGGGGCAGGCCGGTCAGGCGGCAGAACTCGCGGCAGACCTGCGGCGAGATGGGCTCGGCGCCGTTGAAGACGTAGCGCAGCGCCGACAAATCCAGCCCGCGGGGCGGGTTGCGCGCCAGCCGGCGATTCAGACGGTCCATCATCGTATTGGTGGAAGACAGCAGGCTGGCGCCGTGCTCCTGGGCCGCCCGCAGCCAGGACAGGGGATCGCGAAAGACCTGCACCGCGTCCAGGCGCACCTCGTCCATGCCCACCTGCAGGGGCAGCAGGTGGCAGCCGATCAAGCCCATGTCGTGGTAGTGGGGCATCCAGGTCAGCTTGCGGTCGTCGGGCGAGATGTCGTAGGCCCGGGCCATCTGGGCCACGTTGGCCAGCAGGTTGCCGTGGGAGAGCGCCACACCGCGGGGATGGCCGGTGCTGCCGGAAGAGAACTGGATCAGGGCCGGCGCGTCTTGGACAGGGGCGCGCTCCTGTCGCAGCGGCTCGCCCTGCAGCAGGTGGCCCGCATCCAGGGCGCGGGGCAGGGGCGCCCGCATGCCGCGGTCGAGCACGGCCAAGGGGCCACCCAACAGGCCCAGCACGCGAGCGATGCGCTCCCGCTCTCCTCGGGAAGGATTG
>CAYVQL010000255.1:0-16737 GCA_964454135.1 uncultured Enterobacterales bacterium | reverse complement strand
GTAAAACTGTATATTAGAGGGACGATGGTCTCCCACCGCCGCGCCGGTCTCGTGACGAGCTGTCTGCTGCTGCAGGCCTGCTCCAGCCTCCCGGATTCCCCTGAGCCGCGAGAGCAGGTCGGCGTCGAGGTGGTGCTGCATTGGAGGAAAGCGACGGTTCTCGAAGTGGAGGCCCTGGTGACCGAGCGGCTGGAGCGGGCCCTGCAGGAGAGCCCCGGGCTGCTGGGTCTCGAGTCGACCTCGGTGGAAGCGGCGGCCGCCCTCACGGCGTTGTTTGAGCCCAGCGAGGAGGACCCCACAGGCCTGGACCGCGTCAGGCAGGCCGTCGATTCCATGGACGAGGACCTGCCTCAGGAGGTGGAGCGTCCACTGGAGCTGCGCAGGGCGAACCGCGCGCAGCGCAAGCTGCTGGAGGCGGTATTGGCCTCCGAGCGCGGCATCGAGGTCCTTGCCAGGCAGGCCGAGGAGCTCGAGCAGGCCTTTACCGAGGTCGCCGGCGTGGAGGAGGTGCGCATGATCGGCGCGCGCCCCGACCAGCTGCAGCTCGAGCTCGACCACCAGCGAATGTCAAGGAAGGGCATCAGGCTGCCCGAGGTGCTGCAGCTGCTCAATGCCTCCCTCCACTCGCGCTCCGAGGGCGATCCCGGGCCCCCCCGGCTGAGTCGGATCCTGCTCTCGCCCCTGCGTGGCCGCTCGAGCGCAAAGCTGGCCGACATCGTCAAGACCTCTGTCGTCCGGCCCGACCGCGCCTCGCGGGTGACGCTGGACAGCCAGCCAGCCATCCTGGTGACCGTATTCCACCAAGCCGAAGCCCAGCCCGACGATGTGCTGCAGGAGCTGACAACCGTGCTGCGAGAACAGCAGGAGCGTTGGCCCTCCTCTACGACGAGCCAGCTGCTGGACAGCGCCACGGCGCGCATCAGTACGGAGCTGTGGCTGGATGAGCGAGACGACGGCGAGGAGCTCATCGGTCGATTGGGTCGCGTCGGCGAGGCCCTGGGGGCCGAGCACCTGCTGCTGGAACAGGGCCTGCCCCTGCATCCGGCCCTGCCCCAGAAGGTGGAGCCTCGGCACTGGCGCATGGCGTTGATCTGGCAGGACGCCATTCCCTCCGGCGCCCAGGCCCTGCTCGACGGGCAGCTGCAGGTCATCCCCGGGATCCAGCTGGGCCAGGTGGAGCCCGCTGCCGACCAGTTCTTCCTGGACGTGTTCGCCGATGAGCCCGAGCGGTTGAGCGAGGCATCGGATCGGCTCTGCGCCGCGGCGCGGGCTGTCTCGGGCGTGCGGCGCGCTCACGACGACCTCCCTGAACCCGCACCAAGGGTGGAGCTGGAACTGGACAGCCTGGAGCTGTCCCGCCACGACATCTCGCGCGCATCCGTGGACCTGGCGCTGTGGGTCCATACCGACGGCCTGCTGTTGGGATCGGTCGTGCACAAGGACCAGGTGCGTCCCCTGCGGCTGCGCGTCCGGACTGACGCACCTCTGGAGAGGATCCCCCTCCAAAGCCCCACGTCAGGCCAGGAGGTGCGCCTGGGCGAGCTGGGCTCCGTCGCTCGCGTGCCCCAGCCGGACGCCATCCATCACGTCGATGGCGCACGCGCCGCCACCATTGTCATCACCGCCGCGGAGGATCGTCTTCGACAGCGCCGCTTGCTGGACGCGCTGGAGGACGTGGAGCTGCCCGATCAGACGAGCTGGACGCTGGGTCCTGCGTCGATCCGGTAGCGTTCGTGGCGCGGCGCGGCGCGCCGGAGCTAGGCGTGGTCCATGAACCCGTTCAGCTTGTGACGGTTCTTGATCACCAGCCCCTCGCGGCGCGTCTCCACCAGGCCCTCGCGCTGCCAGCGTGTCAGCACGCGGATGGTGGTCTCGACTCGGCAGCCCACCATGCTGGCCAGGTCGCCCCGGGTCAGGCGCAGGGGAACGAAGATTCCGCGCGAGTCGGGCAGGCCCACGTCTTCTCCGATGCGCAGCAGGACCCGCGCCAGGCGCTGCTCCACCGGCCCATGGGCCATCTCTTCCAGCCGCCGCACGAAGGACTGCAGGCGGGTGTGGGCCAGCTGCAGCAGGGTGTTGGACAGGGCGGGCTGGCGGTCGAGCAGGGAGCGCAGGGTGGTGCGGTGCACGCGGATGCCCCGGCCTGCGGCCAGGACCGAGCAAGTGGAGCTGTGGTGCGCGTCTTGCAGCGCCGCGCCCGCTCCCACCAGCTGCCCGCGGTGGACCAGGTCGAGGATCGCGTCGCGACCTCCCTGCCATTCGCGCGTGAGCTTCAGCGTGCCGGTGCAGACCGCCACCATCCAGTCGGCGGCGTCTTCTTGCTTCCACATGATCTCGCCGCGTTTGTAGCGGATCTTTTCGCCCTGCTGCATCAAGAGCCTGTTGAGCTCATTCTCCTCGCAGGGATGGGCGCAGGGGCAAGGTCTCTTGTAGTTGTTCATGGAATTTCCGTGAAGCTCGGTGCAGGAGACCGGATCGGTGCCGCGACTTGCCTGCGCAGGGATGATCGAGATCATCGACCGATCATCTAGCATGGTTTCCGCTGTCCCGCCCACCCCTCCGTAGTGCAGCTGGCGATGGGCCCGTTTTTGACTGCGAATCCGTCCGCCGCAGGGGCGGAACGAGTGCGTCCTGGGGGGCCGTCGACCACCGAGCGGGCCGGAGCGGCAGCCCCGGCCCGCAATCAATCCAGGATGCTGGCGCTAGAAGCTGACCACCGCCCCCAGGCCGTAGCCGTTGCGGCGGTAGAAGGTGTCGTCGTACTGGCGCTCCTGCCGCAGCACCTGTCCGAAGATGGAGAAGCGCTCGCCGAAGGTCCAGGACAGGCGGAACTCGTCCTCGTGGTAGGTGGGGTCGTCGCAGTCGCATTCCCAGCCATGGGCGCCACGGGATCTGAGGGCGTGCACGTGGCGGTAGCGCCCGCCGAGCGAACCCAGGCTAAGGCCGACGCCGAACTCCAGGCCGGCGATGGGCGTGCCCATGGACTGGCAGGTCTCGAAGTTGCGGGCGCCGCCCAGGAAGCCGCCCAGGGTCAGGTCGAAGCTCTCGGACTTGAAGAAATCGAGCCCGCCGGTCAAGCGGGCGTTCCACACGCCGCCGTGGGCTCCGCGGCCCTCGATGGCCAAGAAGGGCCGCTCGCCGCGCAGGCGCAGCCCCAGCCCGGTGCCAGGGCCGCTGGGCATGGCCAGGGCGGCGGCCTCCAGGTCGACCTCGGCCGCGCTGGCTGGCTGAGAGAGAAAGAGCGGGAGAGACAGGAACAGGGGCAGGGCGAGCAAGGGCAGGCAGCGTTTCATGGAAGACTCCGTGCAGGGGCGGATGTTCACGAGACACCGCGTAGCGGTGAGACCGTCACCACGGAGCGAGAAAAGCGTCACTCCTGCAGGCGACCCTCGGCCCGCGCGATGGCGTGCTCCGCGTAGCCGCGGACCATGGCGCCCCAGTCCGCCCGTGCCACCAGCTTGCGCAGCAGGATGTAGGTGCCCCCCAGCGAGCGATGCAAGAAGACCAGGTCGCGGGGGGCGCGCACGCCCGCGTGCCGCACCATGCGCCGTCCGATGGGGGCGATGCGCTCCAGCACCGAGTCGCACCCGCTGCCGATGGTGTAGCGGCCCTGGGTCAGCGGGCGGACGATGGTGCGGATCATCTGCCAGAGCAGCTCCTCGCCGGCAGGATCGTGGCCGTGCAGGGAGCCCAGGTCGCGGCAATGCCGCAGGCAACGCTCCCTGTCCCCGTCCATGGCGGCCAGGCCCGTGCGGGCGTAGGTGGCGATCCAGTACTCGTCGAAGCGCTTGACGCACCCGAAGTCCAGCAGCCCCACGGTGCCGTCTTCCTGGAAGAGGTAGTTGCCGGGGTGGGGATCGGCGTGCAGCGTGCGGTGCTGGAAGGCCATGGACAGCACCAGGTCGGCGATGGTGGTGGCGGCTCGTTGCCGCGCCACGGGCGAGGCCTGTCCCAGGAAGCGCCCCAGGTGGACCCCCGCCAGGCGGTCCATGGTCAGCACGCGCTCGGTGGACCAGCCCGGATGCACGCGCGGGATGCGAACCCGCTCGTCGTCGCCGAAGATCTGGGCGAACTGGTGGATGTTGGCCGCCTCGATGTCGTAGTCCAGCTCCTCTTCGAGGCGCGCGCGGATCTCGTCGAAGATGGCGTCCACCTCGGCACGGTTGCGGCGCAGGAAGCGGCCGGTGAGCATGATGGCCTTCAGCGCCGCCAGGTCCGAGGCCACCGAGCCGTCGATGCCGCGATGCAGCACCTTGACCACCACGGGCCGACCGTCGGGCAGGCGCGCCGCGTGGGCCTGGCCCAGGCTGGCGGTGCCCACAGGGCGGGCCTCGAAGGAGGAGTAGGCCTCTTCCAGCGGTTTCTCCAGGGAGGCCTCGATGTCTTCGCGGATGATGCGGAAGCTGATGGGCTCGGCATCGGCGTGCAGGCGCCCCAGGGCGGAGCTGACCTCTTCGGGCAGGTCCAGGCCGGCCGCCGCATTCGCCATGCCTTGGCCCAGCTTCATGGCCGCGCCCTTCAGCGTGCTCATGGTCTCGACGATCTTCTCGGCGTTGTCCACGTGCAGGCGCTCCAGGGCGCGCTTCTGGCGCGCTTCGTCCTGGAACAGGCTGGAGACCCGTTGGGCAACGTAGGAGCCGCCCACACGGCCCGTGAGGCGCCCCAGGCGGCTGATACGGGCCAGGCGCGACGTGGGTGGTCTCTTCTCGGCCATGGGCACTAGTCCACGGTCAGCTGACCGGCGTCGCCCGCCATATAGCCATCCTCGCTGCCCGATCCCTCGCACTCCCCACCTGGGTCGCCGCCCGCGTCGCAGTACAGCCAGCTGGAGCCGCCGTCGGCGGAGAAGCGGTAGGCGAAGTCGTAGCTGCCCGCTGCGGAGGGAGCGGTGAAGCTGGCCGTGTACTCGTCGTTCGAGAGATCGCCCTCGCTCAAGCCGTCCCTGTCCCCGAAGTACGAGGCGCTGGTCCAGATCCAGTCTCCGTTGCCGTCGGGATTGCTGCCGTCGGGGCCTGTGCCCACCTCGGCCGTCAGGCCGGCCCCCTGGCCCGCGCCGGGGGTGACCTCCTCCTGGTAGACCACGCCGTAGATGGTCTCGGAGGATTCCCCCGCGGCCAGGCCGATGCTGCAAGGCCACTGCAGGTGGCAGTAGTCCACGGGATCCGTGTCGGCGTCCGTGTCGGCGTCGGCGTCGGCGTCGGTATCGGCGTCGGCATCGGCATCGGCATCGGCATCGGCATCGGCGTCGGCATCGGCGTCGGCGTCGGCGTCGGCGTCGGCGTCGGCGTCGGCGTCGGTGTCGGTGTCGCTCTCCTCCTCGCTCGAGTCCATGTAGTTGGCTTCGATATTGTGCCCGCAGGCGGCCATGAGCAGCGCCGCGAGCCACCCCAGGTTCTGGTTGCGCATCATCTCTCTCACCCCTTGACGGATCCGGCGGTCAGACCCTCCACCAGGTGGCGTTGCAGGAAGAAGAAGAGCGCCATCACAGGCACGCTGACCAGGATGGCGCCGGCGGCGAAGTGGCCCCAGGAGGCCCCGAAGTTGCCGACGTACTGCTGTAGCACGACCGGCAAGGTGTAGGCGCGCTCCGAGCCCAGCAGGGTGGCGGCCAGGATGAACTCGTTCCAGGCCGTCATGAAGCTGAACAGGGCCGTGACGGCCAGGGCGGGGCGGGCCAGGGGCAGGATGACCTTGGTGAAGGTCTGCCAGCGGTCCGCGCCGTCGAGCATGGCGGCCTCTTCCAGGTCCTTGGGGATGGTGTCGAAGTAGCCCTTCATGTTCCAGGCGCAGAAGGGCACCGAGGTGGTGGAGTAGACCAGGGCCAGGCCCATCAGGGAGTCGAGCAGGTGCAGCTTCTGCAGCAGGATGTACAGGGGGATGAGCATCACCACCCCGGGGAACATCTGGGTGATGAGCAGAAAGGACATGGCGCGGTCGCGGCCCGGGAAGGCCCAGCGGCTCATGGCGTAGCCCGAGGTGACCGCCAGCGAGAGCCCGATGGCCGCGGTGAGCGCCGAGACCAACAAGGAGTTGAAGAGCTGGCGGCCGAAGAGCCAGGAGCCGGTGGCGTCGCGCGTGCTGACCACGTCGATGAAGTTCTGCAGGCTGGCCACCAGCTGCCAGCTGCCGGTCTCGGGATCCACGGCGATGGGGAAGGGGTTGAAGCCGGCCGCGAAGGCCTGGTCCGGCGTGAGCGCCAGCTTGACGACCCAGAGCACGGGGTAGATGGCCACAATCGCCATCAGCACCAGCACGGTGTGGAAGGCCAGCTGCTTGAACAGGGAGGGGCTCTGCATGGGCGGGTCCTCCTAGGCCTTCAGTCGGCGGGTGAAGCGGTCGTAGATCAGCAGGGCGCCGAAGACCAGGATGGCGTAGGCCGCGGCGTAGCCGTAGCCGTAGCGGTAGTTGCGGGTGAAGGCCCAGCGGTAGGCCTCGGAGATGAGGATCTCGGTGGAGCCGTCGGGCTCGCCGGCGCTGACCCGGTAGTTGATGTTTAACTGGTTGAAGGCCCAGACCACGCCCAGGATGACCGCCGGCAGCAGGGCCGGCCGCAGCAGGGGCAGGATGACGTGCCGGAAGCGATCGAAGGGGCCGGCGCCGTCCAGCATGGCGGCTTCTTCCAGGTCGCGCGGGATGGCCTGCAGGGCGCCCAGGGTGACCACCATCATGAAGGGGAAGCCCAGCCAGACATTGGTGCACAGGTTGGCGCAGAAGGCGGTGAGGAAGCTGTCGAACCAGCCCACGGGCTCGGCGCCGATGAAGGAGAGGAAGGAGTTGATGGCCCCCAGCTGGCGGTGGAACAGACCCTTCCACATCAGGGCGGTGATGTAGTTGGGCACGGCCCAGGGCAGGATCAGGATCACGCGCCAGAAGGAGCGGATGCGGATCCAGGGCTCGCGCAGGATCATGGCCAGCGCCATGCCGATGGAGACGTGCAGCGTGACGTTGGCCAGGGTCCAGACCACGGTGACCAGCAGGGTGTAGTAGAAGGAGAGGGGGCTGGTGACGGGCCAGTCGCGCGAGAAGAGGATGTTGGCGAAGTTGGCCAGGCCCACGAAGCTGAACTCGCCGTCGCGGTGGGCGAAGAAAGCGAGACAGGAGCCCACGGCGAAGGGCAGCACCACCAGCACGGTGATGGCCAGAAAAGCTGGCCCGGCCCAGGCGTAGGCGTGGCCCCAGCCCTTCAGGGAGAGGCCGCGCGCCTGGCGCGTCAGCCACCAGGCGCCGCCGGCCAGCAGCAGGCCCAGCAGCACCAGGTAGGGCAGGGGCTCGGCCCGCTCGGGCGGGGGCTTGGTGACGATCTCGAAGGCTGTCTGGGCCTCGGACAACGCGGCCTCGGGCGAGGCGGCGCCCCGGTTGACGCGCCGCAGGGCCCGGTTCATGGGCTCCCAGACCATGGCCATGTCCGGATGGGTGGGCATGGGCGTGGCGCGGTCCAGCTGGGCGCGGAAGGCCTGCAGGAAGGCGTCGCCGGCCACCGCGGGATGATCCCAGGCGGCCAGGCAGGCCACGGACTGGCGACCTGTGAGGGCCATCTCCAGGGCGCCCTCGGTGGCCAGGTGCTGGGCGAAGCGCTTGGCGCCCTCGGGGTTCTGCGCCTGGCCCGCCAGGAAGATGGCCTCGATGGTGGCGAAGGGGCGCGCTGGCTGGCCGGTTGCGTCCACGGTGGGCAGGGGTACGATGCGGTAGGGCAGGTCGGCGGCCAGCTCTCCGGCCAGCCAGGGGCCGTCCGCCACCACGGCCGCCTGGCCCTGGTTGAAGAGCTGGGTGACCAGGGCCGTGGTGGGATCGGCGGGGCCCAGGTCGGCCAGCTGCTTGACGAAAGCCAGCGCGGCGGCGTTCTCGTGCCGGTCCAGCCGCACCTGGTCCGCTTCGTCGAAGATGCCGCCGCCAAACCCCATCAGCCAGGGCACGGTGTAGTAGGTCTCGGTGACGTTGAAGGCCACGCCCCAGCTCTTGTCGCTGGCCTGCGCCCGGGCCAGCTCCAGCAGCTGCTCACTGGTCTGGGGGATCTGGTCCGCCAGATCGGTGTTGACGTACAGGGCCAGGCACTTGAAGTTGGCGGGCCAACCCCAGTGGCGCCCCTCCACCAGCAAGCCGTCGATGGTGACCGGGTGGAAGAGCTCCGCGCCGGGCTGTACGGCCTGCACCAGGCCGATGCGCGACCAGGTGACCACTTTTTCGTTGGAGGCGATGAACAGGTCGGGCCCGTTGCCGCGCGGGATGGTGGTCTCGAGCCTGTTCCGGAAGGCCTCGTTGGGGATGGCCATGGGCACCACGGGGGTGTCGCCGTGGGCCTGGTTCCAGTCCTCAATGATCTTCTCGAGCGCCTGGCGTTCGGCCCCGCGGAACTTGTGCCACAGGGTCACTTCGGCGGCCCGGGCCAGGCTGGGCAGCGATAGCAGGGCGGCTGCCAGCAGCAGGCCGAAGATGCGAAGCGCGGTGGCTCTGCGGGGGAGGCTCATGCTCAGAGTGCCTCCCCGCTGTCGCGGTCGAAGCGGTAGGTGCGCCGGAATTCCACGGCCAGCTCGCCGGGCGCGGGCGGCTGCTCGGTGCGGGCGAGCACGTGGTCTCCCTGCTCCCCGCGCCCGCCCGCCCCCGCCCGCCCACCCAGCATCTCCAGGTGCACCAGGCTCTCGGTGCCCAGGGGCTCCACCACGTCGGCCCGCGCGCGGAGGGGGCCCTGGCCCAGGATGACGTGCTGCGGCCGCACGCCCACCACGCAGTCCTGCTCCAGGTTCTCCAGGAAGTTCATGGCGGGCGAGCCGATGAAGCCGGCCACGAAGCGGTTGGCGGGCGAGTCGTGCACCTCCATGGGCGTGCCTATCTGCTGGGCGATGCCCTTTTCCAGCACCACCAGCCGGTCGGCCAGGGTCATGGCCTCCACCTGGTCGTGGGTGACGTAGACCATGGTGGTGCCCATGCGGCGGTGCAGGCGCTTGAGCTCCACGCGCATGGTGAGCCGCAGGGCCGCGTCCAGGTTGGACAGGGGCTCGTCGAAGAGGAAGACCGAGGGCTTGCGCACGATGGCGCGCCCGATGGCCACGCGCTGGCGCTGGCCGCCGGAGAGCTGGGATGGCTTGCGCTCCAGCAGCGCGCCCAGCTCCAGCAGCTGGGCGGCTTCTTCCACGGCCTTGTCGATCTCGGGCTGGGGCAGCTTGCGGATGGTGAGCGCGAAGCCCATGTTCTGGCGCACGGTCATGTGGGGATAAAGGGCGTAGCTCTGGAAGACCATGGCCACGTCGCGATCGCGGGGAGCGGCCCTGGTCACGTCCCGCCCGTCGATGGAGATGCTGCCCTCGGTGGGGATCTCCAGCCCGGCGATGCAGCGCAGCAGCGTGGACTTGCCGCAGCCGCTGGGCCCCACCAGCACGATGAACTCCCCGTCGCTCACGTCCAGGTCCACGCGCTGCAGCACCTGGGTGGCTCCATAGCTCTTCGCTACATCGACCAGCTTCAATGTCGCCATTTCAAAACACCCGTCTGCCTGGTGGGGACCGATGCGGAACAACGCCCGGCCCCGGGCGGATACCGCTGGCTCCCTGTAACTGCCCGAGGCGGGGCTCGGCGCGCGCCAATCCGAGGCTGGCGACGCGATTCGTTGACCCCCTGGGGAATCGCCCGCTATAATCCACCCGGTTTCACCTCTAGGAGGCAGTTTTGCCCAAGGTTACGGACAGACATGGTCGCCCGGTCTCGGGCCAGATGCCCGGCTTGGTGGAGGCGCTGGTGGTCGACAACGTGGATCCCGATGAACTCGGTCGGGTGAAGCTGAAGTTTCCCACGCTCCCCGACATGCCCGAGAGCTTCTGGGCGCGCCTGGTGATGCCCATGGCGGGTCGCGAGCGAGGCTGGATGACCATCCCGGAGGTGGACGACGAGGTGCTGGTGGCCTTCGTGCACGGCGACTTCAACCACGCCATCGTGCTGGGCTCGCTCTACAACGGCGTGGACACGCCCCCCTACGCCAACGAAGATGGGGACAACAACCTGCGCGTCTTCCAGTCCAGGTCGGGGCACCGGCTGACCTTCGACGACACCTCGGGCAGCGAGCGCATCGAGCTGATCAGCCACAACGAGGAGATCCGCATCATCTGGGACTCGGCGGGCAAGACCCTGTCGGTCTACGCCGGAGAGGACATCATCGTCGAGGCCGGCAACACCATCGACTTCAAGTGCACGGATTTCAAGCTGGAGGCCAGCGCCAGCGTCTCGGTCAAGGCCGGCACCACCATGAACCTGGAAGCCGGCGCCAGCGCCACGGTCAATGGGGGCACCCAGCTGACCATGACGGCCGCCACCACCCAGATCAACTAGCAGGAGGCAGCCGTGATCAATGGAGTGGTCGTCGGCATCGTCGTGGACAACGTGGACCCGGACGGCATGCACCGCGTGCTCGTCAGCTACCCCGTGGCGCACTCTGACGAGATCAAGACCTCGTGGTGTCGCATGATCACCCCCATGGCGGGGCAGGATCGGGGCCTGGTGATGTTGCCCGACGTGGACACCGAGGTCATCCTGGGCTTCGCCTATCGCACGCTGACGCCCTACGTGCTGGGCGCGGTCTACAACCTGGGAGAAGATCTCCCCGCGCCCTACGCCAACGAGGACGGCAACAACGACCACCGCCGTTTCTGGTCCCGCAACTCGCACTGGATCGACTTCGACGACACCGAGGGCGACGAGCACATCCGCCTCACGTCCACCACCGACAACGAGGCCATCGTCCAGGATCTGAATGCGGCCCAAAAGACCATCGAAGAGACCGTGCAGCAGGACATCGAGCACGAAGCGGGCATGAACATGACCTTCAAGTGCACCGATTTCAACCTGGAGGCCTCGGCCAGCGTGGACATCAAGGCCGGCACCGAGGCGGTCTTCGAGGCGGGTGCCAGCGGCACGCTGGATGGCGGCGCCACGCTCACCTGCCAGGCGGCCCGCATCGACATCAACGGCGGCGCGCCGGGCACGGCCCAGGCTCCACCTGCCACGCCCACCCACAGTCACCCGCCCACTTCCTGAGGCGGCGCCCCCTGAAGAGGGCTGTCGCGCGCTCGGCGCAGGGCTGCGGGGGCACGCGGGTCTCTCGTCCGCTATGTGCGGGGTGAGGAGGCCAGATGTCTCGACCCTACAGCGCGGCCCTGCTGGCGACGGTGCGCAAGGCCATGAAGCGTCGCGGCTTGAACGTCGCCGCGCTGGCCAAGGAGCTCGACCTGCCGCGGCGCGAGCTGCGGCCCATCCTGCGCGGAGCGGCGCCGCTGCCCGTAGACCTCTTCTTCGCCATGGTCGAGAGCCTGCAGCTGACGCCGCAGGAGCTGGGGGTTCCCAGCGGGCTGGCCCAGGTGGTGGAAGAGGAGGAACAGGAGGATGCGGCCCAGCAGCGGCTCGAGCCCGCGCTGGCGCTGCACAGCGACGCCGACGATGATGCTGGCCCGCAAGAGGTGGCGTTGGCCGATCCCGACGGCCCCCAGGCGGCCGAGATCATGCGGCTGGGCTTCGCCCTTGGCGTGGACATGCACCTGGTGCTGCGCACAGCGGCCCTGCAGGGCAGCGGCGTGCCCGAGTCCACGCTGGCCCGCTTCCCAGAGCACCTGCCCATCAGCCTGGACGCCGCCTATCACCACCATTATCGAGCGAGATACCATGCCGATGCGCTGGAGCTGCGCCTGGGCTTCGACCGCATCCGCACCTGCCTGTTTCCCTGGGCGGCCATCGAGCGCATCACCCTGGTGCCCGAGCCTCCGGACGAGGCTCCCCAGGAGCCGGCTCCCCAGCCGGAAGAACCGGGGCGTCCCGGGCTGCGCCTGGTGAAGACGTGAGCCCGCGCAGCTGGCGTCGCTGGCTGCTGGGGGCGGGAGCGCTGCTGCTGGCCTGCCTGGGCGCGGTGGCCTGCCTGCGCTGCCAGGACGCCAGCACCGTCGCACCCGTGTCGGGCCCCGGCCCGGAGCTGCCAGCGCAGGAGCGCCCCTTTCCCTACGCCCAGGCCGCGACCATGGACAGCGCCCTGGATCTGCTGGGCATCAACGAGGCGGTCTCCGTCCCCGAGCGCTTCGTGAACAGGGGCACGCTGGATCGAGAGCAGATCCTGGCGCACCTGGAGGACGACGCGCGGCAGGTGGCGCAGCTGGGTGCGCGCTGGGTGCGGGTCAACAGCGCCACCTACCCCTTCATCAACTGGCACACCTACAAGATGCGGCCCGCGGCCCAGCAGCGCACGGATCGCTACCTGGCGCTGGTGCAGCAGGCTGGCCTGGACGTGGTGCTGGTGGTGGGGCCCTGGCCGGGCAACCACACGGCCAACTACACCGAGCGCTACGTGCCCGACGACATGGAGGGCTACCAGGCCTGGGTCCAGGGCCTGGCGGAGCGCTACGACGGCGATGGCGTGGACGACGCCCCGGGCCTGCTGCGGCCGGTGCGCTATTGGGAGGCCGACAACGAGCCCGACCTGCACAACCGCATCCTGCCCAGGGGCGCTGTGCGCGACTTCGATCCAGCCTGCTTCGAGACCCCCACCGAGTACGCCCAGGTGCTGGCGGCCACGGCCGCCGCCATCCGTCGCGCCCATCCCGAGGCGGTGGTGCTGAACGGCGGCACCTTCCACACCTCCAAACCCTGGGGTCAGGCCTACCTGCAGGAGGTGCTGAACTGGGAAGGGCAGGCCGTGGACGTGCTCTCGGTGCACGCCTACTTCGAGGAGCGCACCCCGGATAACTTCTTCGCCGCGCTGGACAATGCCCAGGCGCTGGCTCGCGGCCGGCCCATCTTCGTCACCGAGACGGGTGTGCCCTCGCAGCGGCGCGGCTCGAAGTGGGTGGACGAGCAGTTCCAGGCCCGCATGGTGGCCCTGGTGGTGGGAGAGGCCCTGGCGCGGGGCGTGGAGCGCGTCTTCTGGCACACCCTCTGCGATCCGCCCGCCCTGCGCAAGGGAGCGCCGAACACGGGCTACTCCACCCATTCCCTGCTGCGCAACCTGGGGGAAGATGCCAGCTCCGGCCGCCAGGCCAAGCCCAGCGGCCAGGTCTTTCGCCGCCTGGCGGCCATCCTGGCGGAGGTGGAGCTGGGCGAGGTGCGCGCGCTGGCGGTGGAGGGGGGGCGCGCTGTGGAGCTGGGCCCCGGCCTCTGGCTGCTCTACTACGGCGAGGAGGTCAGCCTGCCCCTTGCGTCCGCCACCGTGCTGGATCTGCTGACAGAGCGGGAGGCGCCCATGGCGGGTCCCGTGACCGCGCCTGCGCTGGTCTGGTTCGAAGACCAGGGCTGAGATCGAGGCATCATGGAAGAGTCCGGGGCGCTCTACGTCGGCACGGGTCCGCTGGCGCTGTTCTGGGCCTGCGCCCTCTCAGGGTTGGGCTTCCCCTGGCCGGACGAGCTGCCCCTGCTGGTGGCGGGCTGGCAGCTGCGTCGCGGCGCTCTCTCCCCGTACGCCACCTGCCTGGCCGGCTTCGTGGGCGTCTTCCTGCGCGATCTGGCCGCCTTCTCCCTGGGGCGCTGGATGCGCCACGGCGGAGTGGGCAGCGCGCGCCTGGAGAGGCTCCTGGGCAGATCCAGGATGGAGCGCCTGCGCCGGCTGGTGGAGCGCTTCGGCCGCCGCGCGCTCTACTTCGCCCGCTACGCCGTGGGCTTCAAGGTGCCGCTCTTCATCGCCTCGGGCCTGGCTGGGGATTCCTACGGGCGCATGCTGCGCATCAACACGCCAGGCATCCTGGTCACCGTCCCCCTGACCCTGTGGCTGGGCTGGCGCTACGGAGAGGCGGCGGTGGACTTCCTGCTGCTGCACGTGGTGGAGCGCCCCATCCTGACCGTCGCGGCGACGCTGATCGTGACCGGCCTGCTGGTCTGGGCCTGGCGGCGCAGCGCCGAGGGGGAGGGGGGGGGCTGAGCGTGCGTTGGAGGGACTGCCCCCGGGGGCTGTTGAGATGGTGGGCGCCTGCGCGCGCCGTTGTGGATGAGCGGTGGAACGAAGACCGCAGTGTGCCGCACCGCCCTCAGCGCAGCCCGCCCCGGATCAGCGTGCCCCAGCAGGTGGCGTTGGAGCCGATCAGCAGATCGTCGTAGCCGTCGCCGTCGGTGTCGCCCACCCCCGAGAGCATGCCGCCGACGCTGTTGTAGTTGTCCTTGTCGTAGCTGGGAGAGATGACGGCGTCGGCATCGTCGGCGTCGTGGCTGCCGGTGATGGGGCCGTAGAAGACGAAGACCGCGCCTTCGTTGTCCAGGCCGCCCGGCGCCGAGTATCCGCTGGCTCCCATGGCGGGATCGGCATGCCCGTCACCGTCCAGATCCTGGGTGATGGAGACGGCCATTCCAAGGTCAGCGTAGACTTGCCCGTTGTCGAAGATCCCCGCGGCGTCCGAGAGGCTCCGGATGCCCTCCACCGGCCCGAGCGCCAGGTAGACGCGACCGACGTTGCCGTAGTCGTCCGCTCCCACCAGCAGATCGTCGTAGCCATCGCCGTCCACGTCGCCGCCGCAGGACAGGCTTTCGCCGGCGCCCGCGTAGCAGCTCTGCTCCTCCAGCATGGCGTCGGCATCGTCCGAGGTGAGCAGGCCCTCCACCGGGCCGGCGAAGATGCAGACGCGGCCCCGGGAGCCGTTGTAGTGACGGGCGGTGGTCGATAGGTCGTTGATGCCGTCGCCGCCAACGAGATCCGCATCGGCGTGGAGAACTTGGTTGCCAAAGGAGCGACCGTCATCCTCGACGCCCTCGATGATGGCGTCCGCCTCAGCGACGCTCATGTCCTCTTCGAGAGGCCCGCGGATGAGGGCGACTCTGGTGTTCAGCAGGCTGCCCGATCCTTCGCCCTTTGTGATCGGGTAGCTGACGAGCACGTCGCCCAGGCCGTCGTCGTCGTTGTCTCCGACGGAGATGTCGTAGGCTAAGTAGTCCTCATCCCCCCAAATCGTGACGGCCGCGTCGCTCTCCTCGAACTCGCCGCTCGACAGGTCTGGAAACCAGTAGACCGCTCCCGGGGTGGAAGCTCCGTTGCTTGCGTCCATGGCCCCGATCAGCCAGTCCGTGACAGCTCCGTCCCCGTCCAGGTCTCCGCTGGCCACCACATAGGTGTCGTGATCCCATTCGCCGTGTACGAAGGCGCGGGCTTCCTCTTCGAAGACGACCTGCCCAGAGGTGTTGCCGGGCATGATGCCGATACCGAATATGTTGTGGTACTCGCCCTTGCCGTGGTCGTATGTGGACTCCTCCACCACACCCAAGCCCAAGTCGACGCAGCCATCGCCGTCGACATCGGCAGCGGCAGCATCGGTGAAGCCAGCGGTCTCGTAGTCGATGATCAGCTCCGCCTCCTCCACGGCCATCAAGCCCCAGGGCGCGGCCCCCACCTCGCGGCTGCCGCACTCGAACCGGTTCTCGCTCGGCTGCGGCGCGCTGTCCCCGGTCTCCACGCCCCCGGTCTCGCCGCTCTCCCACGCGGTGTCCAGGGGGCTGTCCCGGCCGCCGGAGTCGCGCGGCGCGCTGTCCGCCGGGGGAGGGGATCCCGCAGGCGGCGCCGAGTCCTTCCCGCGCTCCCCGTCGCAGCTGGCGACGAGCGAAAGCAGCGCGAGCCAAAGCAGGCATGCGTGCCGGGGCGGGTCAGGGGGCAAGATCCTTCTTCTCGGCGATGAGGTCTCTGGGGTCGTTGGGCAGGGATGCGAGCATATCATCCATCCATTCCGGCGGTTGGTGCAGCTTGTTCTGCCACGGCTTCGCCGGCTTCACCCCCAGCTCCCATCGTCCCGCCTCTTCGTAGGACATGACCGCCCAGTCGGCGCGCTCGTAGGCGAAGAACAGGCGCGGCTGAAAGCCGGGCTTGAACGCCACGGGGCTGGGGAGCCTTTGTTCGGAGGCGGGCCAGAGGCTCCACGGGCGGGGCAGCCTTGTCGAGCCGCAGAAGTCGGAGCCCGACCTGAAGGGCATGATCTTGCTCTCGTAGACCGTACAGGACGTGCAGACCCAGTAGATGCTGCTGCCGCTGGGGGCGCTGGGATCGCGGAGGACCAGGTAGGCGTAGCGGTAGTCGGCTCCCACTTGCAGCGTCAGCTCCAGGACCGTGATCCAGGGATCGGTGTCGCGGTAGCCCTGGCCGAGCAGGGCCTCGAGCTGATCCCTGCTGTCTGCGCTGGGCAGCGCCATCCGCCCGTCCACGACCTTGTCGCCCAGCAGCTGGCCCAGGCGCTGGAAGGCGAACCAGGAGGGCCTGGGCTCGGCTGCCGAGGCCGGCGCCGTGCTGCGCGTGTCGTCGAAGCGCAGGCCCATGCCGCCGAATTCGCCGCCCTGGGTGGCGATCAGGCCGTGCCAGCCGGCCAGGCTGGCCTTGGAGGCCAGGGCGCCGCAGAGCCGGCGCCAGACCTCCCAGGCCTGGAAATCCTCGTCGCTGGCACCGGTGGGATTGCAGTCGCCCGTCGTGGCGGAGGTGTCCACGGCGTAGCCGGACTCGGAGACGGTCACGGGGAAGTCCTCGAAATGGTCCTCTTCAAGGTACTTGCCGATCTCCTCGCGGATCTTCTCCTCCACCAACGCCTTCAGCTCGTCCACCTCGAAGATCAAGCAGCCGATATGCTTGAGTGAATCTGCTTTCTTCCTGTGATACCAGTGGATGTCCGCGCACTGCAGGAGGTCGGGGAACTCGGCGTAGAGGTCTGCCGCCGTGTCCATTCCGAAGACCGTGTCCCAGCACTCGCCGGCCTCCAGCACCATGCCATAGATGAAGCCCCGCACGTATTCCTTCTTGGCGTCCCAGTCCCC